>JAJFIL010000172.1 GCA_021774965.1 Alphaproteobacteria bacterium
AACAAAGACCTCCTCAATCGCATCCGTGACCTCTCTAAGGAGAAGCGCGAGGTCAGCACCCAGCTTGATAACCTTTATGGGCAGCTCAGCAATGGGCTGACCCTTGAGGGGAGCTTGAAATCTCATATCAACAAGCTTCAGAAACAAAGAGATCAGCTCATCAAACTTATAGCGGGTTTGGAGCGCGAACGGGACCGCCCTACTAAGATGCTCTCTCAAGTCCAGCGTGAAGCTTTTGCAGTGTCTGCAAAGAAAAGGTTGCTCCATCCAGATGATCCAGGGTTCCGACGCGCCTATTTGCGGCAGATGGTCTCTCGGGTGGATGTCAGCGATAAAGAGATCAGGATTACCGGACCAGAAGCGGCCTTAGCGAGCGCGGCGCTGGCCGATCAAGACCCCGAAGAAAAAGTTCTTACTTTTGCACGGGAATGGCGCACCCGGAGCGATTCGAACGCCCGACCCCCAGATTCGTAGTTATTCGCGGCCGTTGGGGGCGTGAGGGGTAATCAGGGTACATAAGAGGGCACGTCCCCCAGATTTGTTTGATCAATGACCTCAAATGGTGAAGCGGGCGGCTAATGTGAGGGGGCATTCGAGGTCACGAAAGGGCACTCTCGTGGTACCCCAGTGGTACCAAGCCTAGCAGAACCCAACATATGCGATCCACCTTTCACGGGGCCTGTCGCCGCCTTAAGGGAATCAGTCCGGATTAATCCGAGCCAAGGGTGAGGTTTTTGGATAATTCGTGTGGAGATGAAAAAGGCTCCGCGAAAAATTCGAATTACTCAGGCGCATGTGGAACGTGTCCAAACCAAGGACGCGACCTTCATCGTGTGGGATACAGAAATCAAGGGGTTTGGCCTTCGGGTAACGCCAACTGGCCGCAAGAGCTATGTCCTCAAGTATCGCTTGGGCACGGGCCGATCAGCCCAAGTCCGCAAGCCGACCCTCGGCCCTCACCCTGAAATGCTGTGCGGGGCCGCCAGAGAAATGGCTGCCAAATGGAAGCTGGACGCCTATGCTGGCAATGACCCATCCAAGGAACGACAAGACACCCGATCTGGGATGACCATGGGGGAGCTTTGGGATCGGCACCGGACCATGCATGTGGACGTTAAGCTCAAACCACGGTCCGCCAAAGAGGCGGTTGATCAATGGGAACGCCTCATCAAACCACGCCTAGGTCGTGACCGTGTTCAGGACATCGGTGCTGTGGAGGTTCAGAGGCTGCACGCCGCCCTATCGGCCACCCCATATCAGGCCAACCGTGTCCTGGCCCTCCTGTCCATTCTCTTCAACAATGCCGAGCGGTGGGGCTTGCGAATTCAGGGTTCCAACCCCTGTCGTTACATAGAGCGTTACCCTGAACGCCCCCGTGAAAGAGCCCTCAATTCGGATGAGGTTCGCCGCCTGATGGACGCGGTCGACCACTATGCGGTTGTCCATGAGAAGCTGGCCGATGTGGTGCGGCTCGCGCTGCTGACCGGCATGCGTCAATCAGAGATATTGAGCCTTGCCTACAGTGACGTTGATTTCATCAATTCTACGATCCGGCTGAAGGACAGCAAGACCGGTCCGCGTTCTGTCTTCGTGGGCCAGCAAGCCCTGTCATTGATTTCCCACCGGATGGATGATGCCTCTTCACAGTGGGTGTTTCCCGGCAAGACCAACGATGCGGCCATGAGCTGCCTGCCCAAGATGTGGCGGAAGATAAGGAAACGGGCCGGTCTTGATGATGTGCGCTTTCATGACCTGCGGCACACCTTCGCCACTGTCGGTGCCCGCAGCGGCATTAGCGGGCCAATGCTCCAAAAGTTATTGGGTCACGCTCAGATTGCGACCACCGAAAGATATCTTCATCTCAACGGGGCGGAGCTGACCAAGGCCGCAGACGAGACGGCACGGGCGTTGTTTGAAATGCATTGAAAGATCGGGAGTACTCTCGAAGTTGAGGTCATGAGAGGTCATTGGGGGGCGCGAACACAGGATACAAATTTGGGGGGTTTACAAAAAAAATTACCTGTCATATCTCCGCCGCCCCGGGTGCGATTTTGCTATTGGAGTTTGCATCGGAATAGGAGAGAGCCGTGAGCGTGCCCGCTGATTTTGAAACTGACATCGACGATCTTGCCGAAAAAATGAACATGGCTAAGCAGGTTCTGACCGCCAAGCACATGATTCAGAGGTTTGAATATTGTATAGAGGAAATTGGTGGCCCGGGTTTCTGTGCCTACGATGAAGGCATGTCTATTTTTGAATTCAGGAATCGGACAAAAAGGAAGTTCGATTACTGTAAGAGCCTTCCGCCCGAGCTCTTGAGGGCGGTGTTGAGTGCCCCTCGTTCGATCATTGATCGTGACGTGGAAACAGGATTCAAGCACTTGGTCGCGAGTGAGCTTGGCGAGCTGGTCATTCCGAAGGGTAGAAAGAAAACCACTCGTGGCCAGAAACCTGTCATAAACGAAAATCTAATCAGGCAACTCTTGGAAGAACTTTTCGGGAACGACCGCGACAATGAGTTAACTTCCCGTCTCAACGTTCATCTTGCTTTGGAAGAGCTCGTCGAGCACGAAAAGATCTATAGTGGCAAGGTGAGGGTGCCCAAGCTAAGCTGGCTCGAGAAGAAGTTCGGTAAGAAATGGCAGGACCTGGATCTTGAAATCAAAAAGAACAAGGCCGCTAACAAGGCGCAACAATAGGCCTCCAATACCCCCGATCTGATAATTCGTACGCGAGAATACGGGAGCATCTTTGAGACCCGTTCCATACTCCTTTACGCCACTTGAATTCTTCAGGTGGCGAACAGGAGAAGCAAGTGCCTCGTAAAGACGAACGCGCAAACGACCAAACGCCAATGCTCACGACGAAAGAAGTGGCTGACGACCTTCAGGTCGATCAACGCACGGTCCGCCGCTGGCGCGAGAAGAACATGGGGCCAAGTTGGCACCAGTTAGACCGGCTCGTTCGTTACTCACGAGAAGACTACGACTCCTGGAAAGCCGGGCTGCGTCGCAGCTCATAGAAAGTCAGCAAGAAGTTGTTGACCGGAAATCGCACGGCCAAAGTTTTGGCCGTGTGGGAAAGATTGAAACCCGACGAGAATAGGAGTCCCTAATGTCGGAAATTTATGAGCAGAGCGCCCTAATGCAGGCGCAGAATTGTCGTCAGGCCCACCAAGAAGATCGGGCGGATTCTGATTTTACGATGATGAAGGTCAAAGGCGTGCTTTCAGTTGACCTCAATGGAAAGGCCATTGTCAGCATTCCCTCGATTGACCTCGAAGTGATGAACATCTCAATGGCTGTGGCTGGTCCTTTCACGGACGAACCAACAGACCTGATTGGCTATCGCTTGCATGATCGTACGGGGGCTGAAGAGAACGATCCTGCGGAAGCGAGTGACATATCCACGATTGATATAGAACTCGATCTGTTGGTCGAACATCTCACACCTTTGGCGGGCTCGGCTGAATAGGCCCGTAAGTAGGAACCTACAGGCTGGTGCTTGGTCATCAGCCTGTAGGCGACAAGTGGCCGGGATGAATGGAAATCCGGCCAAGCAACGCACCAACTTACAAAGAGAGGAGATTGGCAATGACGAATCAAACGCACCCCAAAGATCTGTCTGAAATGGTCCAACATGCGAAAGTCGCAATCGACCGGAGGAATTTTAGCATCAAAGGGCCGAAGGTTCGTGTAAAGACCAAATTGGTTGAAAGCATGGACCGGGTGTTCGAAGTGAGGCTCCCGGAGCTTTACTTTGACGTCATGGCTACGCGGGCGGTGGCTGCACCGGTCTTTGAAGGCGATACGCTCGCTGATAACCGGGGCCTCCGCTTCAAACCCATGAAGAGGAAGTGGGGGATGGACCCTCCCGCCTATACCAACTCGCACGACTTTGAAATCGCGTTTGCGTTGTCCATCTATGACCTGAAGGTCCTCTAGCCGCCTGTGAACAACTGGCCCGCCATGACGGTTATTGTTCGGGCGGGCCCTTTTCACTTCTTCAAAACTAAGGGCATGAAAAATGTCGAACCTTCCACCCCCGTCGCCTTGCCTGCAGATACCTAGCCGAAGCGATTATGCCGAAATGATAGAAAGTCATCCAGGCACGAAATTTGTCACGCTGACGACGAACGCGACGAATCCCAATTCTCCGGCCTCGCGCTGGACTCTTTCAGACCAACCAGCGATACGGAAGATTATGCGAACCTATCTTCGAAGGTGGGACGCATTGATGAACGGTTACCTGCTGGGTGATAACTGGCGGACGTCCGCTTCCCGCCTTCAGGCGATTGGCGTGATTGAAAAGCCGGGGTCAAATCCGCACTGGCATCTCAAAGTCACACCCCCGCCTCCGCCCATACCCATGTTGTTCGGGGCTGCCGCAAGAAAAGCTTGGGGACAAATCATACTTGCTGGGACGGCCCACGTGCAGCCGATCCGTCGGCAGGGCGTAATTTCCAGTTACATGGCCAAAGAGCTGTCGCCCAAAAATTTCAACGACAGAATTATCTTTGTCCCTTTTGACGTGAAGTGACCTATATATGTAGTGGAAGACCAAGGACGTGCCCCGGATGAACCCGTTTTCCAGCTACAGCACTCGCGTCGCCAGACGGCTCCCTCGTGGAACCGTAATTTATGGTCATGCCCAAACACCATCTCCGAGTCTTCGCAATCTACATTCAGACCAACGTTGAACAGTTTTGATCAACAGTCCAGCAAACCATGGCAACGAAGTGGCAACAACCCAAGATTTCCATTTACATTATCACAACCTTAGATTATACTACCGTCTGTGTACGGAATTGTCCAAGGTGGCTCATGACAAAGGCTCGACCCATAACAGATGTTGAATTTCGCCGCGTGATGGATATCGCGTCATCGACGCGGTATCCGACCCGTAATCGGCTCTGCCTGCTGCTTTCGGCTCGTGCGGGGATGCGAGTGGGCGAAATCATGGGGTTGGATCTTGGCGACGTCTTCGACAATGACCGAGCTGAAGTCCGCGACAGGATCTATCTGGAAAGCTCCCGTGTTAAATGGGGCCATGCCCGCGAAATCCACCTGAACCGATCCGTTCAACGCGCGATCAGCGGCTATCTCGCCCATAGGGGCGTCGCCAGTGGCCCGCTCATTCTGACACAGTCGGAAACCCGCTACGGGCGAACTGGCCTTGTTGGCCTCTTTAAAGGGCTCTACGCCCGCGCCGGGATCGATACCTCGTCTCACGCGGGCCGTGCTTTGTTCATCACCTCGCTTGCCGACAAGGGAATTTCCATCCGCATTATTCAAAAAGCGGTCGGCCACAGATCACTTGCGGCCACCAACGCCTATCTGGATGCCCGCCCACAGGAGGTCGCCGCCGCCGTGGGGCTCCTTTCATAGGAGCGAATTGATCAGTGGAGCCCGCAGCCACAATATTGCCTCAATCCCGACACCCGTGCACCACAGTTCCTCACTTGATTAAAGTTGCCTTCGGTTTTTGGCGGCGCGAATAATTGAAAGGACAATCCCATATTGGCGAATGACGAAACAACACCATCATTACAAATGGAAGAGCCCATCATTTACGCGGTGGGCGATATCCACGGCTACCTGAGCGCCTTCTATGATGTCATCGACCGCGCTCATGCCAGCCACCAACGGAACTATCCTGACCGGCCTGCATGGCTGGTCACGATGGGTGATCACATCGACCGGGGACCCCAATCCGCCGACCTGATTGATCTGCTCATCAACGGGGGTGGGCCGCTGGCTTGGTTCGAGAAAAAGATTCACCTGCGCGGCAATCACGAACAGATGATGCTGGACGCCCTCAACGACACGGATGGGGATGCCTTCCGCTACTGGTCACAGAACGGGGCGAAAGAGACACTGGCCTCATATGAGATTGAAATGCCGGATCGGGCTGACGCGGATTTTGATATGGCTGATCCGCTGGGAGAGGTGAGAGGGGACATTCCGACCGAACACGTATATTGGCTCAACTCCCTGCCACTCACATTCGCCCATGACCCTTTCCTGTTCGTTCATGCGGGCATTGTCCCTGGCGTGCCGCTGGACGAACAGGCCGACAAGGACCTCATGTGGATCAGGAAGGAATTCCTGGCCTCGGAGCTGGATCACGGTTATCGCGTCGTTCACGGTCACACGCCGGAAGACGACAAGCCCGTCTTTCTGCCGAACCGCATCAATGTGGATACCGGCATCTATACCGATGAGGGGATGTTGACTTGTGCGGCCCTTGATGTGGCAGTGGGCGATGAGCTTGTGTTCCCATTCTTTCAGGTAACACCCGGAGCGCCTTCTTGGGATTGAGCGTCCTCGCTATCTCTCATACCTCAACATAATCGCCGCAGAATACAATTTTTGTTGCTCAGCCATAGTGGGTAGGACAACCGTTTTCATTTGGTTCCAAATGGACGTCAGGGAACCGCTCAAAGTTTCGTCGTTTTGCCATTATGGCGGCATCACCCATATCAATTGCTAGTTCGCCTCCATTCACCTTGGACCAAAGGGCAAACGCATCGTAGCTCTCAAAAAGGTTTACGTGATTGCAGAATGCGCCGCGGATATTGGTTCGGCAGGTTTCTGCATCAGGTGATACGAGAGACAAAACTGCTGAACTCGGATCAGACTGTTCGATGCCACCAGGCGAAACGTTGATCGTGATTGCATTACCGGTTTGGCGACATGAAGACTTTAACACCGCAGGAAGGCCGATGAGCTCCGGTAGAAATATTCCGTCGAAGGCACACCATGTAAAAAGGTGATTGCCATTGACGATGAATCGATGATTGCCTTCTGTAAGGCTTAATCCGATCAAGGCGACAATATCGCCGTCGCCATTTCTTTCAAGGGTGTTATCAGGAAGGCTGCAAATTTGCTCTTCCACTATTTTGGGGTCCAGTCCGGTCGCAAGTCCGATCTCGGCTATTGAGCATGGTTTTCCTTTGGCAAGAAGGCGGTATGCCGAAATTGTCAATCTCTGAAGTTCAATCGAGTTTGTTTCCAAGTACCCCTTGTCGATGAACTGCACAAAATTATCTGCTTTTGACATCGCTCGATTTCTCTTTTGTCATTCAAACAAATCCAATAAGCATGATACTAACTCCTGTAGTTGATACAGGTGCAAGGAGAAAGAAATGGCTTCAAGAGCAATTGAAGGATCGGAATTTACACGCGGCCAGTTAGCTACGGCGACCGGATGCAATCCTGAAACAATTCGATACTACGAAAACATGAATCTCATGCCAGCACCGCGCCGAGCAGAGAACGGTTATCGGATCTACAACGATGAAAGTCGCAAACGGCTATCATTCATTCTCCGACTTAAGGCTCTTGGATTTTCGATTGAAGAGACTCAGAATGTCTTCGCGCGCCTTGATAATGACTCGTATGAATGTGGAGATATTCATAGAGTTACTCTAGAGCATCTCGCAGTAGTTCAAGGCAAACTCAAAGACCTTCGCAAAATGGAAAAACGTCTGAAAGAGCTCTCTAATATGTGCGGGCAGGGCCAATTGCCCGACTGCCCTATCATTGATGTACTGTACGCCTGATGTCACGAATGCGTGAAACGAGGGAGTTATTGATTTCAACGCAAATATGTTCTTGACCCTGTACAAGCTACAGGATGCACACTCCTGTCAGGTTGGCTCTTGAGCTGACGCTCCGCAATCAAAAGGTCCAAGGGTCATTATGAGTGAAACGGAAACAATTGAGCTAGAAGTTCCGGCTTCCAATGACCAAAAGGACCGAAGCCAATGGATGGCTGCCGGTGGCATCCTCGGTGCATTCATTGCATCGACTTGCTGCATTCTGCCCCTGGCTTTTGTCCTCCTGGGTGTTAGCGGTGCTTGGATAGGCAACCTGACTGCCCTGGAACCCTACAAGCCCTATTTCATTGCCGTCACCGTGGTTTTTCTCGGCCTGGGCTTTTGGCAGGTTTATTTTCGACCCAAGCCCGAATGTGAAGAAGGTTCGTACTGCGCAAAACCGCAGTCAACGATGATAACTCAAATTGCCCTTTGGATAGGAACAGTCATGGTTCTACTGGCTGCGACAATCGACTATTGGGCCCCACTGTTTTACTAAGGAGTATGAAAATGAAACGTCTACTGATTATATCTGCTGTTGCTGTGATGGCTGGCTTTGGTGGGTTTGCTATATTGGGTCAGAGCAACGCTGTCACCGCCGCCGAAACGAGTGCGGCTGTCGAAGAAATGACATTGACTTTTGCTGTTGAGAATATGACCTGTGCCACATGCCCCATTACGGTGCGCACTGCTATGCGCGGCGTTGATGGTGTTCAGTCTGTTGACATTGATTTTGATGCAAAGACAGCCGTGGTCACTTTTGACCCGACGATTACAACCGCGGACGAAATCGGTAATGCCTCAAGAGATGCAGGTTACCCAGCCGCGCCAGTTGACGCCTAAGCAGATCGGCCAGATCGACCAACTCGGCTGTCCGAAGAAGTTTAAAGATACAATACTGGAGAATTGAGATGTCAGATTACAGCGCAACTGACGCTGCTAACGGGGTGTATGATCTTGCGGTCATTGGTGCAGGTTCGGCAGGATTTTCTGCTGCTATCACCGCTGCCAATGAAGGTGCTCAGGTTGCCCTTATTGGCCACGGGACCATTGGTGGTACGTGCGTGAATGTTGGCTGCGTTCCTTCCAAAGCTATGATCCGCATGGCTGAAGCTCTGTACGGCGCGCAACATGCAGCCAGCCGGTTTGCAGGCATCTCCGGCCAAGCGAAAGTCGAAAACTGGCAACAGATCATTGCTGCCAAAGACGAATTGGTGACAACGCTTCGACAGAAGAAATACATCGATCTGCTTCCCGAGTATAACGGCGTCGCCTATATGGAGGGTAAAGCATCACTCACGCCTGATGGTGTTCTGGTGGGCGATCGGCTACTCACCCCGAAGAATACAATCATTGCGACAGGTTCTTATTCAATGCTTCCCCCTATTCCAGGGATTGAGAGCGTTGAGCACATGGATAGCACTGCTATTCTTGAGCTAGAGACACTTCCTGAATCGCTTATGGTCATCGGGGGGGGCGTCATTGGTTGCGAGCTGGGCCAGATGTTTGCTCGGGCTGGCGTGAAAGTTACCATTTGCTGCCGCAGTAGATTGTTGCCAGAGGCAGAGCCTGAGGTTAGCGAAGCGCTGCAGTCTTACCTCGAAGACGAAGGAATTACTGTCTGCTCTGGCATTGGATATCAAAAGATCGAGCAAGACGGGGGCCGGATCAAGCTCCATTGCGAAAGCAAAAATGGGCCGCACACTGTAGAAGCCGAAAAAATTCTGGTCGCGGCAGGAAGAAGAGCCAATACAGACGGGCTAAATCTAGAAGGCGTCGGAATCGAGACGCTTCGTAATGGCGGCATTCAGGTTGATGATCGCTTACGCACGACGAAACCTGGCGTTTATGCCGTCGGGGATGTCACCGGACGAGATCAATTTGTCTATATGGCTGCATACGGTGCCAAACTTGCATCTCTCAATGCGATGAACGGCGACAGTATGGTCTATGACAACAGCGCAATGCCGTGGGTAGTCTTTACAGACCCGCAAGTTGCCGGGGTTGGGCTAACCGAAGCCGATGCTAAATCCGCTGGATTTGAAACCAAAACCTCTATTCTTCCTCTTGACCAACTCCCTCGAGCGTTGGCTGCGCGGGACACACGCGGGCTCATCAAACTTGTCGCGGACGATAAAACTGATGTCTTGCTAGGTGCCCAAATTATAGCCCCAGAAGGTGCAGACAGCATTCAAACCGCTGTGCTCGCCATCAAGCATGGCATGACAGCCAAGGACCTGGGTGAGACAATCTTCCCTTACTTGACAACAGCCGAAGGTCTGAAACTCGCAGCGCAAAGTTTTGGAAAGGACGTGACCAAGCTTTCTTGTTGCGCAGGTTAGGAGACTAAGAATGTCGGACAAGCTAACTGCAGGACTAGTGGCTGCCGTGGCCGTTGTTCCTTGTGTTCTCCTCTGCGGGTTGGGCCCGGCGGCAACTCTTGTAGCAGCCGGTTCGCTATTGGCGTGGATTGGTGGACCTTTAGTACTAACACTGATCTTTCTAGTTGCGGCTTTGGGATGGCTAATTTGGCGAAATGTTCGACGCGACAATAATGACAGAAACCAACTTGGAAAGTAGCCGGGCTTTGGCTTTGAAGTAGACACGGACATTGTTTCCATCTGACCGAACTTCGTCGATATAGAAGGGCTTCATCAATTGACCGACCGAAAAGATCTTGTCGTCCTTGGCGTGGGAATGTCTGGCAATGTCGCAGCCAATAAATGCGCGGCTGCGGGATGGTCGGTTGCGGTCGTGGATGAACTTCTCTACGGCGGCACATGCGCGCTAAGGGGATGCGACCCGAAAAAGATACTCCGCCGTGCCGCTGAAATTGTCGATGCAGCAAGGCTGATGCGCGGGAAAGGGATTGATGAAAACGATCTCGCGATTAATTGGTCTGAGCTTATGGCACACAAACGAGCTTTTACCGACAAAATGCCATCGCAGATTGAAAGCGGTTTGGAGAAGAACGGGGTTGAGACGCTGCAAGGAAGCGCTCAGTTCGTGAATGAAAATACAATCTGGCGACGCCTGGTTGCGAGATGAGAGCTATCCCTGATCTAATTGGGCGACGCTCGGGAAAGACGGCTCAAGAACACTACCGTCCCGGTTTCCTTGATCCAATTAACAAGTGGGAAAGAAAAATTCTTGGGACGAAGTAAGCGTCTTTTCAGGTTGACTTGATCAATTGTGATTCATTGTGGCGCTGCCTCATAGGTTTCCTGGCCCTCAACGATGAAAGTGGGTGCGGATTGAACCAAGATCGAGGCCCTAGGAAATACAGTCAAGCTGACCCATAGTGAATTTGAACCACTGGCCTACACATTAGGGATAGGCAGATCTCATTTCGGTTTGCTTTGAATTTGCCGAGTGACCGTGTTCGGCCGTTTCAGCTAATCTTGATGAGCCAAAAGTGGTACCCCAGTGGTACCTAAAGCCGATTTCAGATTTTGCGGAATTGACCTAAGCCATTGAAATAAATGGCGCACCCGGAGCGATTCGAACGCCCGACCCCCAGATTCGTAGTCTGTGTCCAAACCTTATTCCCAATTGCTCGCAATGATGATCATTTGTGATTTATTATATAAAACAGGTGCTTATAGCGTATCTGGTTGACCCCAGAGTCACCCTCTAATACTCTCCTTGCTGCTTACCCGTTGCTTACCCCAGCATAGGAGCCGACCATGGCGAAAATCACCAAGCGATATATTGAACAGCTAAAGCCGACCGGATCGGACCTTGTTGTGTGGGATGACGGCCTGCCCGGATTTGGCCTGCGCATGAAACCGTCGGGCTATGCCTCTTTCATCGTTCAGTACAGAAATCGCTTGGGCCGGTCCCGGCGTATCACTCTTGGCTCAGTCCAGGTGGTGACCCCCAAGGCAGCGCGAGGAAAGGCCAAGGAGCTTCTTGAGAAGGCGAGGCTTGGTTGTGACCCGAAAGACGAAAGAGACCTTGAGAAGGGCAGCCTCACGGTTTCAGAGCTATCTGACATCTACCTCAAGCGTCACGCCAACACCAAAAAGAAGGCGTCGAGTGCGGCTGAAGACAAGCGGAACCTGAAAAATCATGTTCGGAGCAGGTTGGGCAGTCGCAAGGTGCTGGAAATATCCCGCTCCGACATTGTGAAGCTGCACCATGACATGCGCAAAACCCCCGGCGCGGCAAACAGGGTGTTGTCCCTTCTCAGCAAGATATTCAATTTGGCCGAACGCTGGGGATACAGGACCGATGGAACGAACCCTTGTCGCCATGTGGAACGCTATCCAGAGAGAAAAATGGAGCGGTTTCTGTCTCAGCATGAATTGGCAAGCCTTGGTGCGGTGATGGCGCGGGCAGAGAAGAATAAAACCGAAAATGAATTTGTAATTGCCGCCATTCGCCTCTTGATCCTGACCGGGGCAAGGGTCTCGGAAATCCTTGGCCTAAAGTGGAGCGATGTCGATTTTGAAAAATCCGTTCTTCGTCTGCCAGATTCCAAGACCGGCGCAAAAGTGATCTATCTTTCTGCACCTGCTTTGGAGGTTTTGAGCAATCTAGAAAGCGACCCTGAGTCTAAATGGGTGATACAGGGAAGGGACGAGGGGAAACACCTGGTCAACCTCAGAAAGCCTTGGTATCGACTGCGAAAGGAAGCCACGGTTGAGCTTTGGCGCACATCGGAACAGCAAGCCGTTGCTGGTCTGGTTGTTACTCTGGCCGACAAGCTGGGAACAATCCCTACCTTTGACCAGTGCATCGAGTTTGCGACCTCAAATGACGCGTCCAAAATGGAGCTACCTACAGGCCTATCGGATGTGCGGCTGCATGACCTTCGACACTCCTACGCTTCCATGGGGGCTGCTAGCGGCCTTTCCTTGCCGATGATTGGGGCATTGCTGGGGCATACCCAGGCTTCGACAACAAGCCGATATGCGCATCTGGCAGCCGATCCATTGCATCAAGCAACCAACTCCATTGGTGAGCGGATCGGGGCAGCTATGAATGCTGAGTCTGAGCTGGATGGTTCAATTGTCGAATTGAAGCGGAGTAAGCCAAATGGCAAATGACTGGGATAGAGAAATGGAGGAAATGTTCCAAGAAGCTGAAAAACTATTCGGGTTTCTCGGGCTAGCGTATCCGACTTCCCCTTTCGGAACAGAACTGGATAGGGGAGAAGACAATGAGAGTGACCACGATGAAATGGAAAGACTGACCCAACTAACCGACGGCTTCGAGCAGAAAGCCGATCTTTGTTGGAAATATCGTGGTATTGCGGGTCGCTTTCTCAATGAAATGTGCATGAGCTACATCTGGAAATCTGGTGACCCCCAGCATGCAGGAATCGTTGCAAAGAAAAAGGTGGAATATGGTAAGCTGGCAAGCAAGATCGATGATTGCCACAGATTGATCTCTTCTTTGTCCGTTGATGAGAAAGAAATTCTATTTGATGAGATTGGGGCCGAAAGCAGCTTAGACTTTCCACAATCCCTTATGGCCTTGGAGCACTTATCCACCGCTTTGAAAGGCGCTGCAATTCACAAGATTCTTGATCTTTATGTTGGGCGAAAACCACTTCCAATTATTCCCTACGCTGATGACGAAACCGATGACGAAAGGTTCAATACTGATAGCATCTACGATTCTCTATACCGCAAGATTGTTGCGGAGTTGGATTCCGAGCTACATGAGCAAAAGAAGCGTGGTCGTCCCAAGAACCGCGCCGATCGACTCGTCTTGGAGTTGGCGGAATTCTATCAAAACTGGACAAAAAAGAAGTTCAAGTATGATCGCCTTAAAGACGAAGGCGGGCAGCATGTTCCACTAACCGATGGGCACAGTTTTGTTTGGTGTGTCATTCGGTATATGAATCTCTGGCTTTCCGATGCTTACAAAGTCTCTTCCTCCAAGGTTGCGACCGGCTGCGAAAGAGCCGTAAAGCAATTGGGCACACGCACAAATCTCTCAACTCCATGACAGCTATCAACTCCGAAGAATTCAATTTCGAATTTGCCTTTTTTCGGAGCAGGTTTAGGTGACAAGTCAATCCATGTGCCCATAGTAGGAAGCCAACGCAACTCGGATAAGAGAATCGCAGATGGCTTCACTAGATACTATCCCAGAAACAATTGACCCGGCAGAGCTTGGGCTTCTCAATGAGCATGAGACGGCTTTCAGGCTAGGCCTGAGCGTTAAGACGCTTCGCCGGTGGCGTTGGGAAGGCAGCGGTGTTCCATACGTCAAGGTCGGTCGAGCGGTCCGCTATGACCCGCAAGACATTGGCGAATACATCCAGCAGAACCGGGTGGATAAGCGAATGGAATCCGATCCCGACAACCCAGAAACCTAAACCAACCAAAAGCATTCAATGCCGCTTGTGTGAAGGGCTCGATACCTTGGCGCACAAGCGGAAACCTCCGGTACCAAGGGGGAGCTGGCATACACCGGAAGGGCACCGCGATGGAGACGCCCAGGGCCAGCCGGCAACCGTTCATATTGCCGTTAAGGAACTCCAATCCGAAGGTCAAGGCGGTATGCCTTCGGGCCCATTAACGAGGCACGCTCCATACGAGCTGTGAATATCGTTTGGGTGCGGAATCATCTTCTGTCTTGTACAGGGGATGGTTCCGCTTGCCCAAAAACTTCGGCTTCTCCACCAAGCTATGCTTAGGAAGGAATGAGAAATTGGCAAAATCTGGTGACGTAAGAATATTCAAAATGAGGTTGTTCGGTGGCAGCAATTTGGAGGCCTATCGAAAGCAATATGCTGATCGGACAAATTTCCTCGAACTAAGGCATAAAAAGGTAATTCCCTCGAACCCTTCAATCGGTCGCCCAAATCCCACGGTGATTCATGAGACCTTCTCAATTCCTGCCTGCGACGTGCTGAACTTCACAGAAAAGCTTTTAAGAGCGGAGGAAATTCTTCGGATTGAAGGTTACGACGAGAAATTTCACTCAAGCAAAATCAATCGAAAAAAAAATGATCAGGGTCGCAGATTAGGAGAGAAAGTAGCAGAGAAACAAAGGGCAAAAGAGAAGGCTAATTAGGGCGAAGTTGGGCGACTTGAGCGTTGGCAGAATGATAACAAATGATAATTTCCTCAAACCGCTCGATGGTAAGAATTGTTAAGGATTTGAAGCCGGAAGAGATACCGGGGGCACCCCCTGAGCCGGTCCAGCCGTTATACGCAATTGCCGGTCTCTATTCCGGGCTGTTTCAAATTGATGCTTCTCCACACTTTGAGGCGTTCCTAGAAAAGCCAGCCAAAGATTATGAGGGCGGCAATCAGGACGATGCCAATGGCAATCAAATAGAGAAATATGGATCCCAGCGCCAAAATAAAACCAACAACGCTTTCAACAGCAACAATGAAGAGGATGGCTGCAATAGAAATGATAGCAACAAAAACGCTGACTACGGCTCTGACAACAGCGGCAATGATTTCCAACAGGTTTCTCATGGGAAAGGTCCTTTGTGGAATTTCAATCATCCAAGCGACGATGCCACTCACAGCCAAACGAAGCTCATCAAAATCACGGTGAAAAGAACGGCAAAGAGCAAGACAGCACCACTGATGCCCCTCCAATACAATTTTGCCATCGCAAAGGCATGCGAAAAACTTATCACGGGTGTTCCCGTAACAATCCCTACGAAGAAGACGGTCGGAAAGAGCATGAGTGCAAAAAGTGGAGCAAAGAAGGGCAGTAGCAAGAGAAGGACGATAGCAGAAGTCGCGTTCTCCGGACTGAGATTCAATCCGACGATTGCCGCCAAAAGCGCGAGAGAATAGGCAGCGATGCCTGCATGTAGAACAATTCTGCCTGGCTTATTTGCGACTTTCCTAAATGGTTTCACTTGCACACCATCCAATCACTTTCTTTCGTCGGATCACTTTTGTTAGAGCCCACACCTTATGGTATACAGGGTACTCGATAGCCGCATAATTTGAAAACGGTTGGCGAATATGGAGGGTGATATGAGGCACGTTATTGTGATCGCTATACTCATTGGAGTATTTGCAAGCACTGCATTGGCTCAGCACGGTTCCAATCGATCTTCTATTTCCGAACAGCGACTTTCTGAACTTGCGTTGGGCGATATGAATTTGAGTTTTTGCTATGAGATTTTGGATATGCTCGATGCGGGGGAGGCCAGAGAACGCGCAGTTTACATATACTCACGCGGATACATTTGGGGTAGGTGGCGGGAATCCGACATGGAAGGAGGGGATTTCCGAGACGGGGGGCGGGCGGAAGCTTCCATATTCAGCGCATTTGGAACTGAGGAAATACTCCTCGCCAGCCTTCGTCTGTACTGCTTACAGAATCCTGAGGACCCGTTCTACAGGGCTATGGATGACTTCTATGAGAACAATGAACCGGACGTTTCCAATGAATAGGTGCCCATTACAATACGAATTTCCCTATTGATTTCGTTTAAAACAGGAGGGGCGAATGGGTGGGTTTGGTAGCGGGCGTTATGGCGCCTTTGGTGGAAAAAACCTCACCAACGAGTATCGCTCTATAGATATTCGCCGTTGGAAACGGGACGGGTTGCTTTCTCCGAGTCAAAACTTCGGCTGGCAATGGTCTCGCGATGGGGAAGTTGTCGCTTCAATCAATGTAAAGAGCTGCCTTGGAAGTGTTGTGCTCAGTTATCGGCAACGATGCGGCGGTGAAGACTGGAAAGACGAAAAATACACCGTCGAGCTTGATTGGTCGCCCTGCAATTATGGCGGTGAACGCCCTTGGTTTACTTGTCCTGTAAAAGGATGTTACGAGCGTGTTGCCATCCTCTATGGCGGCACAATTTTCGCCTGTCGTCATTGCTATCGGTTGGCATATCCAAGTCAGAACGAAGCACCCGATGATCGCGCTGCAAGGCGAGCGGACAAGATACGAAATCGATTAGGCTGGGAACCCGGAATCCTAAATCCGAAAGGGTGGAAAAAGCCCAAAGGCATGCACTGGAACACATTCGAGCGGTTGGATAGAGAGCATGATGCCCTGGTCGCGGTCTCCATGGCAGGGATGGTTTCGCGGCTTAGTAAGATTGATCTTTCCCCCAAATCTACCCAGCAATGAGAAAAAAATTCCTCGAATTGTATTTGTCTTGGTATTTCTGAATCCTTCCATCGGGCTCATCGGTTTGGCTCGCGTGGGTTGAGAAACTCATATTCCTAGCCATTTATGGGGTTGATTGACCAGTTAGACTCGCCAAATCGTTGCTTTCCTGCAATTGTTATCTGCATATTCACCACTTCTAAACTGCGAGTGTTGACTTATATGTCAATTGAGGATGATGTTAAGAAAGCCGTAGCTCGTGGTGATCTTCATTACCTTCCGATGATGGACCCAAGTGATCCTATTGAGAGATGCATTGTCGTTCATAGTGATATTATGAGCCAATTTGTGGGCCCTTGGGATGGTGTGAAACACGAGGAACGAGTTTTTGAATTACGAGCGGATCTAGAAGACTTTGTGAAGGGTGAAAGGTTGTCCCTCTCATTTACGCCCAGAAAACACAAGGATGCATACATGGGCCTCCTAGAACCCAAAGATCAAGGCACTTGGGAAATCCGAGCAAGAGATCCAAGTCCAGGAATTAGGGTTTTCGGCAAGTTTGCAAAGGAGGATCTTTTCGTCGCTTTTGGGTGGCGGCCCCGACATGTGATCCTCGAATGGTCCGAGAAGTTGCCAATGGCATTGAGCCCGCGAGGATGGAGATTGGAAATAAATCGGTGCACTACTCTTTGGGAAGAGATACTTGGCGGGCACGAGCCTATAACTGGAGACAAACTCAGTGACTACATCAAAGAAAACGCCGTTGTTGTCTGAACTTGAGTCGAGTGATCCATTGTCACCCGGCGTGCTGGCTTATTTGGCTCGGCGCGTTAGGAACAGCCACTTTCAATATTTGTTGAAAAAATTTGATGAGGCTGAAAGGGGGCAGGGGCTTACGAAGAGCAAACTTGCAGAGCGGATTGGGCAGCGTAGAGATCGAATCTCTCGCTTGCTTTCGTCGCCAGGGAACCTCACTTTGGATACATACACGCATTTGTTGGTCGGAATTGCTGGCGAAGAGCCAATCCCGTGTTCTGAACCAATTCTCGAGCGAGGGACTAGAAATATGCAACAGGCTGACTTAATCGGGACAGCCACATCCACTACTTCCAGCTCAACTACCATTGTTGATGTTTGCATTGGTGATAGTAGATTAAGGGCTGTGCCAGGCCCTACTGAAACGACATCTAGCCCAATTAAGACTATTTTCATTGAGGCCCAATGAGTCCATCGACCGATATACTTGAGCTACAGAATCTCATTTTCTGCGACGATGCCCGTAAGGAAGTCAGCGGGAAAGAGATACTCATTGGCATATATTCTGGAGACATAGTTCTCCCCAAATTACCGGATACTATGGGTTTGGTTCTTTGGACCACCATGGTCGTGCGCGAGCCAGGCGATCACAAAGTAGAGTTTCGAATTGATCTTCCGGGGGGAGGCAATTCAATTGAAATTGAAGGATTCATACAGGCGGCAGCCAAGGACGGGATAGCTGCCATGCCGACCCCCAAGCTGCCGATCACGCTTATCGATGAAGGAGAACTGGTCGTGTCTTGGAGAATTGATGATCAAGAATGGGTGGAACTAAGAAGGAAGCCAATCAAGTTAGCTGAGGGTGGCACTCGGCTCGCGCCGGAAACCCAGGGAGAAGTCAGTGAAGATGGGCAGCCCGCAATAGCGTAAGCGCCCCTACCCGCACCAATCCGCCTGCCGCCCCGTCCATTCCACTGCCAGGCCTTCCTCAACAAGCATTTCCCCCACGTCTTGGCCCTCATGGGTAAGCAGCACTAAAGGCCTGCCATAGCCGCCAGTTCGTCCCGTGAATTGGACCTCAACCCCGTCAGCAACAATCTCCTCAAGTCGCGCTGTTGCCAGCTCGCCCAGCATTCTCTCAGCCAGACATTCAGGGCGGTAGGTTTCAGGTGTGTCTATGTTTTCAATGCGAAGGCGCTCCCCGTCTTGGCGCACTGTGTCGCCATCAATAACTGTTATGAGTGACGCAGCCAGGAAAAACTCGAGGATCATTGGCTTGGCCTTTGCGAAGGAAAGAATTGGATTTGGATTAGTTGCAAAAAAGCGTTTCTCCAATGTAGCGACAGACGGTCCCATCGCTGAAAAATGTCGCATCGCCAATCCGCCGCGCCACGGTTCCATCCGATGAGAAAGTTGCGCCGCCAATATCCCGCGTGATAACTCCATCTGAGTAAAATGTGGCCCCACCAATATCCCTTGCGACTGTTCCATCAGAGAAGAATGTTGCGTCGCCAATCTGCATTGCGGTGCTGCCGTCGGAGCAAAATACAGCTTCCCCAATTAAATTGCATGCCCCGGAGCTGGGGGCAGGCCAGATAGGGTTGTTACTAGACGTCGCTGAGTTTAGCGGGGTGGCGGCAGAAGGATCATAGGTGGCTGTGGGTATGAAGGTAACCGGGTGGGGATTGGGTGCATAACCAGGAGGAGCAATATCCCCATTGTTCTCTCTGGCAATACGGAGCGTGGTTTGTGCTATTTGGCGTTGGACCCGGATTGTTTCCTCAATATATCTTGCTTCATGCTCTGGAGACTCCCAATCTAATGCACGTATAGTCTCCACTATGGCAGCGATGCTTTCTTCTGATCGTGATAGAATGTCGGCGTATTGTTGTTCATTCTTTGCCCGACGCGCGGCGTCGCGTTCTGTATCGGAGAGGCCGGTTGAGGAACAGCCGGTCAAAAGCAAGACGACAATGATCCCAATAAGTCGGAGCATTTTCCACCTCCATGCGATGTGTGTCGCACAATGCACCTAGAACGGGTTTCTGGCAATGGCATCCAGTTTTGAAATCGGCTGGAAGGAACCAAGTCTATACGCTCTCGTGCAACAATTGCTGCGGGGTGCGTTCCTGGTTCTTCGGATGACCTAATAGCCAATCCTGCTTACCTATGGCTTACCCCAATCCGCTTCACAAACGCAGGGGCAAGTAAGGTGGAAATTATTGTTTAAAATCAAACGATTATGGCGCACCCGGAGCGATTCGAACGCCCGACCCCCAGATTCGTAGTCTGGTGCTCTATCCAGCTGAGCTACGGGTGCGTGCCTTGCTGTGGAACAAGGAGCGCGGAATAAAGCCGAAAGCGCTGAGAAAAGCAAGGGGCGCATTCTGGCGCATTTGTACTGGTGCGGCAGCATGCGGCAATAGCTCAAAAGACCCGGATTTTAAGGCTTTTGCGCGCCGAAATGATCCCGGTAGGAGCGCATCTCGCCCAGAGTGGCTGCCTCATAGACCCCGCGGGCGATGGCCCGGGCCACACAGTCTGCGGCCAACTGCCCGATGCGGGAGACCATGAAGGCCCGCGGCGCGGCGATTTCCCTCGCGCCATTCTCAGTATTGGGCCATGTGCCCGTGGCCAGGGCAAAGACGGTGTCTCCGTCAAACGAGGTGTGTATGGGCCGGAGGGCGCGGGCATAGCCGTCCTGCGCCATCATGGCCACGCGCTTTGCCTCCGCCGGAGTGAGCTTTGCGTTTGTGGCAACGCAGCCGATGGTGGTGTTGGTGCCCGGAAGAGCGCCAGCCTTGGTATCGGATGGAAAACCCATATCGATTTGGCCAAAATCTGACGGCGGGCGTCTGCCGCCAAATTCGCCGTTCTGCTCAAAGGGCCAGGCCCAGAACACATCCGTACCCGGAATAAGGGGGGAACCGAACGGGTTCACAGCGATCACCGCGCCCACTTGAAGGCCATCTTCGGTAACGGCGGAGGCAGAGCCCAGGCCGCCTTTATAGGCGCCTGCTTGCGCGCCGTAGCCTGCGCCTTGATTGCCCAAATCAAAATCCTGGGCAGCGGTAAATGCGGCTGTGCGCCCCAATTTGCGGTAAGGAGGCATTTCCCCCCAGATTTTGGTGCCGCCATTGGTCAGGTCAAAAAGTACCGCTGAAGGCACGATGGGAGAGACGAGCTCGCCTGCCATTGAAAAGCCCTTGCCCTGCGCCCCCAGCCAGGCAGCAACTCCGGAGGGCGCTTCGAGGCCATAGACCGAGCCGCCGGTGAGGCAGATGGCGTCTACCGCCTCCACCAGGTTTTCGGCATCCAGTGCATCGGTTTCTCGTGTACCCGGACCGCCGCCCCGGACATCTACAGCTGCAATGGCGCGGGTCTCTGGCAGGATGACGGTAACACCCGAGCGTACATTTTCGTCGTGAGCATTGCCCAGGAGGATGCCGTCAACGTCGGTGATAAGGTTTTTGGGTCCGGGCTTTGCCATGGACAGACATTAGACATGACAATGTTGCATGCCAAGCAAAGCTTGGGGCTGCCTTTGGCTTTGGGCGTTGGGAATGCATGAATAATTGGGGTAGGCTTTCTGGATGACAAAACTCAAAACACTTTTCCTCCTGCTTCTTTCGCTCGGTCTCGCCGCTTGCGGCAACGACCAGTCTGAGGAAGCCTCCGAAACAACGCCTGCTTCTTCCATTATGGTGGCGGTGGCCAATCCCCTCGCCGCTGAAGCGGCCATGGATATCTTGCGCGAAGGGGGCACTGCCATTGATGCTGCCATCGGAGCACTGGCAGTTTTAGGCCTAGTTGAGCCACAATCCTCCGGTATCGGCGGCGGCGGATTTCTTCTGTACTATGATGCAGAAACAGGTGAAATCTCAGCCTATGACGGGCGAGAGACGGCACCTGCCGCCATCCGCCCAGAACATTTTCAAAACCCGGATGGAACGCCGCGATCCTTTGTCGATATCGTTCGTGGCGGGGCATCCGTGGGGGTGCCAGGAAACCTGGCCGCGCTGGATTTGGTCCATCAGGAACATGGAGCCCTGCCATGGAGTGAATTGTTTGAGGCGGGGGTGGAGATTGCCGAGACAGGATTTGCCATAAGCCCTCGGCTGAGATGGTCCATGACGCGCGCGCCCTGGACGGCGCAAATGCCCGACACCTTGGCTTATTTCTATGACGATGCCGGGAATGTTCTGGAGGAAGGGACGATCCTTCAAAACCCCCACTATGCGGAGACGTTACGGTCAATTGCTTCCGAGGGAGCATCCGTATTCTACGAAGGAGCAATTGCTTCTGCGATTGTGGAGAAAGTCAGAGGCTCAGAGGTCAACCCAGGCACCTTGAGCCTGAGAGATATGGCCGACTATCAAGCTGTGGAGCGGGAGGTCATCTGTTCGCCTTATCGGACATATCAGATTTGCGGCATGCCGCCGCCAACTTCTGGCAGCCTAGTCATTCAAATGGTCCTGGGGCTATTGGAGGGGTTCGATCTGGCGGCGTTGGAGCCCGGTTCCGTTGAAGCGGTTCATTTGATCTCCGAGGCAAGTCGCCTTGCCTATGCGGATAGAGATATGTTTATCGCGGACCCGGATTTCGTGGCGGTGCCGGTGCAGGGATTGGTGAGCGATGATTACCTTGGCCAGCGGGCGGCGCAGATCAACCCCATAATCTCCATGGGGGTGGCGGAGCCGGGCAATCCGTGGCCGGATGATATGGAAGAGCGTTCGCCGGATATCACGCCCGACGTGCCGGGCACAAATCATATGTCCATCGTTGATCAGTATGGAAATGCTGTTTCCTTCAACTCCAGCGTTGAAAGCGTGTTTGGCAGTCACCTGATCGTTGGAGGGTTCTTTCTCAACAATCAACTGACTGATTTTTCTCGCGAGCTTCAGCGGGATGGGCGGCCCATTGCCAATGGGGCGGCACCGGGAAAGCGCCCCCGCAGTTCTATGGCCCCCATTATAATACTCAACGCCGATGGCGGCTTGTTCGCGGTCATGGGGTCTTCGGGGGGCTCGCGCATTCCAACCTATGTGGTGCAGGATATTGTTGCCCTCATTGATTGGGATATGACCATGCAAGAAGCCATAGACATGCCGCGCCATGCAAATCGCAATGGGGCGACCGATCTGGAAATCGGGACCACTCTTGCGGCAATTGCTCCGGCGCTTGAGGCATTGGGCCACAACGTTCGACTGACCCCGTTTGATAGCGGTACCCACAGCATACGCATTGTCGACGGTGTGATGGACGGCGGGGCGGACCCACGCCGGGAGGGGGTCGTGCTAAGCCAATAGGCGCGATGCCTGCTCAAGACAGCCGAGCAAGGCAAGGTCAGGCTGTTTGACCAGATAGGTCGGGACCGGGGCGAGGTAATCGCTAAATCGCCCCTTGGCCATAAAGCGTCTGCGGAAGAGGTCTTCATCGAACAAATCGCCCCATTGCTCACCCCATTGGGGAACGATCCCACCGCCCACATACAGCCCGCCTTTTGCCCCAAGGGTCAGCACGAGATCGCCGGCGACAGACCCCAGCCAGCCGCAGAACAGCCGCACGGTTTCCTGAGCCAGTGTTTCACCCCGGCGCGCGGCGTTGGCGATGTCTACTGCGGCAGGGCGGCCTTTCAGGTCGACCCCGTCTAATGCTGCGAGAGTTATGTGAAGCGTCTCCAGCCCGGGCCCGGAAAGAAGACGCTCCGCTGAAGCATGGCCATGCTGGCGCAGTAGATGAAACACCACGGCGATTTCCCGCTCGGTGCTGGGGGCGAGATCCACATGGCCTCCCTCGCCGGACAAGGGCGCCCATGATCCGCTCGCGGAGGGTATGAGGCCTGAAACACCCAAGCCTGTGCCCGGCGCAATGATTGCCTTGGGCGCGGCTGTATCGGGGGTGCCCTCACCGATTTGCTGCGTGTCGCTCCCCTTGAAACGTAGAAGGCCTAGCGCCGCTGCGCTCATATCATTCATGATATGGATTTTGGGAAAAGCCTGGGCCGAGGAAATGATCTTTGGATCCACCACCCAAGGGCAGTTGGTCATTTGGATAGAGCCATCGCCCCTTACCGGCCCCGCGGCACAGAAGACAGCGCCGGCAAGCTCAGCAGCAGACGTGTCCTTGGTTTCCAGATACTGGCTTAGCGCTTCTTCCAGCGTGGCAACCCCAGCCACCATCATCACATCGGGTTTGATGGCTTCTGCGCTGGGCGCATCAGGATCAGCAATGGCAAAGCGCGCATGGGTGCCGCCGATGTCTGCCACCAACACCGTCATTTAACAGCCACCATGAAGAGCCGGGTGAAAGGAAACAAAGTCTTGCCGTCAGCTGCTTGAGGATAAGCCTTGCGTAGGCGCGCCTTGTAAGCCTCACAAAAGGCATCTCGTTCTTCACCTTCCGCAAGATGAGGTAAATACCCCGTCAGTGCGCTGCCTGATACCCATTTAAAGACCGCATCATCGCCCTCGAGAATTTGATAATAGGTTGTCTCCCACATATCGAAATGACGCACATGGGGGGCGATGCGATCATAATAGATGCTTGCAGCGTCCATGGGGGCAAAGGGGGAAAGGTCGCGCGTTTTATCTGCCCACGGACCACTTTTGGCGGTCTCGAAAAGAAGCCGGTGCGAAGGAGCGACAAAATTTCGGGGCATTTGCACGGCAAGGCCGCCGCCTTCGTTGAGCGCCCCTAAAAGCCGCTCAAAAAGCGCATCATGATCCGGTATCCAATGAAGTGCTGCGTTGGAGAGGATCAGATCGAACTTCTCTCGCGGCTCCCATGTGCCAAGATCAGCTTCCATCCATGTTGCGGAGGGTAGATCGTCGCGGGCCTTGGCCAGCATCTCTGGGGAATTATCAACGCCCGTTAAGGCCGCATCAGGAAAGCGGGCGCCGACAGCGGCAGTAGAGTTTCCGGTGCCGCACCCCAAGTCCACGGCGTGTGTCACATCAATTGGCGGAATACGGTCAATAAGTTCAGCAATGGGACGTTCACGATAGTTGGCAAAGGCAAGATAGGCTTCCGGGTTCCAACTCATGCATGGGTCTCCTGGTCATTGGGGTTTGGGATAAAGATGCGGAACTCTGTTCCTGAAATGCCGGTGCGCAAGAGCTCCAGTGTTCCGCCGTGGCTCTGGACAAGTTCGGCGGCGATGGCAAGCCCGAGGCCCGTGCCTTCTGAGCGCGTGCTGACAAAGGCTTGGAAAATGGTTTCTCGAACATGGGCCGGAATGCCGGGGCCGGTATCTTCTACGCAAATCTCCCAACCACCCTCAGTCTCGTTGGCTGCGATGGTGATGAGCTTGACCTTTGTGTCCTCGCTCTCGCGTAAGGCATTGGCTGCGTTGCGGACGAGGTTCATCAGAACACGGAACAGCTGATCAGGATCGGCATTGATCACAAGCCCTGTCGGCACACTACTGACAAGGGCAATTTCTGTGTCCGGGCCAAGTTCCTGACTTGCGGCCACATCTCCCACCAGAGCAGAGAAATCAAAATCAATCCGCTCGGGGGTGGCGACCTCCGCCTTGCCGAATTTAAGAACATTGGTGGAAAGGTCCACGGCCCTGTCGATGGCGGCAACCAGCCGCGGCGCGGCGCTTTGCACCGAAGGGTCCTCGCTCATGGCGATGCGATCCGTCAGTAGTTGCGCCGTGGTGAGGATATTGCGCAGGTCGTGGTTGATTTTGGAGACCGCTTCGCCAAGGGCCGCCAGCCGGGCGCGCTGACGCAAGGAGGCCCGCACATCATGTTGCAAATCCGCAAGGGCCTTTTCCGCATCCCCCAGCTCACCCATATAATGGGTCTGAGACAGGATGCGGCTGGCATCCTCCGGTGATTTACGAAACGCGATCATGTTCCCGGTGATGCGGTGCATGGGCTGGACCAGCAATCGGTAGAGCGTGGCAAACAACAAGAGCCCGGTCACCAGAGAGATGATGGCCGCCACGAACCAGATGGTGCTGGAATAGTTCAACATGGCGATGCGCAAGGAATTCTCCCGCGCGGCATATTCCACTGCCACACCGTTTTCGTCGGGTACGGAAATGATGTTGAGGATGCGGCTACCATCTCCGGTCATGGTGTTCCAGGCCCCGGCGACCTGGGATAGGAAATCCTGCTCGGCCAGATTGAGAGACGCATCAATGCGAAACGGCACAGAGCTCTGCAGTACCAATTGGCGGATGGAATTGCGTCGGATGGCGACGGCCAGAATGCCGGCGGTCTCCAGGATCTCGCCTTTGGTGGCTTCCGAGACCTCGCCTTCGATCTGGGTCAACTCGAGGATGTCGCCGATATCCCGGGCCACCAGGCGGTCGGCAAATTCCAGGGTGGTCTCGCGGGCATGGGCCGCGAGCAAGGCGCTTTCAGCGCGCTGCACCAGCCAGTCATGACGGTAAAGGGCAATGGTTGGCACATAAATGATCAGCTGGGCGGCCATCACATAGATAATGGCGGCCAGCACAAGGCGACCGGACAGGGATTGAAGCCCTGCCATGACCGAATGCCATAGCTTGTCGAGACCTGCCAGCACCTCTACCCACCTTGCCGCTTGCGCGTGTTCCTCACGGGTTCGTGATCATGCGAACTATGACATGTTCAAGGCCAAATTAGGCCCCCCGAACGCTGGCAAACCGATATCTGATTTTTGCTGCCTTAACCGTGAAATAGATCAAGGAAGTTTGAGTAGACTGCGTACGATGAACCGGTTGCGGGCACCAAACAAAAACGGCGTATAGAGCGCTCCGGCGGCACGTTTGGATATCTCACCCAATGTCGGATAAGGCGCGATATAACCCGTAAAGGCAGAGATTTTCAGCCCTGCACTCATGGCCAGCACCCAAGTCTGGATCAACTCCCCCGCATGAGCCCCGACGATGGAAGCGCCCAGAATTTTGCCGTTCTTGTGCACCTGTACCTTGATCATGCCGGCGATCTCCCGCTCAGCCATGGCCCGGTCATTTTCTGCAAAAGGCCAGCGCAGCACGTTGACTTTACCCTTGCCGAACTGAGCAACGGCTTGCGCCTCGCTAAGACCCACATGGGCCAGTTCCGGGTCCGTATAGGTCACCCACGGCACAATGGAATGATCTGCCTTTGCGGGCAGGCGATAAAGCATATTCCGAACCGCGATCCCGGCATGATAGCCCGCCACATGAGTAAACTGCAGGCCGCCGGCAACATCCCCTAGAGCAAAGACGCGCTTGTTCGTCGTGCGCAGTCGGGCATCGGTCTTAACCCCCCGCGCTGTATATTCAATACCAGCTGCCTCCAGCCCCAGGCCTTCCACCGTCGGCGCGCGACCTGTGGCGATCAGCAAGTGCGAGCCTTCTAGGGTCTGTGATGCGCCTTCATGCATGACGGTAGCGGCAGTGCCGCCCCCGTTGGGGGCAAGGCTGGTCACGGTAGCTCCTTCAAGCAGGTTGATGCCATCGGCAATCAAACTGTCTCGAACCACTTGCACCAGTTCCGGGTCATCATTGCCAAGAATGGTCTTGCCTTCGATGATGGTAACCTCAGCGCCAAGTCGCCGGTGAGCTTGGGCCATCTCAATCCCGATGGGGCCACCGCCGATGATGATCAGATGGCTGGGCGGGGTTTTGTTCTCAAAGATGGTCTCATTGGTAAGATGAGAAACTTCATTGATGCCTGGGATGGGCGGCACAGCTGCCGAAGAACCTGTAGCCAGAGCAAAGAACTTGGCGTGGATACGCTTGCCATCCACCTCTACCTCGCGAGGGCCGGCAAATTGTGCGGCGCCTTGGATAACCTTGACGCCTAACTCTTCAAACCGCTTCACCGAATCCACGGGCGCAATGGTGCCGATCACCTCATGGACATGAGCGTGAACCGCGCTGAAATCTACATTGGCGGCTTGCGGGGCAATGCCAAAGGGCGCGCCACTGCCCATGCGTTTTGCCTGTTTGGCGGCAGCCAGAAGAGCCTTTGAAGGAACGCAGCCGGTGTGCAGGCAGTCCCCGCCCATAACGCCGTCGCGAATGTTCTTTTCAATCAGCACCACCCGCGCGCCCATTTGAACCGCGCCCGCAGCCACTGATAGTCCCGCCGAGCCTGCGCCGATCACGCAGATATCGCATTTGATCCGTTCCATGATGATGAACTCCTAGCTTGCCTTGCGCCCGCGCAAATGGCGCAGGACGACGGGGATCAGGGCAACAAGGCCCAGGGCGACAAAGGCGATAAAAATTTCGGTTGTGAGCAGGTCGCCAAAATTGATGGGCAGATCGCAGCTCCCTGCCGCTACGGTGCCAGATGTTTCATCGGCGAGACAGGCTTGGAACCCTTCGTTTGCTTGGGCTGAGGTAAAGATGCTGTCGAGACTGCCACCCAAGTATGCAAATGCAAGAGTGCCGGGAATGATCCCAAAAAATGTCGTAACAACATAGGTCCGCAAACGAACACCAAGAAATGCGGGGGCGATGTTGACCAGCCAAAATGGAAACAAAGGTACAAGCCGAAGGAACATAAGATAGTGAAAGGCGTCTTCCTCAAACCCTTTTGCAAGCCGATCCAATGCTGGGCCCGCGCGCGCCCTTAAGTAATCGCCGATGGCAGACTTGGCGACGAGAAAGGCAATTGTTGCGCCGATGGTGGCCGCGAATATGACGCTGAGCCAGGCCAAAAGCCAGCCGCACAAGAACCCGCCAAGGATTGTCAAGATGCCGGCTCCTGGAACAAACATCAGTGCGACCACGACAATGTAAATAGCCATGAAAACAAGAATGGCGAGGACGTAATTTTCGCGCACAAACATCTGGAGGGCATCAGTGCTATCTGCAATCACCCGTGGGCGAAGATATTCATGCCAGCCCATGGCGAACACCAGCCCGAGCAAGGCGGCAATAATAATAAGTGGCATGAGGCGCGTGAAACTGATCCGCGGCTTCTTTTCAGAAGCTGTCATCTACTCTTCTCCTTTGGGGGTGACTTATCTATGTGGGCCCATTTATGTGGACACTACGGCCCATCAAGGTCCGTTGACTAGTGGCCATCGACCGGTTCGTCAGGCTCGTTGAGACCCCAATCATATCCATACCCTGAAATGCGGCTGATGCCCTCCATCTCACGGAGGAGGTCTGCATCTGCATAGCGCCGAATATGACCAAGGACTTCTCCATCACTTCCGCCAAAATCTCGCTTGTACCAATTATAGATCGAAGAAAGCCGTATGCGTCCGTCCTCGACGTGTACAGCCCGGGGGTGGTTTACAAATGCATGGGCGGCTTCGTCGAGTTGGCTTTCCAAATTTTCGCCTCCAAAAGGCTCAGTGGGTAAATTGGGACAGCCCATTGAGGCGCAGTTGATGGCGTAATGAATGCGGGGGGCTTCGAAAATCGGTCGCAGGATGTGGTTCTCAATATCCCCAAGGCTCAGATCAAATCCCTCAACCGTAATAAGGTCATGTCCCCAGGGGCCGATGGCGATTAGTCGCCCATATTTGATCCGGCGGATAGATCGCACCGGATAATGATCCAGGATGACTTTGACGGTCAGGGCATTATAAAGATTGGCCCAATAGGCCAGTTGCTTGGTGCGGGACAATTGCGTTGGGACAAGGGCTGTCAGCCCCTCAATATAGCCCTCTAGTGCTGCGCGATCTGTCGCAGAGACGGCTTGATAATCAAAGCGGTTGACCCCCTCGGGCCCCTCGCTCAGATAACTATCGAGGATATTGCCCCAGATACTGTGGTCCAGAGGGCTTGTTTCTGTCTCGCTATGGGCTGAAAAATGGCGGGTTACTGCGTTTCCTGCGGCAAGGGCGGCGATGGGTGCAAGAACTCCCGCGGCCAGAGTGAGGGCCAAGCCTAATGTCAAGAATCTGGTTCTCGCCTGCATCAAATATCACCTGGATAGCCTTACAAGTGTCTAGGATGCAGGACCTCGGGGGCAGTTACCTGCCGGGAAACCTCATTGGGGCCCTTTGAAGGGCAGATGGGAAGGGCAGAGAGCATTTGACTTCCCCGCCTCAAGCCCCTATAGAACGCGGCCTTGCTGGGGTTTTGATGCCCTTTGACTATTTGGCCTTTGGGCCTTTGACCACTTATTTGAGGGTATTCCTCGTGAAACGTACATTTCAGCCGAGCAAACTGGTCCGGAAACGCCGTCATGGCTTCCGCTCCCGTATCGCAACCAAAGCCGGTCGTCAGATCGTCGCTCGCCGTCGGGCGAAGGGTCGTAAGCGGCTTTCTGCCTAAATTGACCTTGGCCGCCTAAGTTAGCCTTGGCAGCCTAGTCGGATATTGCGGTCGCCTCGCCAGCAAGGCCATTCCTTGGGCTTTGCGCCAGGGAGCAATCGGCCATGACAAGCATCGATCTCCAGGTTCTCAGAAAACGCGCTGACTTTCTGCGCCTTAATCGGGGCAGGCGCTTTGCTGCGCCCGGCCTTGTGCTGCAGGCTGCAAAGACGCCGGATGCCGCCGCCGACAGCCATATTTCCAGGGTTGGCCTGACCGTGACCAAGAAGATCGGCAATTCAGTGGTCCGCAACAGAACCCGCCGCCGCCTGCGTGAAGCCGCGCGACAGATCTTGGGCGTTGCAGGTCAGCCGGGCTATGACTATGTGCTCATTGCGCGGGCAACCACCGGCGCCCGCAGTTTCGAAGATATCAAGACCGACCTCGCAAGGGGTTTGGAAGTGGTGCACAAGCCTCGGAAACCGAAGACTGAGGCCAAGAAAGAGGGAGCAGCCAGATGAAAATCCGCCAAATTCCCGCCTTTCTGCTGCGTCAGCCCATCCATCTTTATCGCCTGGTGATCTCGCCGCTCCTGCCGCCCAGCTGCCGCTATCAGCCGACCTGTTCGGCCTATGCCATTGAGGCGCTGCAGAAACATGGGGCGTTGCGCGGGGGCATGTTGGCGGCCCGGCGAATTTCGCGCTGCCATCCAGTTAAGTTTCTAGGGGGCGGGTCAGGCTTTGACCCGGTCCCTCCGGCAGAAGGCCGCGACAAATCAACGGCAGATGGCCGCAGAAAGAATAGTTACGCATCCGATAACGAGTGCTAAAAGGACGCGCGCACCAGACAGCCAGAGCGGCCTGGGATCATTTCCCTATGGCGGCTTGCGCAAATATTCAGTGGTTGCGCCATTAATCTAAGGTCAGGGGACCCATGAAAGACGATCAGCGTAATATGTTCCTGGCCATTGCCCTCTCATTGGGCGTGGTCATGCTGTGGCAGGCATTCTTTTTGCCGGAACGGCCCACAGAAGAAGAGCTGGCAGCTCAGCAAGCCGTCCAGGAACAAGTCGCCAACGGCGAGGTGGACGGCTCGAGCCTTCCGTACCCGGAAGATAGCACAAGCGCGCCTACCCTTGGCGGGTCGGGCTCTGTTGTTATCGATCGGGATGCCGCGTTGCGCCTTTCTTCTCGGGTAGCGATCCAGGCCCCCGGCGTTGACGGGTCTATCTCCTTAACGGGTGCGCGCTTTGATGATCTGCATTTGGGCCGCTTTCGTGAAACCCTTGATCCCACAAGCCCCGAGATCACGTTGCTTTCCCCTTCGGGATCTGAAGAATCCTATTACGTGGAATTTGGGTGGCTGGGCGATGCTGCGGCTCTGGGCGGATTGCCTGGCGCCACAAGCACCTGGTCAGTTGCGGAACCAGATGCCGTCCTGACGCCTGAGACGCCGATCACACTTGTCTGGTCCAATGGCGCGGGCTTAACATTCAGCCGCCGTATTTCCGTGGACGAAGATTACATGTTCACGGTCACCCAATCGGTGTCCAACTCAACAAACCAGCCCGTCACGCTGCACCCCTATGGCCTGATCGCGCGCCGGGGCGAGCCTGAAGGTCGCCGCTTCTGGATTGCCTATGAGGGCTTGTTTGGCTATCTCGGCGGTCAGCGCCGCAATGAAGGCTACAAGGACCTGCGCGAGGACGGCGAAGCAAGATACGTCTCCAACGGCGGCTGGGTCGGCATTACAGACAAATACTGGATGACGGCACTGGCCCCTGCAGATGATCGTGAGTTTGAAGGTCGCTTTACCTATCGCGATACGTCGGGCGGTGAAATTTTCCAGGCGGACTACCGCATGGATGGACAAGTGATCCCAGCTGGCGGCAGCCTGCAGGTCTCCACCAATCTTTTTGCCGGCGCAAAGGTCGTCAATCTCATTGATCATTACCGGGATGACCTTGGCATTCAGCGCTTTGATCTCGCCATGGACTGGGGCTGGTTCTTCTTTTTGACCAAACCATTTTTCTGGGCTCTCAGCTTACTCCATGGGATGGTCGGCAACTTCGGTGTGGCGATCTTGATGTTCACGGTGCTGGTCAAGCTGGTGTTCTTCCCGCTCGCCAACAAGTCGTATGAGTCCATGGCTAAGATGCGGAAAGTTCAACCGCAGATGGAGAAGATCCGCGAGCAATATGCGGACGACAAGGTCAAGCAGCAACAAGAGACGATGGAGCTTTACAAACGAGAAAAGCTCAATCCGCTTGCCGGTTGTTTGCCTATGCTGATCCAGATCCCCGTGTTCTTTGCGCTTTATCAGGTGTTGTTCGTCACCATTGAGATGCGGCACGCGCCATTTTTTGGCTGGATCCAGGATCTCTCGGCCCCTGACCCCACCTCAGTCTTTAATCTGTTTGGCCTTATGCCCTGGTCGACGGAAGCCCTGGCTTCCGTTCCCTTGGTTGGAGCCTTTCTGGTCATTGGCGTTTGGCCATTGATCATGGGCTTTTCCATGTGGTTCCAGATGCAACTGAACCCCCCGCCGCCTGACCCCATGCAGCGCCGCATCTTCGGCCTCATGCCGATCTTCTTTACATTCCTGTTGGCAAGTTTTTCAGCCGGGCTTGTGATTTATTGGGCGTGGAACAACACCCTTTCGATCATCCAGCAAACCATCATCATGAAACGCCAGGGCGTTGAAGTGAACCCGTTCGAGAAGATGAAACTTCCAGGCTTTATAAAGGCCGTCCTGAGCCCGCCGACGGTGCCCAAGGTTGAGCATGAAAGTATTGAGCCTGCTGAAGAGGCCCAAGCCGAGGATACGTCGGCTGCCGATGAAGATGACGCTGCAGATGTTGAAGAAATCGAAGCTGAAGCGGATGATTGGGATGATGGGACAGATGATCCTGATGATGATGACGCAGATGATGCGCCAAAGAAGGATGTGGACTAACTTCTATGCCTGCCATTGATGATCCTGATGTACTGGAAGCTGCCCGGAAATTGTTTGTGGGCGAATGCGACTTTGTGCGTGGGGTGGTGGCGCTGGAAGGTCTTCCGGATGCGGAGTATCCGGAGATTGCCTTTGCCGGGCGTTCCAATGTGGGTAAATCTTCTTTGCTGAATGCTTTGACCGGGCGCAAGAGCCTGGCGCGGACGTCTAATACGCCGGGCCGCACGCAAGAGATCAATTACTTCCTTTTGGCGCAGCAACTCTATCTGGTGGATTTGCCCGGTTATGGCTATGCGCGGGTCTCCAAGACCAAAAGCGCGGATTGGACCGAGCTGGTTTTCGATTATCTGCGGGGGCGGCCCAATCTGCGCCGTGTGATGTTGCTTATCGATGGTCGCCACGGCATCAAGCCTAATGATAAAGAAGTCATGGAAATGATGGATACGGCTGCCGTGTCCTATCAGGTTGTTCTGACCAAGTGCGATAAGCCAAAGGCTGACGAGTTCAAAAAGATTGTCGCTGCAACGCGCGAGACAATCCGCACCCATGTAGCGGCCCACCCTCGCCTGATGCTAACCTCTTCGGTAAAGAACACTGGCATTGCTGACCTGCGTGCGGAAATGTGGGGCGTTGCTACGGGCAATGAGCTGATTGACGAGCAGGCATCATGACCAAGGATGATCTTAACTCGCGCCGTACCGCGTGGCTGGAAACCGCCGCCACGCTGACCGAAGCGCTGCCCAATATTCTGCGCTATGACGCGAAGACCGTGGTGATCAAGTTTGGCGGCCATGCCATGGGCGATGAAGAGCTGGCCCGGCAGTTTGCCTCCGATGTGGTCTTGCTCAAACAGGTTGGCATCAACCCTGTGATTGTCCACGGCGGGGGGCCTCAAATCGGGGCCATGCTCGACCGGCTGAAAATCCAGAGCGATTTCGTTCAGGGGCTTCGGGTCACGGACCAAGCCACCGTTGAAGTAGTGGAAATGGTTCTTGCAGGCCATATCAACAAGCAGATTGTCACCTCGATTGCCCAGGTTGGTGGTCGCGCAGTAGGGATTTCCGGCAAGGATGGTGGGCTCATCACCGCAGCCAAGATCCACCGCACAGCCAAAGATCCCGACAGCGAGATCGAGAAAATCCTCGATCTTGGCTTTGTGGGAGAGCCTGAGCACGTTGATCCGGCCATTATTGAGACCATCACCGACAGCGATCTCATTCCTGTGATCGCCCCTATCGGGGTGGGGACAGACGGCAAGACCTACAATATCAATGCCGATACGGCAGCAGGAGCGATTGCAGCGGCCCTGAACGCCAAACGCCTGTTTCTGCTCACCGACGTGGCCGGGGTTCTGGACGAAGATGGCTCGTTGATTGAAGAGCTCTCGGCACAAAAAGCCAAGGAATTGAGCGCCTCGGGCACCATCAAGGGGGGTATGATCCCCAAGGTGGAGACCTGTTTGGCCGCGATTGAGGCAGGGGTAGAGGCAGCTGTAATTCTGGATGGGCGCACCCCTCATGCAGTATTACTGGAGCTGTTTACCGAACATGGGGCGGGCACGTTAATTGGCTCGCCAGGCTAGAAATTGCCGGGCCTCTAAACCAAATTTTCGTGAAGATGCTGGACGATAGGGCAGGCTTTTTTTATGATCGTCTTTCGGGCCTCTATTTGGGGTCTGGAGGGTTGGGAACTAGTGTGAGTGAGCGTTGACCATGCGGATTATGGGCGCAGGAATATTCTTTTTGACCATGTGTCTGGGGTTTGTCGCCGCAGCTCCAAGCCCTGCCCATGCCCAGTTCGAATATTGCAATCAAACCAGCTTTTATCTCTTCACCGCTCTGGGTCAGGAACGGGACAATGGCACGATCCGCAGCGAAGGCTGGTGGCTGGTGCGTCCCGGTGAATGCCGCACGGTGGTCAGCCGACCTCTGAGAGGCAGCACCTATTTCACTTATGCTGAATCTCATCCCGCTCACCTTGGCGGAATTCGCACCTGGGGCGGAAGGCATCGCCTCTGCACTGGCGATGGCCTGTTTACGGTCGACGAGCATGAGGAATGTTTTCAGCAAGGCTTTGAGCCTCGCACCTTTGCCCGCATCAGAATTGGCAGTGAAACCAGCTGGACGTCTAATCTTACTGAATCTGACAACTACCAACGGGAAGCTGCCCGTCATGCCGGGGCTCAGCGTTTGCTGAATGACATTGGCTATGACGTCGGTGTTGTGGATGGATACCTGGGGCGTCGGACGCGCCGGTCCATTGAGCGCTTCAAACAGGATTACGGCATCCGCGACAGCACGATTGTTTCCAACGCGCTTTTGGATGAGCTTGTTTCTCAAGCGGCAGAAGTGCAGCAGGAGACTGGCTACCAGTTTTGCAACAACACAGAGATCGAACTTTGGGCGGCCATGGGATATGCCGAGGGCAATGATTGGCATTCCTCCGGTTGGTGGTCCCTGGAACCTAATACTTGTGCGAAAACACGAAACGATGATCTGCCTGCGGAACTTATTTACACCTATGCGGTGGGCTATACAGAAGAAGGGGATACCATCGAGTGGGGTGGGGATTATCCTTTGTGTACGGGAGATCAGGCGTTTGAGATTTCTGGAAACGCTGACTGTGAATCCCGGGGTTATCTAACCGTGGGCTTTCAGCAAATCGCAACGGAAGGGCGCAACGGTTGGCGACAGTCGTTTGTGATGGGCTCTGATGGTGTGCCTATAGAGGAAGTACAGGCAGTGGAAATCCTCAGGCCCCAACTAGACCCCAGGATGCAGCGCCCATAATTCGTGTCACAGTGCATACGTGTGACGGTGCTATTTCGCTGGTGGCTCGCTGGGTAAATTGAAATATTCCAAATGCCAGACCATTTCCTCTTGCGTAAGGGGGTAGTCGACGCCATCCCGCGCCAGCAATAATTTGGGTGCGGGTAGCTTGAACAGTTCCTGCTGGATCTTGAACGAAATCCGCATGGAAAGTCCGGCCTTCCAGGTTACCGCTGAAATGCCTTTGGTGCTTTTCGCGTCGAAAACCTGAGCGATGAGATCAGGGCTTACCTGAACCAGATGCGCCAGCGCTTCGATGACAAAGGCTCTATCGCCCGCCTCAACGGCATCGGCCACCATGTCATCGCTTAACTTGCCCTTTTTAACTGCCTTGGCGACACGGGCGGCAGCATCACATTGGTGATCTTTCTCATCGGAACCTTCAAGATCACCCTCCTTGATACGCCCGCGGGAGCGGCGACGCACAATTGCCGTGACCTGGTTGTCCAGATCGCCGGACTTGGCCAATACCTCAAGCAAGGAGACCGCAACAAACTCCGCAAGCCGACGCATGGTTCGGATGGAAAGATCCTTGCGCAGAACCACTGGTCCTTCCAGCTCGGCATATTGCTCTGCCTGATCCACGATCTGATCCATGGTTTTTTCACGGATTTTGGCAGAGGGATTGGACAGCAAGGCTGCAATGGCGGGGATCTCCAAAGACGCAACTACCGCGTCCGCAATCTCCTCATTCAGCTCACCGCGTTTGGCGATGGCTTCCATGGCCCCCTCTATTTGGGCGGCTGCAACAAGCTCCAGCAGATCGGCATCGGTAAGCAGGGGCGAGTATTCCAGAATGGGCGCAGCAACCACGGCATGGCTGTCCTTGGCCAGCTTCAAGACAATCTCGCGCGGCACTTCATGAGAGGTTTTAATCTCTTCAGCCACGATCTGCCGTACGCGAGGGAGTTGGTCCACGGCCAGTTTTTCCAGAAGCTGAATGGTCAGCTCCCGCGTGTGGGCAACTTCATCGGGGCTTAGATGCGGCAACAGGCGCTTGATCTTGCCTGCAAGTTCGCAGCGCACCTCATCGTCCTGATCATCGGCGAGAATAATATTGGCTTGGGGCGGCGTGGAAGGGTTTGCCGCCACATCCCGGCGCACGGTGACATCTTTGTCGGTGGTCAGATAGTAGAGCGTCTCTGGGGGGGCGTCTTCGCGATGAGCGAGACTATGGCGTGCCTTGTCGTCCTCACGTTCCAGCACATCACGCGCATCTTCGTAAGAGAGGTCCTTTGGAAGCGGGTTCCGCTTCATGCCCCTGAATAGCCCTTTAAACATCGGGCCAGCTTAGCGCGGGAGTATTGACGCAATGTGAGCGTGGGTGCGTTCAACCTTTCCAAAGCCTTAATAGGGCTCTCAGTGTCGCGGGCAGGCTGCTTTTTGTTGACAGAGGCAATGGCTTCTCTCAACTTCCACCCCAAACAGGAATGGACGAAATGACAGACAAAGCCACTATCGAAGCCCATATCGAAGCTTTGTGGGACATCCGCGATACCTTGAGCACCAGCACTGGCGGCGAAGCACAGGCCGCAGTGGCCGTCGCTCTTGATATGCTGGACAAGGGTGAGGCGCGGGTAGCGGAGCGTGCGCCCGACGGCACCTGGATGGTGAACGAATGGCTGAAAAAGGCCGTGCTCTTGTTCTTTGCCCTCAACCCCATGGAGATCATTGCCGGCGGACCGGGCAAGGACACCCCCTGGTTTGACAAGATGCCCTCCAAATTCGAAGGCTGGGACGAGGCTTCGTTCAAGGCCGCAGGGTTTCGTGCCGTGCCCAGCAGCATCGTGCGCCATTCAGCCTATATCGCGCCGGGCGTGGTGCTCATGCCTTCATTTGTGAACCTGGGCGCCTATGTGGGTGCGGGGACCATGATCGATACCTGGGCCTCCGTCGGCTCCTGCGCTCAAGTGGGCGCGAACTGTCATATCTCAGCAGGCACCGGCATTGGCGGTGTGCTCGAGCCTCTGCAGGCAGCCCCTACTATCATTGAGGACAATTGCTTTATCGGTGCCCGGTCCGAAGTGGTCGAAGGGGTAATTGTGCGTGAAGGCTCTGTGCTGTCCATGGGGGTTTACCTTACGGCCTCCACCAAGATCATTGATCGCCATACCGGTGAGGTTCATCAGGGCGAAGTGCCGCCGTTCTCAGTCGTGGTCCCGGGCAACCTTCCGGGCAAGGAAGGTATGCCGAGTACTTATTGCGCAGTGATCATGAAAACCGTGGATGAAGGCACTCGTTCCAAGACCTCCATCAACGAGTTGCTGCGGGACTAGCGCCTCAATTGGGACGGGGTGTTTGACGAAGACGCTCACTGTCCCTAAGTGTGAAGCCATGACAGATCCCATTGACCCTATTGATCCTGTGGCGCTGACCCAAGCGCTTGTTAAATGCGCATCCGTAACGCCAGCCGATGAAGGCGCGCTGGATGTGCTTTCAAATACCCTTGAGCAATTGGGGTTTACTTGCACGCGGTTGCCCTTCAGCCAAGAAGGCACGCCGGACGTTGATAATCTCTATGCGCGTCTGGGAACGGCCTCCCCCAATTTCTGTTTTGCCGGGCACACCGATGTGGTGCCCCCCGGGGCTGCAAGCGATTGGAGCGCGGACCCCTTTCAGGGCGAGATTAAAGATGGCGTTCTAACCGGGCGCGGTGCCGTGGATATGAAAGGGGCCATTGCGGCCTTTTGTGCCGCTGTATCTCAGTTTGTCAAAGATGATGGTGGATTTGTCCATAGCGCCTCCCCCGCCAGGGGGTCGATCAGCCTACTGATTACTGGGGATGAAGAAGGCCCCAGCATCAATGGTACCAAGAAGATGCTTGCCTGGCTCGCAGAAAACGGTGAGACCATCGACCACTGCCTGGTAGGCGAGCCCACAAATCGAAGCAGTCTTGGGGACATGATGAAAATCGGCAGGCGGGCGTCGCTCTCGGCCTGGGTCACGGTTGAGGGCGTTCAGGGTCATGTGGCCTACCCGGACCGGGCCAAGAATCCTGTCCCCGCGCTGATGGAAATCCTGAGCCGCCTTACAGCGCGAACACTGGATGAAGGCACGAACCGGTTTGAGCCCTCAAATCTGGAAGTCACAGATATTGATGTTGGCAACAAGGCGGTCAACGTGATTCCCGCGCGTGCAGTTGGCCGCATCAACATCCGCTTTAATGATCAGCAATCCTCAACAGATTTGCGCGACTGGATCGAACAGGTTGCCAAAGACGTTGCTGCGGAAATGGATCGCAAAGCCCATGTGCGCTTTGCAGGGCAGGGAGATGCGTTCTATTTCGAGCCCGGCGATTTTGCAGGCCTTGTAGCGGATGCGGTGGAAGAGGAAACCGCCCAGCGCCCGGAATATTCCACCGGCGGGGGCACATCTGATGCACGCTTTATCAAGGATGTCTGCCCCGTAGCAGAATTTGGTCTGGTGGGCGCCAGCATGCACAAGGTGGATGAGCAGGTCAGCCTCAAAGATCTGGAGGCCCTGACCCGGATTTATCATTCCGTACTCAAACGATATTTTGCCCCCGGTAGCCCATGAACCTGGGCTATATCCAGCACCATCTGACAGGGGCGTGGCAATTGCTGCGCGGGGATGAAGATGGCCTCGATCATTTCGACCTGACAGAAGAAGGCTTTTGGCGATCCTTTGGAGTGATGGTGCTGATCGTGCCGTTCCTCTTTGTATCGGCCTGGGCAGGCCATGGCATCTTGAGCGAATTTGCGGCAACTGACCCCACTCTTGGTTTAGTCGTGCCTCCCGTTTCGGTCTATATGATCGTGGAATTGGTGACGACCTATGTGGGCTGGGTTGCTTACTTGATGGTCATGGTGCCTCTAGCCCGGGCCTTTGGTGCGCCCAATCGCTACAGCGTCTTTGTTGTTGCCTATAATTGGGCAAACCTGCTGATCTTGCTGTTGTTCCTGCCGCTCTATTTGTCCTGGCTGTTTGGGTTTCTATCGACAGATTTTCTACTGTCCTTTGAGGTTTTCCTCGGGCTCGCATTCCTGGTCTACGGTTGGTTCGTTGCCGTGGTGTCTCTCAAAGCTTCCCGATTGGATGCCGCCGCCGTTGTTGCCACGGAGTTTGTGATCTTCCTGGGGTTGAATTCCATTTCGCGAGGTATCTACGGAGCTTTTCCAATTCAGATTGCCTGATGTAAAGGACCCTTGACATCTCGGTGTGCCTTCCTGTATGTAAAGGGTGCTTTACACACAGGAGAGACGCATGTGCAATAGAAGCCTGAGTTTTTGGATCGCCCTGGGCGCAGGCGTAGGGGCCGCGTTCGGCTCAGCTACGGGCGCCATGGGGCCGAGTGTGGCCTATGGCGTTGCTGGTGGGTTCATTGTCGGAAGGGTTATCGGACACCTTCGGCAACGAAAGGCGCAGGATCCTAATGGATAAAGGCACGCAGAAATTTGGGCAGCGGCAATTCATTTATGTCGCGGTCGCATATACAGCGTTGCTGCCCCTGTCCATTTGGCTGTTGCAGGGTTTTGACCTCGGAGCGCTATCCTTTCTTGTCGCGTTGGTGCCTATGATACCGGTGGGGGCAGGGGCGGTCATCATCATGCGGATGGTTGATGCAATGGATGAGCTGGAAAGGCGCATCCAGGTTCAGGCCATGGGATTTGCCGGTCTTGCCACCGGGCTTGGCACCTTTGCCTATAGCCTTTTGGAGCGAACAGGCCTGCCGCCTTTATCGCTGACCTGGGTTCTGCCCATCATGATCGGGCTCTGGACCGTGGGTAAAATTATTGCACGGCGGCGCTACCGGTGAACAATCGCATCAAGGAACTCCGCGCGGGCAAAGGGTGGAGTCAGGCAGCCTTGGCCGAGGAGCTTGGCGTCTCCCGCCAAACGGTGAATGCCATTGAGACGGGCAAATATGATCCCTCTCTGCCGCTGGCCTTTACGCTGGCCCAGGCATTCGGTCTGAAAATCGAAGATATCTTCGAGCCAGATCAGTAATCCACGCTGACAAGATAGAGCCCATGAGCAGGGGCCACGGGCCCGCAGTGGGATCTGTCTTTGCCTTCAAGGGCAGATTTGAGTTCCGCCGCTGACCATTTGCCTGTCCCCACCATTTTTAGAGACCCTGCAAAGGATCTTACCTGATTATGCAGAAATGACCGTGCACTGACGGTCATATGGATTTCATCGCCCACCGGGGCCACAGATATTTTGTCGATAGTCTTCACCGGGCTCTTGGCCTGGCAGAGGCTGGCGCGGAAGGTGGTAAAATCATGTTTGCCTACCAGGCATTGGGCAGCTTCATGCATGGAAGCTACATCCAGGCTTTGATAGACGTTCCAGACCCGGTTACGCAGAAGCGTTACAGGCGCGCGGCGCGCAATGATGCGATAAAGGTAATGGCGTTTAAGGGCTGAGAACCGCGCATGAAAGTCTTCCGTCACTTCCTCCGCGCTCAGCACCGCAATAGGGCTTGGCTTGAGGTGAAAGTTCAGCCCGTCACGCACCGTATCGGCATCATGAGGTGCCTCGATATCCACATGAGCAATCTGACCCAGCGCATGCACCCCTGCATCCGTGCGCCCGGCTGCGAAAATACGTACCTTTTCACCGCAGAACTTGCGTACCGCCTCTTCCAGGCTTGCCTGCACCGAAAGGCCGTTGTTCTGCGCCTGCCAGCCCACATAAGGGGTGCCGTCGTATTCGATGGTGAGCTTGAACCGGGTCATACCAGCTTGGTTCCGACAGGCACCTCGCGCCCACGCAGAAAGGCCTCTGCGGACATGGTTGCCTTGCCAGCAGGCTGAACCTCGGTGATGGAAATCGCGCCGGTGCCACAAGCGATTGTCAGACCGGACCCGATCACCGTGCCTGGTTCGCTAGATGAATCCCCTGATCCGTCTATGGGTAGTGCACGCAATATCTTGACTCGCAGCTGCTTTTTCCCCGGCAAAACGAAGAACGCCCCGGGCCAGCTTGTCAGGCCACGGATGTTTCGGTCAATCTCTTCTGCAGGCCTGCTCCAGTCCACATGGCTCTCGGCTTTCTCTACCTTGGCAGCATAAGTCATACCGTCTTCGGACTGAGGTGTTGCTTCCAAGGCCCCACGAGAGAGGGCGGCCAGCGCCCGGCCCATGAGGCTGGCTCCGGTTTGTGCCAAGCGGTCATGAAGCTCGGATGTGGTCTCATGCTCTCCAATGGGGGTTTGTTCCCCCAGCAAGACAGGCCCCGTATCAAGACCCGCTTCCATCTGCATGACCATCACGCCGGTCTCAGCATCCCCCGCCATGATGGCGCGATGGATAGGCGCGGCTCCCCGCCACCGAGGCAGCAAGGAGGCGTGCAGGTTCAGACAGCCAAGCTGCGGGGCATCCAAGATGGCCTGCGGCAGGATCAGCCCATAGGCCACCACCACGGCCACATCCAGATCCAGTGCAGCAAACTCGGCCTGCGCTTCTTCGCCTTTCAGGGACGTGGGATGACGGACTTCAATATTATTGGCTTCGGCAAATATCTGCACGGGGGATTTGCGCAACGCCTTGCCGCGACCAGCGGGCCGAGGGGGTTGGCTGTAAACGCATACCACCTCATGGCCCTGAGCGATAATCTCTGCCAGGGTGGGAACGGCGAAATCCGGGGTGCCCATGAAAGCAACGCGCAAAGAACTCAACGGATGCCCTCCGACTTACGCGCTCTCTTCGAGACGCTTTTGTTTGGTGAGTTTCCGTAGGATCATGGAACGTCTGAGACGTGTCAGATGATCTACAAACAAGATCCCTTCCAAGTGGTCCATCTCATGTTGAACGCAGGTGGCCAGCATTTCGTCAGCCTTCATTTCGCGAATCTCGCCTTGGTAGTCGAGATAGCGCAAGGTTACATGACCGGGGCGTTCCACGGTCTCATAGAAATCCGGTACCGAAAGGCAACCCTCATCATAGGGCACCAAATCGCCGGAGGCCTCAATGATCTCAGGGTTTACGAGATAAAGCGGCTGAGGCTCCTCGTCTTCCCGCGCAAGGTCCATCACAATAATGCGCAAGGGGACGCCGATCTGCACGGCGGCCAGGCCGATGCCGGGGGCATCATACATGGTCTCCAGCATGTCATCCATGAGCGCGCGCATCTCGTCCGTTACCGCGTCCACGGGCTTGGAGATCACTTTCAGGCGCGGATCCGGCGCAACGATGATATTCCTTATGGTCATGGCCGGGAACATGGGCAGAGATGGTGGCGAGGTCAAGCTTCGGTGGTGGAATTATCCGGATTGTCCTCGACATTGTCGCCATCTTCTTCCAGCTCAATATTCCTCCCTTCCGGTCGTTCTCGCACTTCAATATCCAACCGGTTCAACTCTGGCAATTTGTCTCCCGGTTTAGCAATCTCAAGTTCTTCAAATCGTTTTGCCTGAGGCCACACTCGGTTATCAAGGCTACTAACAAAGCCATTGTAATTCTCGACGCTTTTCCCAAGTGACTTTCCGAGCGAAAGGACATGCCCCCCCATTGTGGAGAGCCTTTTGTAGAGCTCACGTCCTAGCTCCGCGACATGCCGAGCATTTTCAGCCACTTTTTCTTGACGCCAGCCAAATGCAATGGCCTTTGCAAGGGCAATAAATGTTGCGGGGGTCACGATAACCACATTGTTATCATAGGCATCTTGGAACAGTTCCTTGTCCCGTTCCGCCGCCGCTGCAAAGAAATTCTCACCGGGAATAAACATGACGACGAAATCCGGCGTGATTGTCTGCCCACTTTTGAGCTTCAGTTCGTCCCAATAGTCCTTCTTTGCCAGCTGAATCATATGAGTTCTGATTTGCTTTGCATGGCGAGAGAGGTGTTCCTCACGTATAGACTCGTCAGTTTCCTCTATTGCGTCGAGGTATGCTGTCATAGATGTTTTGGCATCAACGACTAGGGTGCGTTCCCCGGGCAACCTCAGTATGACATCAGGTCGCAGAAGGCTTCCAGATCGTTCGAAGCTTTCCTCAGTTACGAAGTCAGCAAATCCGGACATTCCGGCGAGCTCCATCACATTCTTTAGAGTCTCTTCTCCCCAACGGCCCCTTGTTTTCGGTGCCGCTCGGAGAGCGTTGGTAAGTCGCGCGGCCTCTGTTTGGACTTCCTTTTGGCCAACTTGAACCTGGGACATGAGACTTTTGAGTTCAATCGAGCTTGCGGTTCGCTCCTTGTCGAATTCTTTCAATCGTTCGTCATAGGATTTGAGTGTGGTTTCGATCGGCTGCACAAGATCCTTGAAGGCCTGAGCCCTCTTGTCACCATCCGACTCAAGCACTTTCTTTTGTGTCTTGAAGGTCTCCGCAGCTAGATCCAAGAAAGATGTATTGTTTTTTCTGAGTGCTTCGCTCGCCAACAATTCAAACTCTTTCTGAAGAGCTTCTCGGATTTCGTTCAACGACTGGATTTGTGCGGAAAGAGCCTTTTCACGCTCTTCCGCACGGGCAAAACCAATTTCGGCATCCTTGGACGCCGTTTCTGATTTTTCTTTCCAGTCGCGAACTTCTTCCTTCAATATGGCGATCCTAGATAGTTCCGATGTTAGCTGAGACCGCTTGGCGTGCCATAAGAAGGCGAATATCGCAGCCAAAGCTGAGAGTGCGAAGTACGCAATTGTTGTGATATCCATCAAAATGATCCTCTTCAAGTGGGCTGATCATTAGCAGAGTCGTGCAGATCAGGGGAGTATTTGCTTGGCTGCACTGGAAAGCCCACACTTTCAATTTGTGCAGCTGGAAGAAAACGAATCAGTCTCCGCTTTACCGGGCGCAAACTAGCTCGTATCAACCTTAAGGCAGATGTTGCGACAGCCGCGCGATGAGTTTCAACTCATTGTGACCTTTTCGCACGGTCGTATTGTTTTCCATTCATTCATGTGCATTAACAGGGCGTTAGGGCGTGTAGTTGTGACAGTGCGCCTGTTGCATCAATGCACCGCCTTGGAGAACTCGCGCATCTGTTAATTGATCTCACGGGCCGGCGGCGTAGCCTCGTATCAGACCTCGCGCAAGAGGCGCGATGACAGGAGTTGGGCCGATGACATTTTTATCAAACGCACAGGAATTGCCTTTGGGCTGGATCGCTGCAGGTCTGATGCTCATCATACTGATGGGAGTATCTTTCTCCCTGGGCGAAGATGTGCCCGCGCCCATTCCCACCATGGCCATTGATGAAGAGCTGGCACCTCTGCAATCGGGTGCATTGGAATATCAAGATCAGTATGCGGATCTAATCGTGCCGGTTGTTTTTGACGGAACAGATTATGTAAGCGGCACCGCTCCGTAATTTCGCTCACGCCAAACACACTTCGTGTGTGGCTTCGCGGGAGCGGCACAGGGGTGCCGGGCTGCGGTCGCAGCCTCGATCAATCAGATTAACGTGAGCACTACAATGTTCTCCGCGCCTTCAGGGCTGCGGCCAACGTACCTTCATCCAGGTAATCAAGCTCACCTCCCACAGGCACACCATGGGCCAGATGGGTGATCTTCACGCCTGCATTTTCTAGCTGGTCCGTGAGGTAATGCGCTGTGGCTTGTCCATCGACGGTGGCGTCCACCGCCAGAATAACCTCAGTGACAATCCCATCGCTGGCACGAGCCACAAGAGGCGCAATATTGAGATCTGAAGGGCCAACCCCTTCCAGTGCCGACAAAGTGCCGCCCAAAACGTGATAGCTGCCTTTGAATACGCCCGCGCGCTCCAAGGCCCACAGGTCCCCCACTTCCTCCACCACGCAAATGGCAGCGGGGTCGCGGCGATTATCGGCGCAAATGGCGCATGGATTATGAGTGTCCAGATTACCGCAGCGAGTACAGGTGCGGATGGCACTGGCCGCTTCCTCAAGAGCCTGAGCAAGAGGCAGCATGGCAGCGTCTTTACGTTTAACTAGATGGAGCGCTACCCGCCGCGCCGAACGTGGCCCCAGCCCTGGCAGTTTGGCCAGAAGATCGATGACACGTTGAAACTCTGAGCTGACGGGGGACATGGCCTTGGCTCTCTAGACCGGAAGTTTGAAGCCGGGAGGAAGCCCCATGCCGCCGGTCATTTTCTGGGCCTCTTCGGCGGCCTTTGCTTCAACCTTGGTCTTGGCATCATTGTGAGCGGCGACCAACAGGTCTTCCAATACTTCGCGCTCATCCGCCTTCATCATGGAAGGGTCGACGGATACGCTGCGCATCACGCCCTTGCCATTCAGCGTAACACTCACAAGCCCTGCGCCCGATTGGCCGGTGATTTCCAGCGCCTCAAGCTCGTTCTGATACTCTTCCAGCTTGGATTGCAGCTCTTGAGCCTGCTTGAACA
>JAJFIL010000173.1 GCA_021774965.1 Alphaproteobacteria bacterium
CCTGCTTAGGCTTTGGGGAGTGTGTTCGAGGATCCTCCCCTCAATTCTCTGATCCCTTTACGTTTCCTTACCCTCCCGGTGGGAGACTGCGCCTCATTATTTTCTTCTAGGTATTGAGGCGCCGCATGTTCAGCCAGATCTCGTTTGCAGGTTTAAGTTTTGCCATGGCCGTGGTTTTCGGCATGGCCATCGCAGATGATGCGCCAGCGATCACCGCTGAGCTGAGCCCCTGGCTGGATCAGGTGGAAGTGCTGCGCACCGAGGCTCATGAATTGTCGAGCGAATGGCAACACGCCACCCCCACCGAGACTACGAACGAATTCGCCGAAACCATCACCGGCTTTGTGGCCTTTACCGAAGCCACGTCCTCGCGCATCCGGGCCATCGAAAGCGGCAATGATGCGGCCTGCATTCTTCACGGCATTGCCCTGGATGTGGGTGCGCGCCTGGAAGCCTTGGCCGTTGCCGGAGATGGCGCTGCCACCGCTGAAGTCCTCAGCGGGATTGAGCGTTTGTTGTTTGAAGGCCTTTTGATCTTTGGCCGGGAGCAGGAAGCCAGCCTCGCCCCGTCCGGCGTGATTCGCATCAGCTCGCCCGCAAAAGAGGCTCAATCGAACCCGCACCCTTATGTGGAAGTCGATTGTGATGGAAATCCCATTTCCGCTAAATAGCGGTGAAACAACGGGTTTTTGCCCCATTTTGGGGGCTGCCAGGGTGCGACCTGGTTAACCGTTGCATTGACAGATAAAAGCCCCCAAGTACCTTAATCAAAGGCGGCGCGCGCGGGATTGCGTGCCGGGGGATGAATTCGTATTTGAAAGCAAGGATGCCCATGTCCGAGGACTTGATGCGTTATGACCTGATGGCCCAGGAAGCGTTGCGCGGTGTGGTGCGCAGCGCCCTGGAATTGGTGGCAACCGAAGGCCTGCCCGGCGAACATCACTTCTTTATCGCGTTCGATACCAACCACCCGGATGTGAACATCTCCGACGAGCTCCACGAGCGCTATCCCGAAGATATGACCATCGTCCTCCAGCACCAATATTGGGACCTGGAAGTCTATGGCGATCATTTCGAGATCAGCCTGACCTTCAACAAAGTGCTCGAGCGTCTGATCATTCCTTATGTGGCCGTCAAAGGCTTCTTCGATCCATCCGTCCAGTTCGGCCTGCAGTTCCAGTCTCCGGACTCTGACAATGGCGGCGTCCTGCCCGCCCCCGAAGAGCTCAAACAACTTCCGGGCCAAAACGGTGATTTGGGCGGCGAAGAAGAGGGCAAAGAAGCCGCCGCAAAAGATGATGACGCAGCCAAAGATGCCGGCGAAGTCGTCAGCCTGGATGCTTTCCGGAAGAAATAGGGCGTCGCAAAGGCGGGCGGCAATCTAGAGCAGGCCATCAACCATCAGTGCGAAATATCTGGCCTCGGGCGGGGAAAACCGCTATCACCTCTGCCAAATTTAGACCTGGGCGCGATTTGACCAAAACGGCGGCCCTAATTGAAAGCAAGATCATGACCGAAATTAATGTAGTTCCCCAGCCTCTCGACGGTTTCAGCGTTCTGACCAATGACCAGGATGCTGCACTGAAAGCCGTGGCTTTCATGTCCGGTGAGACCCAATTTGCCTTCCCTGTGAACAAAGAACTTGCCGAGACTTTGGCAAAGGTGTTCACGGATCTCGCAAATGAGCTGCCCGCAGGCCCACAGGCTAACTAAAGGCCCTCTCTGGGTTTTCCGCGTGTAATTTCAAATCTCTTGGCGATGATCTGCGGCGCATGGTAAGCCCGCACTCAAAGATCACATCTATTCGCTGAGAGGCCTTCCCCATGTCTTCAACCCGCACGGAAACTGATAGCTTTGGCCCCCTTGAGGTACCAAACGACCGCTACTGGGGGGCACAAACCCAACGGTCCTTGCAGAACTTCGAGATCGGCACGGAGACCATGCCGGCGCCGTTGATCCGCGCGTTGGGCGTGGTAAAATATTCGGCTGTCCGCGCCAATATGAAGCTGGACAATATGGACAAGGGCGAAGGCGAGGCCATTGCCGCCGCAGCGTTAGAGGTTTGCGAAGGCAAGCTGGATGATCACTTCCCGCTGGTTGTCTGGCAGACGGGCTCCGGCACTCAATCCAACATGAATTCCAACGAGGTGATCGCCAACCGCGCCATCGAAATGCTGGGTGGCGAATTGGGCTCAAAAGACCCTATCCACCCCAATGACCATGTGAACCGGTCGCAATCGTCCAATGACACTTTCCCCACCGCCATGCATATCGCCGCAGCTGAAGAGATTTCCCATAGTCTGGTGCCGGCGCTGAACCATTTGCGCAATGCGCTGAATGACAAATGTCAGGCGTTCAAAGACATCATCAAGATCGGTCGCACGCACCTGCAAGATGCAACGCCGCTCACCTTGGGCCAGGAATTCTCAGGCTATGTGGCCATGGTGGACAACGGCATTCGCCGGGTGGAAAGTGCGCTTCCGGCGTTGCTGGAACTGGCGCAAGGCGGCACCGCAGTGGGCACCGGTCTCAATGCCAAGCCGGGCTTTGCCGAAGGATTTGCATCAGAAGTGGCAGCCCTGACAAAACTTGGTTTTATTACCGCGCCAAACAAGTTCGAAGCCCTTGCCACCCACGATGCCATGGTCGAAGCGCATGGCACGTTAAACAGCGTGGCAGTAAGCCTGTTCAAAATCGCCAACGATATTCGCCTTCTGGGCTCCGGGCCCCGTTCCGGGATTTCAGAAATTCAATTGCCGGAGAACGAGCCGGGCTCCTCCATCATGCCGGGCAAGGTGAACCCAACCCAATGTGAAGCCCTGACCATGGTGTGCGCTCAAGTGATGGGCAACAACACGTCTACGTCCTTTGGCGGCAGCCAGGGGCACTTTGAGCTGAATGTCTTTAAGCCATTAATTGCGTATAACGTTCTACAATCGATCCGTATCCTGAGCGATGCGGCAAACTCCTTCACCGATAAATGCGTTGTTGGCATCACAGCCAATGAGGAACGCATTCAGGAATTGATGGAACGGTCCTTAATGCTGGTCACCGCCCTGGCCCCCGTGATCGGCTATGATAACGCCACAAAAATTGCCAAGACCGCTCACAAGAACGGCACCACCTTGAAGGAAGAAGCCGTGGCCTTGGGCTTTGTCACCAAAGAAGAATTCGACAAAGCCGTCCGTCCTGAAGACATGGTCGGCCCTAAATAGGCGCTGACATGCCGGGGGACGTCAAACGATCTGTGACCATTGCCGGGCACCGCACGTCGGTGTCTCTGGAAGCACCGTTCTGGGATGCCTTGCGGGAGATCGCTGCTGTGCGCGGGCTTTCTGTGAACAAAATGATTGCCGAGGTGGACGCATCACGCGATCCCGAACAGGGGTTGAGCGGCGCATTGAGGGTTTTTGTGCTGGGGTATTATCGAAACTAGGGCCCCGCAGGTTCTTCCTCGAAGGCTTCTTCATAGGCCTGAAGCAGCTCTTGTAAATCCTCCGGCAGATCATCCTCGCTCAGCAGTTCCAATTGAGTATCCGCCAAACGGTCCTCTATGCCCGCCTGCAATTCTGTAACATCTATGCTGGTTGCCATATCACCGCTTAGCCCGCGAAAGGCAACGGTGACCGGAAAGGCTTGCCCCGCCTTGTCGCTGATCTGGAAGATGGATTCCACATCCACAATCTGGCTGCGCAGATCAAGGCTGCCGGAGATCGAGAACGACCCAGTCTGCGCAACCCCCTCCATGCCCGCCAATGACAACACGCCGCGGGCAACGGGCACTACGCCGGCCAGGCGCACGATAGGCGTCATGCCTTGAGCAACTGTCTGGTTGGCAGCCTCTCGCAATGCAATACGTGTACGGACAGTTTCCAGAGACGTTTGGAGATAGGCCATATTGATAGTGCCAAAGGTCCCCTCGCCCATGCTCAGGTCAAGTCGCCCTTCCAGATTAGCCACAAGGTCAAACGGGCTGCGCCCCCGACCGCTGAGATGGCCAGCCAGGGTCAAGGCGCCGTCCATCTGGGGCAGGCCCGCTGGATCAAACAAGGTGGCGGCGGGCAATTCCTGCCCCGCAATGTCAGCGGTAACTGTCAGATTTGGCCCGCTTCGGGAGGCCCAGCCCGCGCCCGTTAGCAATCCATCACCCACCGTGCCCCGGCCATGATCAAAGGTGATGAGATTGGGCTCTGCATCAAGGGTAAAGCCCACATCGGTCAGGATCATGGAGCCAAGGTCCAGCACATCTATCGCAATGTTTAATCGCGCGGTAAGAGCCTCCATCCATGCAGGGTCAAACTGTGTGGTAGACCACGCAAGCGCGGAAACTTCAGATTGTGCCTCGGCAGAGCCATCCAGTTTCAGGCGTGCAATACGTACCGATCCGGCCAAACCGTCTACTGGGCCACTTACAGGACCGCTTGCTGGGATGCCGCCTGCCTGCTGAACACCATCACTATCGCCAGCTACGTCGAGTAAAGGCCCCTTGCTGATATCCATGGCAAGAGCGGTTGTTCCAACGGACATGGCGTTGCTTTGGAAACGCCAAGTTTCGTCACTTGCGGAGAATTGCCCGGCAGCACTCAATTGCCCGGCAGCACTCAGGGGCAAGTCTGCCAGCGCCGCCACATCAGGCCCGCCAAATTGAAGCAACGCAGCAGCGGCACTCTCTATGAGAACCTCTCCTTCAAGCTCAAAGCGCGGTGCATCAGAAAAGGCGTTCGACGCATGGCCCGTGGCCCGGGCGTTGAGACCTGCCAGCTCTAAATTCAAGGCAATATCGCCTTCATCCAGTGGCCCCGTCCACCGCAACTCCAACCTCTCCGGCAATCGCTCCGGGCTTGTTTGATCTGAAAACCGGGAGAGGTTCAAAACCTGCGCCAATGCGCCCGGCTCCACACTTGTGGCAGTGAGCAATCCGGTGATTGCGCCCGCGTCATCCTCGCGAGCTCTCTCTCCCCCCAGAGAAATCTCCAAGCCCGCTGAGCGCAAGGTGCCGCCCAGGGCTAGCCCCTCACCCGCATCGGCAAGACTAAAATCAAGATCCGCCGGAGCCGTTGGCGCAAGCGGCAACCCTTCGAACAGGCCCGCATCCACTTGCCGACCTTCGATGTTAAGCGCCATGGCACTTCCATCCACCGTCCAACGCCCCGAAGCATTGAGACGGCCGCCGCTGACAAATTCCATCTCGGCGGCATCAATGGCCAGCACACCTTCTTGAATGTCCGCGGCAAAGCGAAAGCGCCCAAGGTCTGCACCTGCGAGGGTTACATTTTCGCCCGCAAGGTCAAAGCCAGCCCCCTCGCTGGTCCCGACAAGAGCGGCAAGAGCCTGGACCCGATCAATGAAGGTGCCATTTGCTTCGCTTGGGGTATAGGCATCCAGATCAAGATCGCTGAATGAACCTTCAACGGTGAGCGCACCATCTTCGCTGAGTTGGTAGGTGCCAGATGCGTTGCCGCCATCAAGGGACAACGCAGAGACCTCAACGCGCAACGGCCCGGGGCCCTCGCTGATTGCGGCTGCAAGGCTCAACTCCTGAAGGTATTCCGCACCAATCTCGTTGACATTGATTTCCAACCAGCCAAGAAGATTGCGGAGAGAAGCTGAATTAAGAACAAGCCCGCGCGCGCGATCCCGACGAGGGTCAAGCCTTACTTCGGTGCCACCGGGAAGTCGGGCTGCAAAGCCGCTCAGATGAAGGTGTCTGCCGAGCAGTGAAAAATCAGCCCTAAGATCTCGCACGACACGGTGGCCCAGCATCACCCCATCCGCACTTAGTCCCAGATTGCCCGTAACCCACCCCGGCACCGACAGTTCTGCACCGCCAAGAGCTGCTGAGCTAAGCGCATCTCGTAAAGGTGTGATCCCAAGGCCAAGCGCATCCATATCCGCAAGGGTGGAGACCAGATTGCCGGTCAGCCTCAGCCCTTCGCTTGTATCCGCCCGCAGCTCCAGATTTGCCTGGGTGGTGCCAAGGGTAAGCTGAGTTGCCTCGGCAAACCATTGCTGACCTGCGGCACGAAATGGCCCCCGCAGGCTCAAGCTTGCTCCTTCATCCTCTCGCCCCAGAACCCGATTGAGGTCCTCTGCGAGAAGACTGAATTCCCCCACAAAGCTGGCCCCTGCGTAAAAGCGCTCAAGCTCTCCAAGGGCGCGGAACTCCATGGCATCTTCAAGGTAGCTCGCGCGCACGTCCACCCGCCAGGGGCCTTCCGTCTGCGGACGAAATATAGCATCGGCCCGCAAGCTTTCCTCCGGCAACCCCAGGGCAGAGCCGTGAGCAGCAAGCCGGACCAGGCTTCCCGTCCCCTCGGACCAAATTTCGAAATGCGGCCGGATCAGGCGCAAGCCTTCTTCGCCATCGCCAATAGACAAGACCTCCGGTTCGATCAGATAGCGAAACTGGCCCTCGCCCAAGGAGAGCCGGGAGGCCATCTCGTCGGCAAACGCGCGAAGGCTTGCGGCATTTCCCTCAAGGCGCATTTCCCCGCCGGAAAGAACAATGCGGTTCACCACGGCCTTGTTGAGAAACAAAGGCCAAAGGGCAATCTCGACCCGGATATTTGCCCCGGTCACGCTCAGGCGTCCCGCCTCATCGGCAAGAGACACCCGGCTGGCGGTCAGGCGCGGGCTGGGCAACACTCGAAAGCCCACATCCCCCTCCAGAGATACCGGCCCACCGAGTATCTCCGCAGCACTGGCTTCAAGCCGCGCGCGTTCCTCGTCCCAGTCCGTAAGGGCAGGCACAAGCAAGGCTGCCGTAAGGAGAGCGGCGAGCAGGAAAGCCAAGGTGGTCAGACTGCGACCCATTTAGCGCTAACCTCTTGTGCGTGAATGCGATTCCACTTCTAATCTACTTTGCAAACTGGGGCATGGATAAGGCCGTACAAATGGGCGACGTAGTTAATCTGAACAAGTTCCGCAAAGCCAAGGCTAAAGGCGATAAGACGCAAAAAGCTGAGGAAAACCGCACCAAGTTCGGGCGCACCAAAGGTGAAAAGGCGCGAGATAAATCGAGCACGGACAAGGCGGGCCGCGAGCATGACGGCCATGAGCTGGAAGATGATGATCCCGACGATGGGCTGATCTTTACAGATGAAGAGCTTGCACAAGATCGTGGGCCGGATGACCCCGAACCCGTATGACCGATACACCTGATCCTGTTCAAGGCCCTTTGTCAGGCATCCGCGTCATTGACCTCACCCGCGTTCTGGCAGGTCCCTATTGCACCATGGTGCTAGCGGATCTGGGCGCTGACGTGATCAAGGTGGAGCGTCCCGGCATCGGAGATGACGCCCGCCACATCGGGCCATTTATCGGGAAAAAATCTGCCTACTTCATGTCTCTGAACCGAGGCAAACAATCCATCGCGCTTGACCTTAAAGACGAGAGCGATCGCGATATCCTTTTCCAGCTGCTCGAGAGCGCCGACGTGCTGGTGGAGAACTATCGCGCGGGCACCATGGACAAGTTGGGCCTCGGCTGGGATGTGCTCTCGGCGAGATTTCCAAAGCTGATCTTTGCGGCTGTTTCCGGTTTTGGCCAGACCGGCCCTTATGCCCAAAAGCCAGCCTATGACATGGTGGTCCAAGCCATGGGTGGGATCATGAGCCTGACGGGGCACCCGGGCTCACCCCCCACCCGGGTGGGAAGTTCCATTGGCGACATCACGGCAGGACTTTTCACCACCATCGGCATCAATGCGGCATTGTTTGAGCGTCAGCAAACCGGCAAGGGCAAGTTTGTCGATGTTTCCATGCTGGATTCACAAGTCGCCATTTTGGAAAACGCCCTTGCGCGATACACCGCGACGGGAGAGGTCCCCGGACCTTTGGGCGCGCGGCATCCCTCCATCACGCCGTTTGAAGCCTTTGCTACCAGCGACGGGCATATTGTCATCGCGGCAGGCAATGACGTGCTGTTCAGGCGCTTGGGCGAAACACTGGGGCTTGCCGGGCTGGCAGATGATGCGCGGTATGGGTCCAACACCGCCCGCTGCGATCACGCAAGCGAGCTCAAAATCGAAATCGAAACAGCCCTGGCCGCCAACACCTGCACCGCCTGGCTTGAGGCGCTGGAAGCCGCTGGCATTCCCTCTGGCCCCATAAACAACATTGAACAGGTGCTCAGCGATCCTCAGGTCGCCGCGCGCAATATGATCGTCACCGCCGCGGACCCTGACGTTGGCAAGGTGCGCATGGGCGGCAATCCCATCAAACTTTCTGGCGTGGCTGACCCCGCAACACGCGCACCCGCGCCCGGGTTGGATGAGCATCGGGACGCAATCCTTGCTGCTCTTTCTCCGCAGGCGGAGGAATAAATGAAACTCCGCGAGCAAGCAAACAAGATGACGGCGGCCCTGAAGCAAATATCCCCGTGGCTGTTTAACAAGTTCATGAAACGATTTGGGGCTGAGTCCTGGGACCGAAGTCGCCAACCCGTGGTCTGGCTTCTGGCCCTGGTGATCGGCATCGGCGTTGCCTATGCCGCCATTCTTTTTCGCCTGACCATTGAGGCGGTGACTATCATTTTCTTTGGTGCGGGAGAGCTGACCCTCTTCACCGTGGTCTCGCAGATGCCCTGGTGGCAAGTGGTGCTGATGCCCACCCTCGGCGGCCTGTTGGTGGGGCTCATGCTGCATTTTCTGGTGAAGGAAAAGCGCGCTCATTCCGTCACCGAAGTTATTGAGGCCCGCGCGCTAAAAGGCGGCCGCCTGAAACTCTCAACCGGTCTCCGCAGCGCGCTCATTACCGCGACCTCGCTCGGGGTCGGTGCCAGCGGTGGCCGGGAAGGCCCCGTGGTGCATCTGGGAGCGACCTTGGGCTCAGCTCTCGCCCAGAAGCTGGGCTACACCCCTTTGCTCAATCGTATCTTGCTGGCTTGCGGTGTGGCAGCCGCCATTTCCGCTTCGTTCAACGCGCCGCTGGCAGGGGTTCTCTTCGCGCTGGAAGTGATCCTGGGTCACTACGCCTTGCGCGCCTTTGCCCCCATTGTGATCTCAAGCGTGGTGGCGGCGGTTCTAACCCGTGTCCATCTGGGAGATTTTCCCGCCTTCATCGTGCCCGCCCACGAGTTCGGCTCGTATCTCCAAATGCCCGCCTTTGCGCTGGTAGGCGTGATCGGCGCCTTCGTCGCCATGGGTTTCATGCACGCCAATATCTGGACAGAGGACAAAGCCAACGCGGTTCCTCTTCCCCTGTGGTCACGCCCCATCATCGGCGGAGCATTGGTGGGCTGCATCGCGATCTTCTTTCCGCAAGTTCTGGGCGTTGGCTATGAAGCCACGGACACGGCCTTGCGTGAGGGTTTTGGGTTCTGGCTTTTGATCGGACTGATCTTTGCCAAGATCGCGGCCACCGCCATCAGCCTTGCCAGCCGTTTTGGCGGCGGGGTCTTCTCGCCTTCGCTTTATCTGGGGGCCATGACAGGGGCCGCCGTGGGCATAATCGCAACCTGGATATCGCCCGACCTTGCCACCTCTCCCGGGGTCTATGCCATCATCGGCATGGGCGCTGTGGCCGCCGCCGTTCTGGGCGCGCCCATCTCCACAGTGCTGATTGTCTTTGAGTTGACCGGCGATTATCAGATCATGATCGCGCTCATGATCGCGGTCTCGATCTCCACCCTGATGACACAGTCCTTTCTGGGGCACAGTTTCTTCCAGTGGCAGCTGGAACGCCGCGGCTTTGATCAACGCTCGGGCGCGCCCGTGGCCCTGCTCAAGACCATAAAAGTGCGCGACTTCATGGAACCTCCGCCCGAGAACCTCGGCGACAGCCCGGATGGCCCCATCCTCTACCCCAACGCGACCCTTGGCCGGGCACTCGATTTGATGGAAACCCGGCACATGTCCACCGTTCCTGTCTGGACCAGCGACGAGGAGCCCAAACTGGTGGGTCTCGTGCGCCGCGAGAGTGCTCTGAAGGCCTATAATTCCGCCCTCATTGAAAGCCACATTGAAGAACACAGATAGTACGCTTTCGTGCTAGGGTCCGCCCCAAGAGGAACACATGACCGACAACACCGAAGACCCCCTTGGCGACATCGCCGAGAGCGAAACCGTTCGCCCTGTGAAGCAAGCCACCGGAAACATTCCGCAGGCGGCTCCCCCCTATCTGCGGGGGCTAAACCCCATGCAGCGGGAGGCCGTGGAAGCGCTTGATGGGCCCGTGCTAGTTCTTGCTGGCGCAGGCACGGGCAAGACGCGGGTTCTGACCACCCGGCTGGGGCACCTGCTGGCCAGACGCAAAGCTTATCCTGGGCAAATCCTGGCCGTGACATTTACGAATAAGGCCGCGCGGGAGATGAAGGAACGCATCGGGCAGCTGATCGGCGGTGTGGTCGAAGGCATGCAGTGGCTCGGCACGTTTCATTCCATTGGCGCAATGATCCTGCGCCGTCATGCGGAACTGGTGGGGCTCCGGTCCAATTTCACCATTCTAGATACGGACGATCAGATCCGCCTGCTCAAACAGCTCATCGAAATCGAAGGCATTGATGATAAAAAATACCCTGCACGCCTTCTGGCCGGGCTGATTGATAAGTGGAAAAATAAAGGCCTCACCCCCGATAAAGTGCCTGCAGGGGATGCCTTCGCCTATGCCGAGGGCAAAGGCACTGAGCTTTATCGCCAGTATCAGGAACGCCTGAAAGTTTTGAACGCAGCTGACTTTGGCGATTTGCTGCTGGAGAACTTGCGCCTGTTTCAGGAAAACCCGGACGTGCTGAAATCCTATCAGGAGCGGTTTCAATATATGTTGGTGGACGAATATCAAGACACCAACGTGGCGCAATACCTGTGGCTGCGCCTTTTGGCTCAAGGCACAAAAAATATCTGCTGCGTGGGCGATGATGACCAATCCATCTATGGCTGGCGCGGCGCGGAAGTAGACAACATCTTGAAATTCGAGAAGGATTTCCCCGGTGCCAAGGTCGTGCGCCTGGAACAAAACTACCGCTCCACGCCTCATATTCTGGCGGCAGCTTCCGGGCTCATCTCCGCCAATGAAACCCGTCTGGGCAAGACCCTCTGGACCGAAGCCAAGGAAGGCGAGCCCATTCGCGTCACCGGCGTCTGGGATGGCGAAGAAGAAGCCCGCACCGTCTGCGATGAGATCGAAGCGCTCCACCAGAAAGGCTCCAAGCTCAGCGAGATTGCCATCCTGGTGCGCACCTCAGCACAAATGCGGCAGCTGGAAGAACGCCTGATCACCGTCGCCATCCCCTATCAGGTTTTCGGTGGCGCGCGTTTTTTTGACCGTGAAGAATCTCGCGATGCCAACGCTTATCTGCGCGTGATTGCCCAACAGGATGACAGCCTGGCGTTCGAGCGCATCATCAACAAACCTTCGCGCAAGATCGGCAAAACCACGGTGCAGACCTTGCACAAGCTTTCCCGCGCGGAAGGATGCTCGCTGTATGCGGCGGCCAAATCCGTTGTTGATTCAGAAGAGTTGAAACCTGCCGCACGCAAAGCCGTCGCAAACGTGCTGGGTATGTTTGAGCGCTGGCGTGACCAAGCCAAGACCCTGCCGCCCGATGAGCTGGCAGAGATCGTGCTGGATGAAAGCGGCTACACAGAGATGTGGCAGAATGACCGCTCCCCCAAGGCACCCACAAAACTCGACAACCTGCAGGAACTTGTGCGCTCCATCGGCGACCACGACACATTGCAAGGCTACCTCGAACACATCGCGCTGGTGACCGCCATTGATAAAACCAGCGATGGAGATCAGGCGAGCCTCATGACTTTGCACAGTGCCAAGGGGCTGGAGTTTGATTATGTCTTCCTGCCCGGCTGGGAAGAAGGTCTGTTTCCCAGCCAGCGCACCATGGATGAAAGCGGCCTTGTGGGATTGGAAGAAGAACGCCGTCTGGCTTACGTCGCCATCACCCGCGCCCGAAAGCGAGTGTGGATTTCTCACGTGGCGAACCGTTTCATCAATGGCTCCTGGCTTTCGGCACTTCCTTCTCGTTTCATCGAAGAACTGCCGCCAGAATTTGTAGAGCTGGAAGCCGAGCAAGGGCTTTACGGCGGCATGGGCGGCTCCAGCTTTGAAGAAGCGCATATCGACAATAGCTCCTATGACAGTCCCGGCTGGCAACGCATGCAGCGCAACAAAGCCACTCAGGCGGGCAACAAAGGGCCGGGTTTTGGTCAGGTCATCGACGATGTGGGCAAGCTGATCGTCACTAATGATCCCGGCGCTGCCACTTATGCCGTTGGGGATAATGTGCGGCATCCGAAATTTGGCACAGGCGTTATCTCTGAAGTGGACGGCAACAAATTGCTGGTAGAATTCGAGCAAGGGGCAAAGCGGGTGATCTCTTCGTTTGTGGAGCCTGCCTGATGAGCAGCGACACACCTACTCTATGGCGCATAACTGCCATCGCCGCTCGCGAGCTAATCCAGATGGCCGCTGACGCCTTTGAGCAAGCCCTCCAACCAGAGCCGCTGGCCGTTTCCATGTTCGAGGACGAAGGCACAAGTTGGAGGCTGGATGTTCTGTATGAGGATCAACAAGATCTTGGGAAATTCAAAACTGCGCTTACCGCATTCGATGAAACCCTTGCCTCGCTGGACTTGCAGCAAAGCGATGTGCCCCATGAAAACTGGGTGCTCAAGTCTCTCGAAGGTCTAGCGCCGGTTCAGGCGGGGCGCTTCTTCGTTCATGGCGCGCATGATTCAGACAAAGTGCCGCCGGGCGCCATCCCATTGGTCGTAGAGGCTGGCGAAGCGTTTGGCACTGGCCATCATGGCACCACCGAAGGCTGCTTGACCGCGTTAAGCCAGATCGCCGAAAGCGAGACACCCGCGTCCGTGCTGGACCTGGGCACGGGTACCGGCGTTCTGGCCATTGGCGCTGCCAAACTATGGCGCGTGCCGGTGATCGCCACGGACATTGACCCTATTGCTACTAAGGTTGCTCGAGAGAACGTCGTGCTCAACGGGGCTCACGGACAGATACAGATGGTCACCGCAGCGGGCACAAACCATGCGGCCATCCGCGGGTCCGCCCCCTATGATCTTATAATTGCAAATATTCTGGCCCGGCCCCTGCGCCAGATGGCGGGCAGTATCGCGAGCGTGGTTGCCCCCCGCGGCATTGTCGTGCTTTCCGGCATATTGGGTGAGCAAGCCTTGCGGGTCATCGCGGCCTATCGGGGCCATCATCTGAGCTTGGAAACACGCCTTGATTTCGGAGAATGGGTGACACTAATCCTGCGCAAGGTTTAAGGTCAGCCCAAAACAACATCTGTCGACGAAGAAACGAGTATCCCATGTATCAAAGCTTTGAAGTTCTCACCGATCCCGCCAATGGTGCCATCCGCCTGACCAAACTGCGCAAAGAACTGAGCGCCCGGGGCCTCACCGGATTTTTGGTGCCTCACGCTGATGAGCATCAGGGCGAATATTTGGAAGAACGCTCGGAGCGTCTCTCCTGGCTAACGGGGTTTACGGGGTCAGCAGGCTCCGCCGCAGTGCTGACCGACAAAGCCGCCGTTTTTGTGGATGGGCGTTATACGCTTC
>JAJFIL010000174.1 GCA_021774965.1 Alphaproteobacteria bacterium
GAGGCCCGCAGATATTCAGTCGGTGATGCGGAAAGTGTTGCTTGCCTCATAGCCCCAGAACCGGATCCGCAGTTCATATGGATCACCTGGAATGTATCGAGATGGGTCGAGGGTAAAGCCTGTTGAATGCACAAATGCACTGTCTGCTTCAATAACCTCATAGACTGCATCATCAGAGCAATCTCTTGGCAATGCCGATTGTATAATTTGCTCTGCTGCATCCACAATATACCAACGTAGAACACGGCATTCGCCTGCAACACTCAACGCTGCTTCTTCATCCGTGTTGTTCACCAGGCGCAGGGTAATGTTTAAATCTACACTGGCTGCATCTTCAGCAACACTAATTGTGCGCGGCACATCTATCTGAAGGATAACTGGCTCCGGCGAGATCGTAAACCGCAAGTAAGCTGCCAGAAGGATCAAACCCACCAGCGGGGCAATGAACATGAAACTCGGTGTGGCGCGTTTGCGGATGTCGGACCAGGAAGGAATGTTCGGCATGAAAGAAAGCTAACCTCAATTGATGTCGATTGTCTCAACGCACACTATCTTACGGCACTTATCTCAAGGCACCTATCTTAAGGCATATGGCAGGTGCGTGGCGAGCCAGGGCAGGGTGGCCACCAAGGTCAACCCAAGGATCTGCAGGAATACAAACGGTATGGCTCCGCGATAGATTGCTCCCGTAGTGACTTCTGGTGGAGCAACACCGCGCAAATAGAACAAGGCAAATCCAAACGGCGGCGTAAGGAACGAGGTTTGCAGGTTGATCGCCATCATCACGCCAAGCCAGATTGGATCGACCCCCATCACCAACAGAATAGGCGCCACGATCGGCACCACCACAAAGGTGATCTCAATGAAATCAAGGAAAAAGCCAAGTAAGAACATGGTCACCATAACGGCCACCAACGCACCGCCCACGCCTCCGGGCATGGCGGTGAGCATGGCTTCCACGGTTTCGTCTCCACCCAGGCCCCTGAAAACCAAAGAGAAGACTGCAGCGCCAATGAGGATCAAAAAGACCATGGAGGTGATCTTGGTGGTCTCCCGTGCGCTTTCGGTCAGAACCTTTGAGCGCCAGACACGCCACAGGGCGGCAAGGGTCCCCCAGGCAATGATGCCGCAGAGGCCAAGGGCGATATTGATGGCTTGTTGATCAGCGGGGGAAATCTCATCCCGTGTTATGCGCAAGTCGAAATTTGCCGCCAACAGGAATAATCCCACCATGGCAAAGCCCGCCCCTGCGATAGGAAGCGCTCCGGTCAGAAGGGCTGCGCCTGCATGATCTTTTCGTTGTCGGCGAAGGCGAAAACCTGCCAGTAACGTGGCACCTATTGCTCCAACAGCAGCAGCCTCGGTGGCAGTGGCCACACCGGTGATGATGGAACCCAGCACAGCCACGATCAGCACTACAGGTGGGATCAACACGCGGAATACGCGGGCCATGAGTGCGCCCATATTGCTTTCGCGGTCTTCAGCGGGAATGGCAGGCATGGAATCGGGTTGGAATATGGCCACGCCGATAAGATAGGCGATGTATAGCCCCACCAACATGAGCCCCGGGATCAGCGCTCCAGCAAACAGGTCTCCCACAGACAGCGGCGAGTAGTTGCTCACCTGGAACTGAATATTCTGATACTCAGAGGACAGAACATCTCCGAGCAGGATCAACACGATTGAGGGCGGGATGATCTGCCCCAAGGTGCCAGAGGCGGCGATGGTGCCCGCTGCGATCTCAGGCTTGTAGTTGCGCCTCAACATCGTCGGCAGGGACAACAAGCCCATGGTGACAACAGTTGCCCCGACAATGCCTGTGGAGGCCGCAAGCAATGCGCCCACGATGACCACTGATATGCCCAAGCCACCACGTAAGGAGCCGAACAAGGCCCCCATGGTTTCCAGCAAATCTTCGGCGACTTTGGATTTCTCCAACATTACTCCCATGAAAACAAACAGCGGTACCGCGACAAGCGTCTCATTGGACATGGTTCCGAAGATGCGCTGAGGCAGGAACAACAAGTCGCTCAGATAAAAAATGTCGAAATAGTACCCGATCAACGCAAACGCGATTGCGGTGCCTGCCAAGGCAAAGGCGACGGGATAACCAGAGAGCAGCACGAAACAAACCGCGGCAAACATGAGGAGATCGAGGTGCTCAACAATCATGGTGCCTCCTCGCCATCATCACCTTCCGCAAGTATGAGAGAGGCTTTGCCCGCTAACGCGATGCCTTGCAGCAGCATCATGCCTGCAAAAATCATGATTACGGTCTTGAGAAGGTAGACGGCTTGAATACCGCTGCTTTCCCGCGAGCCTTCATGGATCCGCCAGGACATTTCCACATAGTTCCAAGAGGAATTGAGGATCAACAACATAAGCGGCACGAGAAAGAAAACAGTGCCTAGAAGATCGATCCAAGCCGCGCCACGGGGGCTGAGCTTTGCGTGAAAGATGTCCACTCGCACATGCCCGTCGATCAGCAATGTGTAGGCGGAGGCCAGCATGAACATGATGCCATGAGCGTAGAGCACGCTTTCCTGCAATGCGATTGAGTTGACGCCAAAAACATACCGCATCACTACGACAGTGAACTGGATCAGAACCATCACCACCACGAGCCAAGCCACCGTGATGCCCACGGAGTGGCTAAACCTCGAAATGATTGCGGTTTGGCGCTTCACCAGATTGGCGATGGCACTGTTGCGAGAGAGCCCCAGCGCAAGCGTGAGCACGGGCAGACCTAAAAGGCCCGTTAGAATGAGGGTGGGATACCAAATGCTTGCGGGCACAGCTTACTCGTAGACAAAGGGCAGGCGGCGGGCAGCAGCATAGCCTTCTTCTGACCATTCGCCCCAGGCGATGCCATTACGACGTGCCGCGAGAAAGCTGTCATATACTCGCTTCGTCAGCTCATCATGTTGAGACACCTCGCGCATCACTTCGGCAGACATCTCCCCGATGGCAGTCATGACTTCATCCGGGAACTTGCGCATTTGCACGCCGTGTTCCTCGACCAACTCGGTCATGGCACCTGCGTTGCGGGCATTGAATTCCGCAAGACTGCGATCAGTGACGGCGGCACTGGCCATCTTTACAATACGCTGATGAGCGGGGCTCAGCTCGTTCCACACATCCAGGTTCATGCCCATGGCCAGCAAGGCGCCGGGCTCATGAAAACCGGGACCATAATAATACTGCGCCACGCGATAAAATCCGAATGCCAGATCGTTCCACGGGCCTACCCATTCGGTGGCATCAATGGCGCCTGTTTGTAGAGACTGGAAAATTTCGCCGCCAGGAAGCGCCACGGCAGCAGCACCCAGACGGCGCATCACTTCACCACCCAACCCGGGCATGCGAATACGCAGGCCATTAAAATCATCAACCGAGTTGATCTCACGATTATACCAGCCGCCCATCTGAACGCCGGTATTGGCACAGCCAAAAGCCTTGACGTTAAATCCGGCAGACAGCTCATCCCATAGTTCCTGGCCGCCTTGGTGGTAGAGCCAGGCATTCATCTCAGCCGCATTGAGACCAAAGGGAACGGAGGTGAAAAAGGCAAAGGCGGGGTGCTTGCCCTGCCAATAATATTCGGCGCCGTGATAAAGTTCGGCTGCCCCGGTAGAGACTGCATCAAAACTTTCAAAGGCGGGAACAAGCTCGCCAGCGGCATAAACCCGGATATCCAGTTCGCCATCGGTGGCTTCAGAAATAAAGCGCGCCACGTCATTTGCGGCAGTCCCCAGGCCCGGAAAGTTTGGCGGCCAGGTGGTGACCATCTTCAGGCGGCGGCGGCGTTGGGCAATTGCTGGCGAGGCAAGGGTTGAGGCAGCAGCAGCAGCCCCCGCAGCTGCACCCCCTTTGATAACTGTTCTGCGATCCATGGATCAAACTCCCCGAGATATATGCCCACGCCAAGCGTTGATTTGGAACGAGTATAGGGGGAGAGACTGATCACGCAAGAAAGGCTGGGTGCTAATCGGTGCTGATCCGATCAAAATCCTGCCAGCCTTCTTTCGTGAGTGCTTCCAGCGGCTGAAAGCGCTCCTTATAGGCCATTTTTCGGCAGTTCTTGATCCAATAGCCGAGATAGACGTATGGCAGCCCGCGCAACCGGGCTTCCTCAATGTGGTCGAGGATGAGGTAGGTCCCCAGGCTGCGCCCGGTCTCTTTGGTGTCATAGAAGGAATAGACCATGGATAGGCCATCCTCCAATTCATCGGTCAAGGCGACGGCAAGTAGGGGGGCCTGACCATCCGGCGCGATATCTCCTGCGCGATACTCAACGACTTCGGTTTGCACCGTCGTGTCTTCGATCATGGAGACATAATCAAGCGCGGTCATATCCGCCATGCCACCGTTTTCATGACGATCATCCAGATAGTCGCGCAGGATGCCAAACTGTTCCTGCGTTGCCTTGGGTTCAATGTGGGCGCGGGCGATATCAGCATTGTTGCTCATCACCCGGCGGAACCCTTTGGAGGCTTTGTAATCGCTCACCCGAATGCGCACAGAGACACAAGCGTTACAAGTTTCGCAAGCCGGGCGATAGGCGATGGTCTGACTGCGGCGAAAACCTGCTTCGCTCAGCGCATCATTGAGTGGTTTGGCGTTGGAGCCGAGCAAGTGGGTAAAGACCTTCCGCTCCCGCCGATTGGGCAGGTAAGGGCAGGGGCCTTCCGCCGTCAAATAAAGGGACGGAATTTTCCGTCCTGGGTGCTCAGTCATCGCAACGCTTGCTCATTGTCCGGGGCCAAAATGCCGCCCCATCAAGTCAGACCAAAATACCATGGCGCAATAAGGGTAAAGGCCAACCAAAGAATGATGACCAAAGGCGTCCCGGAACGCAAATAATCTGAGAAATTATATTGGCCAGGACCCATGACCAGCAAATTGGTCTGATAGCCCATGGGGGTCGCAAACGAGCAATTGGCCCCGAAAATCACCGCAAAAACAAAGGGTGCAGGGGAAACGCCCACTGTGGCAGCGATGCTGACGGCAATGGGGGTAAAGAGAACTGCGGTGGCATTATTGCTAAGAAGGTTGGTCATAACAGCCACCAGCAAGAAGAATGCACTGAGCAACATCCAGGTTGGTTGACCCTCCAGAGCGGTGGTCAGACCATGGGCCAGAAGCTCTGCTCCGCCGGTTTCCTGCAAAGAGATGCCCAAGGCCAGGGCCGTTCCAACCAGAATGAAGATGCGCCGGTCAATGGACCGTGCTGCCTGGCGTACATTCAGGCAGCCAAAGGCAATCATGGCCGCTGCCCCGAGAATGGCGGCCACCACAATGGGCACGAGGCCCGTTGCTGCCAACAAAACCATGATGCCAAAAATCATTCGGCCCCGGAAAGCATGATCAATGTTCGGCACGTCCAGGCTTTGTCCTTCGAAGAGCACCAGATCTCGGTTTGAGCGCAACGCCTTCTTGTCAGCGCGACTGCCAAACAGAAGCAGCACATCGCCGGCCTCAAGGCGGATGTCTTCCATGTGGGAGCGGATCATGCGGTTGCGGCGTTGAATGCCTAAAAGGATCGTGTTGGTGCGGTGGCGAAATCCGATTTGCCGGGACGTATAGCCAATCATCCGCGAGCCCGGCGTGACGATGGCCTCTGTCAAGGTAAGATCCGAAGGTTGGCGCCCGGCTTGAGGGCCGGATTGAACAGGGCTCAGCCCTGCTTCACCGATGAAGCCTTTAAAATAGTCGGGCTGGCTTTTGAGCAAATCAGAGAACTCATCCCGGGTTGCCGCGATAATGATGATATCGCCTGTCGCGATGGTGAGGTTCTTGAACGGGGGCAGCTCAGGGTGCTCTCCGCGCTGGATCATGCGGATAGTCATGCCCTCCGTGCCGGGCAAAATAGTCCCCTCCATTTCCTGGCCCACAAGGGGGTGATCTTCAATGACATGAAGCTGGGCGATGAATTTCTCGCCGCTGCCCGCCACGGATCCGGCCAGTGAGCGGTGATCCGGCAAGAGGCGCGGCATGAGGAAGAGAACATAGACCGCGCCAATGGCGGCAAACACCAGACCCAATGGTGTGATGTCAAAAAAACCAATTTCCAGGGCCCCGAGCTGCTCTGCAGATTCTGCCACAAGAAGGTTTGTGGAGGTGCCGATCAAGGTGGTCGTGCCGCCAAGAATACTCATGAAGCTGATAGGGATCATCACCTTGCTCACGGACAAGGTGGTCTTTGAAGCCATGGCCGCCACAATGGGAATGAACAGCACCGTCACGGGCGTGTTATTCATCACGGCACTGACGATCAGAACGATGATGAGGGCGACAGCCAGGATAAGGTGAGGTTTGTTTTGTCCTGCGGCAATAAGCCGAGCTGTTGTTGTGTCAAACGCGCCTGAATGCAAAAGCCCTTGCCCCACCACCAACAAGGCAATGATGGAAATCAGGGCGGGGTTTGCGAAACCCGCCAAAAGCGTTGAATAGCCCAGAAGGTTTTTCCCATCGGGGCCCAGGACAGGGAAGAACTCAAAAAACAACAAAAGACCCGTGAGTGCAATCAACGAGACCAACTCAATGGAATGTCGTTCGCTCGCATAAACACCAACCACGACGGCAATCCCGATCAGGACAGCCCATGTCTGCCATGTGGTTCCAAGGGTGGTGGCAACCTCTTGTATCATTCTGTCTGGCGTCTCCTGGTGGCCAAGTCGTTTGCGCAAGTCGAACGGAACCCGAGTGTTGCCATATCTGGCAATTCAGACAAGAGGGTTTGTTACATCAAACTGTTGATTAGAGAGAGCTAAAGTTCGTGGTCTGCCGGTAGAACAGGAGCTTCCCGCAGCAGCACAATTGAGATGCGGCGGTTTGCGGGCGCGTAAGGGTCATCGGGATAAAGCGGGTCGGACCCCGCTTTGCCGGCGACCTGATAGACCCGGTCCGTCTCAACACCCGATTCCTGCAAAACCCGGCGAGACGAATTGGCCCGGTCGGCCGACATCTCCCAGTTGGTATATCCGTCATTGCGGAAGAAGGGTGCCGAATCAGTGTGCCCCGCAACCGAGATACGATTGGGCAGGCGTTGGATAATCTCAGCGACGCTTTCCAGCAGCAACACCGTGCGTGGATAAGGGTCAGATCCACCGGGTGGGAACATGGGCCGACCTTCCTGATCCACCAATTGAATACGCAAACCCTCCGGGGTCTGATCAACGATCAGATGCCGGGAAAGGTCAGCAAGGTCTGGCATGTCCTGCATAGCCTGACGCAAGCTCGCCTCGGCCTGTTCAAACATGAAGTTTTCGCGCTGGGCCAAGGCTCGATCCAGTTGCTCATTCGCAAGGGTCTGTTGAGCCTGATCCATGCTGTCGCTTTCGGTGGGTTCGCCATTGGCATCGCCATCAGCTTGTCCGCCGGTAGAGCTTTGCGGCTGTGTGGGGGAGAGCTCATTATTGTCGATGATCGCGCCTGATCCGCGAGAGCCCGCGTCATCAAAGGCTGTCCCGGCCAGAACGCCGCCCGCCCCGCTGGTGCTTTGGCTGACGGAGGCGGGGGCAAAATAATCTGCGATGCCTTGTTTCTGTTCCGGGCTGGTCATGTTGATCAGCCACATGAGTAGGAAGAACGCCATCAT
>JAJFIL010000175.1 GCA_021774965.1 Alphaproteobacteria bacterium
CAGTCTTTCCTTGCTCTAACTTGTTTTTCAGGCCAACAGGATTTACAATCACGCCAGTGACACCTACTTGTTTACCATCAATTCCAGTAACTGCTGCAAAAATATAGTCGTTAAAATCACCGTTCTTTTTTACAGAGAAAACGTAAGATCCTTCTTTGAGTTCTGGTTTCTTGCCAAACATGAATAGACTCAGATGAACAGTGTATTTAATGTATTATTTTGGAATCAAAACAAGAGTTAAGGTTTTAGAAAGACTTTGAGAGTATCTGGCTTTTTTGCATGCTCTATTGCTTTAGAGAATTCGTTTAACGGAAAAGTAGAGTCAATCATAGAATAAACTATAACCATCTTAGTTGCTAAAGCATCAATTGCAGGCTTGAACAGACCACATCTAGAACCAACTAAAGTGATTTCATTGATTATAGTTGGAGTCAAATCAAGATTTTTTCTTGATGCAATTGTAGATTTTAGTATGACAGTTCCACGTGGTTTTACCAGTTTCATAGTGTCTGTAAATCCAGAATTGCTTCCAGTTGCTTCTACCACTAAATCATAAAGTTGTTCATCAGATGAATTGATTCCAATCTTTGTTGCAATACCAAATGGTTCTAACAGTGAAAGTTTGTTTCGGTGTCTTCCAAAACAAGTAACATTTGGACAAGACAGTTTTAGAACTTGGCAAATCATTTGTGCCAATCTCCCATCACCTACAACTGCAACTTGCCAATCAGGATTCAATGAGATTTGTTCTTTTATTTCAAATGCAGCAGCTAGTGGTTCTACAAATACTGCTTGCGGGTCACTAATAGAATCTGGAATTACATGTAGATTTTCTTCAGGAAGTGAAAGAAATTCTGCAAATGCACCATCTCTTTTTAAAATTCCAAGTACAGTTCTGTTTGGACAGTGTCTATTCATTCCTTTTTTGCAATAATCACAATTGTTGCATCCAGCATTTATCTCACCTACAACTCTTTTTCCAATCATGTCAGGATTGGATGATTTTTCCACCACTCCAACAAACTCATGACCCAGTACTCCATGATATGCCATATATCCATCTAAAATTTCCAAATCAGTTCCACAAATTCCAGCTAAACTTACCCTAATCAAAGACTCACCAGGTTTTGGGTCGGAATAATTCTCATCAAATTTCATTTCTGCTCCATCAAAACAAATGGCTTTCATGAAACTTGTAATAATTAATGACATTTTAAAATATAGAAATTAAATATTGAAAAAATAAATCAAATCTAGGGGTTGATGAATTTTGGATTCTCATCTTTGGTGGTCTCAAAAATTGCCCACATTGGTAAATGATCAGTTAGCTTGTATCGTAATTTTTTATCACCCCTATACACTGCACCAACAAAATCAATTACTCCCCCATCAACAAAAGAAATTGTAGAATCATCATATTCAGAATATGCTATCTGATCAAAGTGTCTGGTCTGAGACAGATTACTGGGGGAATCTTGTATGACTTTAGGAATTATCAACCCCTTTGACTGTAAAGCTGCAAATAATCCATCTAGAGGATCTTTCTTTTTCTTTTTACGAATTTTTGCCCTGATCCTTTCAATGTTAAAATCCCCACATGCAATATAATCAGAATCAAGTGAATCAGTATCTCCAGAACGTTTTTCTAAAAAATTTGCAATATTTTTAATCTCTGTGAGTCGATGCTTTACTTTACTACCAGAGCCATAGTAGATGTGAACAGTTACCAAAATAAAGTTACAACGATTAGTACGAAATGACGCCATGTAGGGGGTTCTTGCAAATTCCAATACTGGAGGGACAGTTCCATTTCCTTGACCGGGAGCCATCACAATCTCTGCTGCCAATCCGGTAAACTGTATTTTTTTTGAATTATAACAAAAAACTAATCGTTCACCATTTCCCGCAGGATCTGAGAAAAGAAATTTGTATTTTTTTCCTAATAATATTTGCAGTTTCTCTATCCCACCAAGATCGTCTTTGACTTCTTGTATTGCAATGACATCAAAAATTTTTATTATTTTAGCAATGAACAGCATTGCCTTGGTCTCTTTTCTACCATGAAAATTTCGAATATTCCAGGTAAGAAGTCTGAAATTGGTCTTTGTTTTCTTTGGGATTTTGGCTGCTCTGATTCTTTTTTGGAGTAATCGTAGTTCTTGGTTTACAGCCATGTTTCATAGAAATCCTTTGTTTCTTGTTTAGTTTTTTCTCCAGTCTTTACTGGAATATTTTTTTGCCATGGAACATATTCCCACTTCCAAAAGTCATGGTTGTTGTCATGTGGTGCAAGTGCATGGTTTGACGTGTTTACAAACACTATTGGATGATTGCTGTCCTGATAATGATATTTTATTTCTCGTTTTTTTACAGGTTCATCTTTGTCTTCATGTGTCATGTCATCAAACAGAGTGTCATCACCGCTGTATATTCCTGGAAACGTAAAGTGTTCAGATTTTTCATCCACATAAAATGTTTCAATATCCTTTGTCCGTCCATACCATGCCCATCTGAATTTTCTATAAAGAAAATCAAAAATTGTGTGCTCTCTTAACTTTTCATCCTCAAAAACCAGAGTTATTTCATATCCATCAGAGATGGAGTGTACGTTAATCTCACGCAAAAAGTTATTCCACGCATCAATTCTTGGCTGATAAATTACTGGCATGAACTTCGATTCTGGAGAGGAATCACAGGAAAACAAAGTTGTATCTTTTGGAGGATTACTCACATGGTCTTGAATTTTTTGGTAAAGGTTAGATACATCATTTTTTGTTCCAGATATTTTTACATCATTTAATTCCCTATGCTTGTCTTCAATTTGTCCATAGTGTTTGTCTTTGTTTTGATTTACAATAAATTCCAAATAATCATCATTGTTTGTTACACCAGTAATCACAAAACCTAACATCAAATTCACTTCAAAATTAGTTCCCAAAAACGTTGAATTTCTGGAAAACTTTCTTCTAACTATTATTCTTACTTGTCCCTCACCCATGCCGATAACATCTATTGTACAATTTTCATATGACCAAGTTTTTTCGTTGTTATTCCATTTGAGAAATCTTCTTAGCGGTTCCTTTTTTTCGTCATATTTTTCCTGAACATATGAAAAATTAAACGACATTAGTTAAGCAGAATCAATTACAGTAATTGTAAATCCCTTTTCTTCAGAGTTATTTTCTTTATCAGTTATCTTGACTTTGCCATTAAAGGTTCCAGCACTAGAAAAGGTATGACTTTTTGAAAGACCACCAGTTTCGGCATTACCATCAGCAAAATCCCACTCGATTGTTTTTGGATCTCCAGTAATCTTTACAGTAAAACTAACTGGGAGTGGTTTTACACCACTTGTAGGTTTTATAGTAATATTTTGAATTTTTAATTTTGATTCTATTTCCTCATTTTCATCATTAGTTTTAAATTTCTCACCAGTAATTGACCAAATTTTGTTAACTATTGCATCTGCAGATAATCCCGCACCAAACGCAATAATTATTTCAGTTTGCCAGTTTACAGTTGCACCCAATCCCAAAATTAACCAAGCAACGACTGCAAGTAATGGGGCCAAAAAGAATGAACCAACAGTAGTTAATGTTTTAATGTTTATCTTATCGCCAACCTGAAAGCTTTGTTTTTCATATTTTGTTTCAAGGGAAGTAAGTTCACTGAATCGGTCTTTGATGTATCTGCTAAAGGGAGTAATTGCTTGAGGG
>JAJFIL010000176.1 GCA_021774965.1 Alphaproteobacteria bacterium
GCGAAGTCCTGTCACCCCCGCAACGCGGCACTCTGGATCAACAACGCTTGTGTCTGCATCCCCAGGACCCATGCGGCAAGTCCCGCAAGGATGATAGGCGCTTTCTACATTCTCCCGAACCCAAGTGTCGATCTCTGCGTCCGATGTAACGGCACCGCCCGGCTGAAGCTCATCGCCGCGATAGGCATCCATTGAGGGCTGGGCAATGATCTCGCGGGTCAGTCGAATACAACGCCGCCAGGCGGCTATGTCATCTTTATGCTGAAGATAATTGTAGATAATCTCAGGATCCGCCGCCGGATCAGGTGATGCAATTGAGACTGAGCCACGGCTTTTTGGCTTGTTGGGACCGACATGCACCTGAAATCCGTGCCCTTTCATTGAAGGGGTGCCATCATATCGCATCGCAGCGGGGAGAAAATGATACTGGATGTCTGGCGATTTCAATCCTGCCTCCGAGCGGATAAAGGCACATGATTCAAAATGGTTCGTCGCACCAAGTCCATCCTTGAAGAAAAACCAGCGCGCGCCGATCAAAAACTTGCTGAACAAATCGAGCTTGTTATTCAGACTGATGGGCTCTTTGCAATGGAACTGGAAATAGATTTCAAGGTGGTCTTGCAGGTTTTGCCCCACACCGGCAAGCGGATGGACTGTCTCAACGCCTGCACGATCAAGGACGGCTTTGGGCCCGATACCTGAACGCTGCAGGATCATCGGCGAGGCAATGGCCCCCGCCGAAAGAATAACTTCCTTGTTGGCGTGTAGCTCAACTTTTCTGCCTTTGCACATGGCGCTGACGCCAACCGCCCGTTTGCCATCAAAAACAAGCTTGCCCACAATCGTATGAGTAAAGACAGTCAGATTAGGTCGCCGCCGCGCAGGGTCGAGAAAGGCGCGCGCGGTCGAATCTCGCACCCCGTCACGAACCGTCATAGGCATGGCGCCAAACCCCTCCTGGCGATATCCATTGCAGTCATCCGTATGGGGATATCCGGCCTCTATGCCCACATCAATGAAGGCTTGGTAGAGGGGGTTGTCTTTCATCCCCTTGCCGACAGTGACATGTAGCGGCCCATCACCGCCGCGATAATCATCTTCCCCGCCTTGCCATGTCTCCGAGCTTTTGAAGTAAGGCAGGCAATCTGCGTGCGACCACCCTGCTGCGCCGGCCTCCGCCCAATCGTCAAAATCGCAGGCGTGGCCGCGCACATAGACCATGCCGTTGATCGAAGATGACCCCCCAAGGCCCTTCCCGCGCGGGCACGTGATTTGCCGGTTGTTCACACCTGGCTCTGCCTGGGTCATGTACCCCCAATTATACTTGCCCGAGGCCATTGGGTAGGAGAGCGCTGTGGGCATATCAATCAGGATATCGCGATTGCGCCCGCCAGCTTCAAGCAACAAAACACTATTGGTTCCGTCAGCCGAAAGACGGTTGGCCAGGACGCACCCCGCAGACCCTGCGCCAACAATTATGTAGTCATAGACAGTCATGGATTCTTGAATAACACGCCATCAATGCGAGATCGAGACTTCTGATCCAACTAATCCATCAGGAAAACTGACAGACTTCTCGGCAGTGGAGGCTGGCCCCCAAAATATAACCCTTGGAGATCAGATCAGCAACGAACTAACATTGGAACCAGACTGGTGATTGGGGCTCGGTAATTGGGGATAGCTCATCGAGCGGTCCGGGAAAGTACAATGGATACCATAGACGACAAACTGATTACATTGCCGACAAACCCGGTCGACACTGTTCCCACCAAATACTGGGAAAAGCTGGAGGACGGGCGCGTGATGTGCACGCTTTGCCCTCGGGCATGCAAGATGAAGAACGGCCAACGCGGCTTGTGCTTTGTCCGCATGGCGAAAGGCGGCGAAGTGGTGATGACCAGCTATGGTCGTTCATCCGGCTTTTGCATCGATCCGATTGAGAAAAAGCCCCTCAGCCATTTTTTGCCTGGCACCCCAGTGCTGTCCTTAGGCACGGCGGGGTGCAATCTTGCCTGCAGTTTCTGTCAGAACTGGGATATCTCCAAAGCACGCAAGATGGATCGCGTGCAGGACCTTGCTCAGCCGGAGATGATTGCCCGGGCCGCGAAGGAAAGCGGCTGCCGCTCGGTGGCTTTTACCTATAATGATCCTGTCATTTTTATGGAATACGCGATTGATATCGCGCAAGCCTGTCATGAGCTGGACATCAAAACCGTAGCCGTTACTGCCGGCTATATGAATGTTGCGCCACGGGCTGAGTTTTTCAAACATATGGATGCGGCCAATGTGGATCTGAAAGCCTTTACCGAGGATTTCTACTGGCGCCAAACCAAAGGCTCACTCAAACCCGTTCTGGATACGCTTGTCTATCTCAAAGAACATACCAATGTCTGGTTCGAGGTCACGACACTTTTGATCCCCGGGGAGAATGATAGCTCGAAGGAAATACGCGAGCAGTGCGAATGGATGATGAAGAATCTGGGGCCCGACGTGCCGCTGCACTTTTCCGCCTTTCACCCAGATTACCGCATGCGGGATAAATCCCGCACCCCACCCGAAACCCTCAAACGCGCGCGCGGCATTGCGCGAGATATCGGGTTGGCTCATGTCTATACCGGCAATATCCACGATGAAGAAGGCGGCACCACCTATTGTCAAAGCTGCGGTGATAAGCTCATCGTGCGCGACTGGCATCTGATCAAACACTGGGCGGTAAGTGATGACGGCAAATGTAGCAAATGCGGTGCATCATTGGCGGGGTCGTTCGATGGTGCGCCTGGCGACTGGGGCCGCAAACGTGTCCCGATCCGTATCGGGTCATCAGGCATTCAAATCGCTCAGCCCGCCAGCCCTCGCACCAAAGCCACAAAGGAAGAGCTCAGTCGCAGCTATCAACCGATGAAAAACACCAATCTCAAAATCAAACAGCCGCAAGTCGCAGGCAAGTTTTACCCGTCCAATTCATCCGTCCTGGCTAACTCCGCCGACCGGATGTTACAGGCCGCCCCGGCCCCGGAAATGCAGCCCAAGGCCATTATCGCCCCCCATGCTGGATATCAGTATTCCGGCGAGGTTGCCGCGCGCGCTTTTAATAGTCTGGGCAATAGAAAATCTGCCATAACCCGCGTCGTGCTGTTTGGCCCACCGCACCGCAAAGCCGTACAAGGCATTGCAGTTCCCAGCTACCAGATCTTTGGCACGCCGCTTGGCCCGGTGAAGGTCGACCGCGAGGGGATTGAAAAACTCAAAGCCCTGCCATACGTCGTGCAAGACGATGGCCCGTTCGAGAACGAACATAGTTTGGAAGTGCATCTGCCTTTCCTGCAGCGCGTTTTTGAAAATGTCGAGATCATCCCCGCCCTTGTGGGCGCAACAACACCAGAACAAGCCGCAGAGGCTTTGCGGACTGTCTGGGGCGGTGATGAAACCCTGATCCTGATTTCTTCCGATCTGAGCCATTTTCACGACTACGACAAGGCGTCAAAAATGGATAATGCAGCAGCCGCCGCAATTGAAAGTCTGAGTCCCGGCAAGCTGGGTGAGGATCAGGCCTGCGGACGCCACGCGGTGCGCGGACTTCTGGTGGAATCCACGCGTCGAAACCTGCGCGCCACAACAATCGATTTGTGCAATTCCGGCGATACGGCAGGCGCCAGCAACAAAGACCGTGTGGTCGGCTATGGCGCATTTGTGTTTGAGCCTTCCGATATCGCCCGCATCCCTGCGAGGGCTGCGAACGTCCTGATGGATGTTGCAACACGTGTCGTCATCAAGGGCGCACAAATCGGCGATATGCCGAAACTGGAACTCCGCGACATGCCGCGGCTATTGATGGCATGGCGACCCTCCTTTACCACCATCACAATCAACGATCAGCTGCGCGGATGTTACGGCAGCTTTGTCGCGAACCAGCCCATGATCAATGACGTGGCCAAAAGCGCTTTCGCCGCAGCGTTTAAGGATCACCGTTTCAAACCGATGACGTTGCCGGAACTGGCGCAGGCCGAACTGGGCCTCTCGATCCTTTCGGTCGCCTGCCGCTTCCCCGTCAGCAACGAGGCCGATTTGTTGGCGCGGGTGCGTCCGGGCATAGACGGGTTGATCATGCGCGATACCGGACATCAGGGCCTGTTCCTGCCATCGGTTTGGGACAAAACTCAAACGCCAGAAGCATTTATCAAGAACCTCAAACGCAAAGCCGGCTTGCCAGAGAATTACTGGTCCGACACGCTGGAAATCTATCGCTTTACAGCAGAAAAAATCGGCCCGGTGCCGATTGTCGCAAGGGCGCAACCACTCCCTGTCCCTGCCAAAACTTAGCCTCTTAAGTATCTGTAGCGAAGGCCTTTCGATAGGCGGCATTTTGACGGCGGTGGGCAATCGGGTGCGAAGCCATCTCCCTTCAATTCAAACCGGGATTTGGTGTGCAGTAGATCCTGGGGTAAAGTCACAAAAACACCAATTCCTCATTGTCCAAATTGGGTTTCCCACGGACTGCCTAAAGGACCGCATACGATGGATGCAGCAGCACCAGTTCTTCGCGTCGACATCGTCTCAGACGTGGTTTGTCCCTGGTGCGTGATCGGCTTTCGCCAGCTTGCAACCGCGGCCACCGAGCTCGGCGTCATGCTGGAGCTCCAATGGCACCCGTTTGAGCTTAACCCCGGCATGGGGCCCGAAGGCCAGGACACGCGCGAGCATTTGGTCGAGAAGTATGACACCACACCGGAGCAATCAAAGGCCGCGCGAGAGAATTTGCAAGCAACCGGGCAAGAACTTGGCTTTACCTTTAATTACGCTGAGGGCGCGCGCATTTGGAATACATTCCGCGCACATCAGCTGATCGATTACGCAGAAACATTCGACCGCGCTCACCATCTGAAGATTGCATTGTTCTATGCCTATTTTACTGACGGCCTCAACATCTCGGACATTGAGGTTCTGACAACAATTGCCGAACAGCAGGGTCTTGACCCAACTGAGGCTAGGCGCGTCTTGGAATCGGAAACTCGCGCACCGGCCGTTCGCCAAAAGGAAAAAGCGTGGGTGGATAGCGGCATTACCGGCGTCCCGGCGATGATCTTTGCCGGTGAGCATCTTGTCGTCGGCGCGCAGGGCATCGAGAACTACCGGAAGATTCTAACACACCTGACGAGTGCCGAAGTAGTGTAACGGCGGATCGGTTTGTGGCTTAGCATCCGGAAATTCAGCATCGCCAAAAGGATAACAATGGAATAGGCTTGCCTCATGACGAGTTGAAAAAAGGAACTGCGCTGTGCTTGAAGCCTATGCATCGAGTTTTATTGGCCTTTGGATCATCCTGACCACAATTACTGCGCAGGCGTTGATCGCATCCATCGCGCACCGCCGACAAAAACAGTATATTCCTGGCATCGTGGACGAGGCCTTGGGTCACGAGTCTTTCGTCTTCCGCAGCGATCGAACGTTCCGAAATTCGCTCGAAAATATTGTGCCCCTCTTTGGTCTGGCGGTAATCGCAATTCTAGTGGGGTATGATGCTAGCCATCTCAGCATCGTTGTGTGGGTTTATGCCGTTGCACGGATTGGGCACATGCTGCTCTACTACATGATTGCAACGGAGAAAAACCCAAGCCCGCGTAGTTTGTTTTACACTGCGGGATTTCTCGCGAACCTCTTTCTTGTCGTCGATTTAGGGATCACGTTGCTCGGCTAATACTCTGGTCAACGGGTGCTGTCAGCACTAAAGCGAACTGACCTCAGAGAATCAAAACAATCCCAAGCCTATGCTCATAGTTGGTGCCAGGCAGCCATGGCAACAGCGCGATTTGCCTTGAATGCAGATCAGCACGAGAACGAAGGGTTAGAATATTTGACGGGAGCGTCCAGCGCCCCCGCCAAATCAAGTGTCTGTAAGCTGATGCGGCCCCATTCCCAGAATGGTTCCGCAGGTCAAGGGTGTGATCGGAAGGCTGCACAGGCAATCCTGAAGCCCGCGCCGCCAATTGGTTGAGACTGATAGTCATCTCGAGCTTCATGGATGATGAGGGCCGCGCCATCGGCATCACGAATGTCACCAAGGGAAATCAGAGGTGAAAAGAAATCAGCATGAGCATGCCCATCCTGCCCAGCATAGAGATTAGGCAGATCTCCCCTGTGAGCACCACCTGGGTGCAATAGTCCGTGCGGACCATCATCAACGCCCACATGCCCACGGGACGCAGTGTAGACACCGGTATCATCGCAACGTCCAACACTATGGATATGAGCGCCATGGAATCCTGGCGGCAGTCCATGAGCCTCAATACGAAGAAGGACACCCTCCTGTGCTTGCCAGGCATGAACATCGCCTATCCGATGACCTTCCACATTGATCAGACGAGCCCGGGCATAGGCGCCGTAGTCCGCAGCAGGAATATCCGCACCCTCCGCAGCGACCTCAACTTCCAGAGCTTGTTCACCAGCGCTCACGGGATTAGCAGGGGATGCCGCCGGTTCACAGGCTGCCAATCCAAGAAGGCCAGCAGCAGCAAATCCGATTTGCAGAGCTCTAACCATCATTCGGCCATAACCCTGCCCGGCAGGGAAAGGTCACCGGAAGCCACGTCGTGCACTCCGCTGACACAGAGAAGAGGAGCCTCCCCGCTTTCATTAACCTGGAGTTCGGCAGTTACAGCATCGAATGAGACATCTGCTGCATCAGCGACCGGAACCGTGATACGTGCCGTATGGCCATCAAGAATCGGGCTCATGCCAGGGCTATCGAGGGCAATAGGCAAGTAAGGGGCCGTTGCGGGAAGCAGGTCCTGACCCGGTGACACATCGCGCACCTTTAGGCCCGCTCCGCAGGCACTATCTTCAGTTAGCACGACCCAGTGCGAGTGCCAGTCGGCACCGTCATTACCGGGGTCGCCGTCCTGATCTTCGTCATAGAGCGGCGTGTCATCAAAATCTGGATGAGCCGTGATTGCCAATGCAAGTATACCGGATTCTGGATCAAACCCCACGACACCGGGATCCACACTGGTTGGCCAAACATATGCTTCAACCCTGGCACCCGTCAGGCGACCAATTGGAACGGGCTTCACACTGCCCGCGATGCCAGCAACTTCCATGGCAAACGTAAGAAGGCGACCATCCGTGGTCGCTTCTGCCCGGGTGATATCAAAGGCCGGTGTCTCTTCAGGATCTACCGGACTGGTAATGGGGTGTGCGTATGCTGCAGTGGCAAGGGTGCTTGCCACTAACAAGGAGAGAATTTCATGCTTCACGATTATGCTCCTATTTTAGTATCGACTCAATACCAAACTACATACCGTGTTTGGAAATGACTTGCAAGATAAGTTTTTAGTCGATACTAAAGTAGCATGGATACTTCTATCGCACCCCTTATCGAACGTTTGTCACGTATCCTTCAGAATGATACGCACGCTCATGGCCTGAAGCCCGCCCAATGGGAGGCCCTGCGGTACCTTGCTCGCGCCAATCGATTTTCCCGCAGCCCCAGTGCGCTAACGGCCTATCTGGGCTTAACCAAAGGGACCGTTTCTCAAACGCTCCAGGCGCTTGACCGCAAGGGCCTTATAAGAAAGACCGTCGCAGATGGTGACCGTCGCAGCGTGAAACTTGACCTGATGAAATCCGGAGAAAAATTACTCGCGGATGACCCGATGGCTGATCTTGGCTCGTCCATCGCCGACATGCCGAAAGCTGTGCGGGAAGAGCTTGGTACATCGCTCGAACGCCTTCTTAAAGGAATGCTGGATGCTCGCGGTGGGCGCCCATTCGGCGCATGCCACACTTGCCGGCACCTGTGCCAGGACCACGGCGAAGGTGCCCCACACTATTGTGGCTTGCTGAAACAATCCCTCTCAACTGACGACATTGGGCGTATCTGTATGGAGCAGGAGACTGCCCGCTCTTCGTAGCTTGGGGCGGACACGTGAACGGCAAAAAGTACCAGCCAAGCGGAGCTGTCAGGCTAAAACGATTTTCTTCTGACAACACACATCTACATGGCGGTGGTGGTAGTCCCGAGTGAACTCATCATCGCAGTATCATGTCAGCAATGAAAACGGTCGCTCATCGCACACGTCCATACCTCAGAGAGAGCAGTTCTTCTTACAGATCAAGCACCAGGTTCTCTTGCCCCGTGGCGGGGACGGAACAACAGATCAGTGCATGGCCTTCGGGAGGTGTGGCGGACGGTTTTGAGCGGTAAGTCACAGCGCCTTGCTTGATCTTGACGGCACAGGATCCACATGCCCCGCTACGGCAACCATAGTCCGGCGATAGACCATGGTCTTCGGCTAACTCCAGCAAGGTTCCGTCACCTTTGCACCAGCGTTGTTCAAATTCCGATGCATCGAACCTCACCAAAGCTTCCTCCGCTTCGGCCAATTCCGGATATTCTTCGATAATGTTTGCATCTGGCTTTCGGTTCAGCGAGGCAGGGCCAAACGCTTCCGCGAAAATACGCTTGTCGCGCACGCCAAGATCGCGAAGAGTATCGTAGAGCCCCTGCATGAAAGGAGGCGGTCCACACAGGAAGAAGTCATGATCATCAAATGAGAGCGCCTGCCTCAAAATATCAGCCGTGATGCGACCTGTGCCGTTGAAATCGACACCCGGTTCTTCATCAGCAGCAGGCCGGTCAACAACTGAAAGGTATCGTACCGCACCATTTGAATGGCGTGAGATAGCATTGGCTTCATCAAAAAAGGCGCGCTGCTTTGTGGTTTGAGCTGAATGGATCAACGTCACGGGTCGTGTGTGGCGGGTGCGCAACCCTTCATGAGTCATGTGGCGCACCATGGAAATCATGGGCGTAATGCCTACACCACCTGCCAACAGGACTGCCGGGCGCGCCTCCACTGCGTCGATCGTAAACTCGCCGCGCGGGGCCTTGGCTTCAATGATATCGCCCGGCTTGATAAAATCATGTAGGTGGTTCGACATGAGCCCCGGTGAAAGTTCATCCGACCGTGCGGGCTCACGCTTAACGGAGATACGGTAAAGCTTGTCCGAAGGTGCCGAGGAAACAGTGTAGGTGCGGATCACAGGTTTCTTGGCATCGGGCGGAGTAACCTTGATGGTCAGATACTGACCCGGATCAAACGAAAGCAGGCTGCCTCCATCTTCCGGTTCCAGATAGAATGAACGAATGACATCGCTTTCATCTTCCACGCGGACCACACGATAGGGATGCCAGGCGTCGCGTTGTGCTTCTGCAACAAGGGTTGCTTCGGCATCCGCCCAAGTGCCGGTGACCAAGCTATTGGGGGAGAACTCCCCAAAGGACCAGCGTATGGGTAAGGCGTCATGTAATCTCACCCCATGATCCAGTTTGAAGGTCCATGCGCGCTCGGCCCCGCTGAAGGCGTCTACTTCGGGACCGTCCCAGATGATCTCAACAGTGCCGGTAAGCATCAACATCTCACCGCTTTCAAAATCAAGAAAGAGCAACCCGGCCTTGGGATTGGAGATGAAATTGCCGAGCGTGTTGAAGTGAAAATTTCCCGTATAATCTGGAATGGTCAGCGTATCGCCTTCGATGCGAACAAAGCCCGGTCGGCCACCTCGGTGGGATACGTCCACACCCTCAATACGAGGATCATGTTTTTCCGTTACATAACTTGAGACAAATAACGTGTCTGCGGATTGAATCAACTTCGTCGCAGCCTCATCAAGAGTGACAAAAGGTTCAGCGCTGCCTTGCAACGGAACGGATGGATCACGAATGAACTCATAGGCCCTTGTTTGAATATACTGGGGGCAATTTCCAAAGGACTGATCAACAGTAAGTTCCATCCCGCTGTCACTCACCTTGCTGATATGAGCGTTGAGACGGTTCCGTCGCCGGGAAGCGAGCTCTATGCCCAACAGCCCCCATGGGGCACCCTCTACCAATCCCCTTGCAAGCGGATCGGAAGGATGAAGTATTGCATCAATAACCAAGCTGTTGGCGTCGGGGCTTTTCAAAAAACCCGGACACCCTGCAAGCATTGTGGCCCAGGGCCAACCCTTCTGGTCCACATGCCCGATGGTGAGGTAAGGGAGTTGCTCAAAGAACCCACGATGCTGTTCCGGCATGTGGTCGCGAATGACCTTACGGCCAAAACGCTCCATCTCCGCTCTTACACCCATACGCTCCTGAACGGCTTGCTCGCCAGCATGAAAAGGTGAGCCCTCTTTATTCGATCCATCAGTTTTGCCAAGCATAGCAATCTCCACCAGTTAGACGGCAGCGCGGTGGGAGAACTGCACTGCCGTCCTATTCTGCCTGCTTTCACCGGAACACAGGGCAAGCAGACAAAGGAACTTGCTAAGCAGCCAGTCCAATTTTTGTTGCTTCCATCGGAACAAATCCCGGCAAGGCCTCAACGCGAACGAGCCAGGCACGGATATTAGGATATGCTTCAAGGCTCACATTACCTTCGGGGGCGTGCGCTGTGTAACTATAGATCGCAACATCAGCAATTGTAGGACTATCGCCGACAAACCAATTACGGCCATCAAGGTCCTTTTCAAGGCGTTCAAATGCCCAGTTCGATATTTCCTTGGCGCGTTCGGTATCAAGGGCAGCACCAAATACCGTTGTCAGACGTGCGGTGGCGGGACCATAGCTGATCTCACCAGCAGCGGTAGAAAGAAAACGCTGCACTTGAGCCGCGCCAATTTCATCTTGCGGCAGCCATGTTGGCGCATACTTTTTCGCCAAATAAACAAGGATGGCATTGGAATCGGCCAGCACGGTTGGGCCGTCCTCAATCACGGGAAGCTGTCCATAGGGGTTTAAAGACAAAAAAGCTTCGCTCTTGTGCTCACCCGCAGCGAGGTCAACATCCACGAGTTCAAAGGGGACTTTTGTCAAGCTTGCAAAAAGTTCGATGCGGTGGGAATGGCCGGAAAGGGCATGACGGTGAATACGAATTGGATTTGACATGGGATTATCCTTGCTGAGGTTGGAATTTGGTATGTGCAAGGATGGCCCATTCTTGCGGTATCAGAAATTCGCAATTGTACTTACGGGGTACTACCTACGGGATATAGTTATACGTCGTCTGGGAGAAGGCCCGCGCGAATGGCAAGGCGCACAAGGTGGGAAAGATTGCGGGCATTCATCTTCTCGATCACTCGGGCCCGGTGTATTTCAACCGTTCGCGGGCTAATTCCTAACTCATAGGCGACAACTTTGTTCGGATGTCCCATCGCCACTTGAACCAATACTTCATGTTCACGCGGGGTCAACTGTTCAATGCGGCGCTTTAAATCAGCCTCAATAGTATTCTCCTCATGAACACGCTCACCGATCGCCAGGGCATTCTTGATACTTTCCAAGATCACTTCTTCTTCGAAGGGTTTTTCGATGAAATCGATTGCCCCTGCCTTCATCGCTTTGACCGCAATGGGAAGATCCCCGTGCCCCGTCACAATGATTACTGGTAGCTTGCATTTTCTTTCGACAAGTTTTTCCTGAACCTGTAGACCGCTCAGCACAGGCATGCGCACATCCAGGATTACGCACCCAGGCCAGTCAGGTTCAAGCGCTTCCAGGAATTCGACACCGGATGGGAAGGCCTTCACTTCATGACCCGTTGAGCCCAAGAGAGCGGCAAGGGACTCGCGAGCCCCTTCGTCATCATCGACAACATATACTTGGGAAACACTAGTCATTGGCGTCGCTCCCTTTGCAGACAATTGGCAACGTGAAATAGAAGATTGCCCCGCCACACTCACTGTTCTCCGCCCATAGCTCGCCACTATGATCATCTATAATGGAGCGGCAGATGGACAAACCAACCCCCATGCCTTGCTGCTTTGTAGTCATAAAGGATTGGAAGACTTCGCTTTGCTGTTTTTCTGTCAGGCCGGGACCATTGTCACAGACGGAAACTTCGATGAAGCGATCATTCCTTTTCCGAGTTACTACTGTCAATTGGCCATCTGATTGAGCGGAGAGCGCTTCGACGGCGTTTCTCACAAGATTGACCATCACCTGTTGGATTTTTATCTTATGAACGAGCGTTTCGGGAATATCGTCTGCCAGTTCCGTTTCGAACCGAAAGCGCTCCCTGACGGCGCTGGGAATTGTCAGCACAATGGCTTCTTCGATGATACCGTTTATGTCTTCGAAGGACATATCGGCATCGCTCTTATCCACAAAGCTGCGAAGCCCTCGAATTATCTCCCCTGCTCGCGCCGCCTGCGCAACGGCTTTATCCAGGTATTCGGTCGCCTGAGAATTTGAGCTCGCGTCTTCTGCGGCCAACAACCGTCGAGAGGCTTGTGCGTAATTCATGACTGCTGTCAGCGGTTGATTGAGTTCATGTGCCATGGCGGATGCCATTTCACCCATAGCACTTAGCCGGGAGACATGATGCAATTCCGATTGTAGCTGCCGAGCATAGGATTCGGCCTCATTTCGCCGTCGCGTGTCATTGGCCAGCACGAGCAGCCCCTCTCCCTTGCCGATCTGCACCTTGCTTGCCGACAGGCGAACGGAAATGCGCTTTCCGTCAGATGCTATGAGCCAAAGATCTTCGGTATCGCTGTTGCCATTCTCTTCCACGGCCATAAAGAAGGATTCTATGTTGCGTGATAGGCCGCCGAAAACATCATTGCGAGTTTTTCCTGCCAACTCCGTTTCAGAGTATCCCAGCAAGCTTCCAGATTTCTTATTGCTGTCTACTATTCGAAAACTATCGCAGTCGATCAGAAAGCCAGCAGCATGAGAATCATTGAAAAGTGTGCGGTAGCGCTCCTCGCTTTCGCGCAAAGCATCCTGAGACAATTTTTGATCGGTGATATCTCGAAAGGATACGACAGCGCCCACCAACCGGCCCTCGTCCCAAATTGGCGTGCTTATATACTCAACAGGATAACAGCTACCATCTTTTCGCCAAAACACTTCGTCTGATACCCGATGAATTTTACCATCCTTTGTGGCAGCATAGATCGGACAATCATGAACATGATAATGGACGCCGTCTGGCTTCGTGTGATGAATTAACTCATGAAGATTTGAGCCCAGCATTTCCTCAATGGTGTAGCCGGACATTCGAGCTGCGGCAGGGTTTACAAACGTTGCATTGGAGTCTGCGTCCAAGCCGTAGATTCCGTCTCCGGTGGCCTCCAAAATGAGGTCTCGTTGACGTCGAACAAGGGCGACGCTTTCACTGGATACAGTATCATCGTTCAATGGTAATCTCCCAATCGACTACGCTTTGCACGTATTGTATTCGCTCCGAACTCAGGCTGCAAACTTCCCGCCGTTCTCATTCATTTGCTTGCCCCCGGAAGGTGGCCGGTCTTGAAATAGAAGGTTGCGCCAGCCTTTGAGGCAATGCTCAGTTCAGCACCGGCCGGCGACCGCAGCCAGTCGTTTTTTGTCATTTGAGTGCCAGATATTTCAAGGCTGCCAGAGACAACAAATATTTCCGCACCACCAGGGAACATATGCTCGGGATGGGACCTTGCTGGCTCCATTGTGACAAGGCGTACCATCTCAGGGCCATATTGGTGCAGCAGGAGAGTTTTCAAGCCGAGCTCATGATTTTTTTGCCAGTCTGCTCCGCGGGTATCAAGGCGCACATAAGTCCGATCATCTGGATCGAATTGGCCGAGCTTTACGAAGATATCTGTGCCCTCATCGCTCCAGGGTGCATGATTTGATCCCACTGGATTGCGCACATAGAAGCCAGCATCAAAGTCTCCCGTTGCGTCGGAGAATGTGCCGTTCAAGACAAAGAATTCCTCGCCACCGTCGTGCGTATGTTCGGGAAAACTAGATTTTCGATCATACTTCACAATGCTGGTAGCACGTGATACCTTTTCAGCACCAACTCGTTCCAACATCAGTCGATCCACACCTGGCTGCGGCGAGGGAACCCAAGTCGCATCTTTTTGCTTTACAATGGCAAGCCTCGACAGATCACTATTCAGTTTCATACTCAAATTTACCTTTAGGTGATGACACCGCTCCGACGCAGTGTCTTTACTTCCGTAAGCAATGTAAGAACGCGGTGCTGAATAGCAGCGGTCGGATCATAGTCGCCTTCGGAGAAACACTTTGAATGATAGACCGACCAGGCGAGTGCCAAGCCGCTGGCTCCATAGAGCAACGCAAGAATAATCAGTGCCGAGATAGTCCAGATCGGTATCGTATTTCCAATCGTCTCCGGAAAGGCTAGACCGTGCACGATCCAAGGTGCGACTACGATCAGGGTCGCTGTAATCATTGTCGTGGCAATTGCAAGAATGGTTGCCGACGTTTCGCGCTCCCTCAGCAGCGCATCAATGTGATGCCATTCGAAAACCACTTCACGAACACCCTCAAGCATCAGTTCATCATCATCTCTGCCTAAGCGCTCCGCACCAATTAAGGCGCGAGACCTTACTGCGCGGAAAAGCCAGCCAAGCCAATGGTGGGTCTGAAGCCAGGCCACCAGTAATCCCGTCGCAAGAACAAGTCCGAGGGCTATGAGGCTGAAACTAATTGCTGCAGCCTCTGAATGCCCCATTGTCCTTAGCGCAAAGGTCGCAGGAGCAATGATTGCAAAAATGGGGAGGGCAGAAAAAGTATGCAGAGCCATCCAAGCCCAGTATCTTCGCTCCGCATGGCGATCAAAGGAAATGCCCACCGATGGCTCCAATGTGTCTTCATGTTCCATTGCTTTGCTCCTTCTAGACGCTCGCGCTATATGCGCCTCTCGGAACTAGTGATGGGAATATCGTTCGCACTCATGTCACGTCTGCGCATGAGACCGTCGTCATCAAATTCCCAATGCTCGTTGCCATGAGTTCGGAACCAATTGCCGGTTCTCGCATCCTGCCATTCATATTCGAATCGAACAGAGATACGGTTGCCGGTAAAGGCCCAAAGCTCCTTCTTTAGACGGTAGTGGGTTTCTATTGCCCACTTTTTAGCCAAGAAGTTGACGATCTCCGTGCGCCCCTTAAAGAAGAGATCGCGATTTCGCCAATCAGACTCTTCTGAGTACGCCATGGCCACGAGACCTGGATCACAAGTGTTCCAAGCATCCTCCGCCGCCTGGACCTTCGCGCGTGCGGTATCTTCAGTAAACGGCGGTACAATTCTTGTAGTCATCAATAGTTCTCCAAGGGTAATCCGGCCCCATGATGTTAAAGCTGATAGGGAGAGAAGACTTCATCCACATCAGTATGGAAGATGTGATTGGAGTAGTTGCTGAGAATTTTTACCGAGGCAGCCAGAATGACTTCCAATATCTGTTGATCCGCAAAGCCAGCAGATAGAAACCTCTCTGCACTGTCATTTGTGATCATGCCGCGCGTGTCGTGGACGTGCTTTGTAAAGTCAGCGAGGACGTTCAGTTTGGCATCGGCGAGTGGCTTGCCGGTACGCACTGCATCAAGAGATCCTGCATCCAGCTTCGAGACTTTGTCCGCTAACATGCTGTGAGCAGCCGTGCAGTATTCGCAGCCGTTTTCACGACTGAACACGAGGAAGACAACTTCCTGCTCCTGCGGCGTAAATCCAGACCCTTGGCGGAAAGCTTTGTAGCCGTGAATATAGGTATCGAGATAACCCGGTGAGTTCGCCATGGTCCGATACATATTGGGAACAAACCCCATCTCAGCCTTGGCATTGTCAAGAAGTTCCTTCCCTTTGCCGCTGGCGGTTTCATCTGTGATCGGGTCAAGGCCAATTTTGAATTCTGCAGACATGGTTTTCTTCTTTTTGTTGATAAAGAACCCGGCCAGATCTACGCACTGGCCGGGCCCTTGGGATGATCTCACGCCTCTTGGGGAGGGAGGGACAGCGCGAGACCGGGAAAGACACTCAGTATCAATTGAAGGCGTCGTATTCTTCAGTTGTGGGCGAGTAGGCTGCTTCCATCGCGGCGATGGTTTCTTCGGTTGTGCCTACGTGGTTCGCGATCATTCGAAAGTTCGTCATGGCAGCGGCGTAACCATCAAGACCGGGCAATTGCGCCGCAGCCGTTGCATCGGATACAACAAGCACCTCAAAACCTTGCTCCAGAAGTTCGCGCATGTGGGATTCAGTGCAAAGATTCGCTGACATGCCAGCCAGGATCACGCGACTGACGCCCGCCTTGCGCAGTTGCAACACGAGATCGTTTGTTTCAGGGCCGTAGACTTTGTGGGGGCTGGTAACAACCGTCTGCCCATCTTCGATGTATTGTTTGTATTGCTCCAGCCAATCAGCGCCAGAGCCTTCAAAGCCCTCCATGGTCAAGGGACCTGCTCGGTCAAACATCCCAATCTGGTGCATGAGAGCCTCGAGCGCACCTTCAAACTGCCAGTGATGATCGTGTTCATAGTAGTAGTGCGGTGACACGAATATTGGCATTCCCACATCTTGGGCCGCCGCGAACAACTGGTCGATATGCTCGACGGTTCCATTCTCGGTTACGTTTTCGCCAACCACGCCCCAAGTAACGCCATCGGGGCTCAAGAAATCGTTCTGGGGATCTGTTACCAGCAGGGCTGTTATGCCGGGCTCTATCTCGACGCCAGGATCCGGAAGGCCCTGAGCAAAACTTGACCCAGATGCTGACAGCAGAACTGCAAGTGCCAGACTGGCAAGGACTAACTGCCCTGCCGTGCTGAGCGTATTCAGTTTCAATACCTTTTTCATTTCCATCCTCCAGCAATCTTGTTTGATCAACAGACAGCCCAGTTGGGCCAGCGGTATGTTGCGTTGACAACATGGGGGATAGATAACGGGTGACCGGTGCTTCGGTAATTCGGAGTTGTACCTACGGGGAATTACGGATGGCCAGGACATTGAAGAGGGAGGATAAATAGGACCCGGTGTCCCTACCAATAACTAGATTCGGACGTACTCATGATGCAATCCACCCAGGTGTGGGAGCGATTTGATTATGCCGGCGGCATGAATTTCACGCCCGTTCGGTGAATTCTTGCCCAAGGCGAGATATGTCCGCGCATTGTTATAGTATTGGACGTAAGCACCCATCACCCGGCGAAGGTGCGCTTCGCCGAAGATAAGAATGTGATTGAGGCTTTCTCGCCGGATGGATCCATTGACACGCTCAGAGTAGGCATTCTGCCACAGCGAGTATGGTGTGATCGGACGATCTCTGATCCCTATGAGCCGCAGTTTACGTGAACCAGTCCATTGAAGACCGGATCGTTATCACGAATGAGATAGTTTGGCGCTTCATCCCTTGGAAATGCCTCCGCCACTTGCTGGCGGCTTTTCGCGTGGCGGTGGAGCCAGTCAGATGCGAACGGGTCTCCTCCAGTTTCCCTGTTATCAGGGAAAATACAGGGAATTTTTCGATCCTGGGCAGATATTGATCACACAATGCCGCTGCAACCCACCAACTGACTTGGTTCTGTAACGATTTCCCTGCAAACGTGAACAGGGAATTTCCCGTGCGGTATCAGGGAAATTGGTGTCGTCAATCAGGGATGTCCTATTACAAAATTTGGACAGACAGAGTTACTTGTAGGGGCAGAGTTTAAGCGTCGTCATCCATTGAGCGTTTGGTCGAGTAAGTCTCATCCAGTGCATATCCCGCTGACCGAACCGTTCGTATTGGGTCTTTTTCACCTGGGTCATTCAGCGCTTTGCGCAGGCGCCCCACGTGGACATCCACGGTGCGGTCTTCCACATAGACATCAGAGCCCCATGCCGCGTCGAGCAATTGCTCTCGCGTGAAGACCCTTCCCGGATGGGCCAGGAAATGTTCGAGCAGGCGGTATTCTGTGGGGCCCAGGCGAATGTTTCGTTCCCCCCGCTTTACCCGATGGCAGGAGCGGTCGAGCTCAATATCGCCAAAATTGATCAAGTCCCCCGCCTTTGCCGGGCGAGCTCTACGCATGATGGCGCGAATGCGCGCCAGGAATTCCGGCATGGAGAACGGCTTGGTGATGTAGTCATCGGCCCCCATATCGAGGCCGCGCACACGGTCAGCTTCTTCACTGCGGGCAGTAAGCATTATGATGGGAAGGTTTTGCGTTTCCTGCCGGGTGCGGAGACGGCGGCAGATCTCAAGACCTGAGAATTGCGGCACCATCCAGTCCAACACAGCAAGATCGAGGGTTTCTTCTTCGGCCAACAGCATGGCCTCCTCCCCGCCTGTGGCCTGAACCACGCGATGGCCTTCGCTTTCCAGATTATACGCCAGAAGCGTCATCAGATCTGGATCATCTTCCACCACAAGAACACAAGGTTTCATAGCCCGTTACTCGCCTTGATTATCGCTGCCCGATGAAGGACGCACCCCAGCAAAGTCTTCCGGGGCACCCTTAGGACGATCTTCTGTCATATAGTGCCCCTCCTGGATGAAGTAGACTGTCTCCGCAATCTTTGTTGCATGATCCCCGATGCGCTCCAGGTTTTTCGCAATGAACAAAAGGTGCGTACACAGACCAATAGTACGGGGATCTTCCATCATATAGGTCAGGAATTCTCGCAAAAGAGAATTATAAAGTTCATCAATATCTTCGTCCTGATTCCACACTTCCATTGCAGCGGAAACATCCCGTTGCGTATAAGCATCCAGCACGTCCTTGAGCTGAACCAAAGCCTGTCGCCCCATACGGACGAGACCCCGGGTCAAACCTACCGGCTCTTGGGAGTTCAGAACCAAAGCGCGTTTGGCAACATTCTTGGCCAAATCACCGATACGTTCCAGATCGGAGGCAATTTTGATCGGCCCCATGATTTCCCGCAAATCACGTCCCATCGGCTGACGTAGCGCCAAGGTCTGCACGGAGGCAGCATCGATCTCTTGTTGCAAAAGATTGATTTGGTCATCGTTTTTGATTGTGCGTTCAGCTAAAGCAGAATCCCGCCGAGACATGGCGTTGAGCGCATTTGCTACTTGCTCTTCGGCAAGACCGCCCATCTGCGCGATCTGGGCCGAGAGGCTTTCCAGCTCGTCATCCAGAGTTATGTGAGGTGTATTGACCATCAAAGGTCTCCTTTGGTCGCAGTCTACCCGAATCGGCCAGAAATATAATCCTGAGTTTTCTGCTGCTCCGGGTTGGAAAACACATCCACAGTATCGCCGACTTCGACAAGAGTGCCCATGTGAAAGAAAGCCGTTCGCTGGGATACCCTTGCTGCCTGCTGCATGGAATGGGTAACAATGACAATGCAGTAGTTTTCCCGCAATTCGTGGATCAACTCTTCAATTCGCCCAGTAGCGATAGGGTCCAGCGCTGAAGCTGGCTCATCCATCAGAATAACCTCAGGGCTGACCGCGATAGTGCGCGCAATGACCAGACGCTGTTGCTGGCCACCGGAAAGGCTTGTGCCGCCCTCGGTGAGACGATCCTTCACCTCATCCCAGAGCCCTGCCTTTTGCAGGCTGACCTCAACAATCTCGTCCAGTTCCTGTTTGGACGATGTAATTCCGTGAATACGGGGGCCATAGGCCACATTATCGTAAATCGACTTCGGAAACGGGTTGGGCTTTTGAAATACCATGCCCACTTGTGCGCGAAGCTGTACCGGGTCGATGTTGCCTTTGTAGATATCCGTGCCATCAAACAGGATATCCCCTTCCATGCGGGCACCGACGATACCATCGTTCATCCGGTTCATGGTGCGGAGGAATGTGGATTTGCCGCAACCGCTGGGCCCAATAAGTGCGGTTACTGTACGGTCCGGGATTTCCAAGGCAACATCAAAGAGCGCTTGTTTTTTCCCGTACCACATATTCACGCCGGAGGCGCTGATCTTGATATCTGATGCATTATCAACCCGGCCCACTGGACGATCCAGATGAATGGCTGGCATTTCCGCTATCGGGTTTGCAGTCTCGGTATTCCGTTCTAGCTCTGTCAACATTCTACCACTTCCGTTCCAGTTTTGAGCGTAGGAAAATTGCTGTTGCGTTCATTGCCAATAAAAACCCAAGCAAGACGATAATCGCAGCGCCGGTTCGGCTGATGAACCCGAGCTCGGGACTGTCAAACCACATGTAAATCTGTGTTGGCAACGCCGTCGCCTGATCAAACACACCGCCGGGAAGATCGGTCGAGAACATATTCATCCCAATCAAAAGGAGTGGCGCCGTTTCCCCCAACGCTCCAGCGAGACCAATAATCGTTCCCGTCAAGATGCCCGGCATGGCCAGTGGCAGCACATGGTGAAACACCACCTGCACTGGCGAAGCACCAACGCCCAAGGCCCCCTCACGAATAGAAGGAGGTACCGCCTTTAGTGCTGCACGCGTCGCAATGATAATTGTGGGCAAGGTCATGAGGGCCAACACCATACCGCCTACAAACGGAGCTGATCGCGGCAAGCCAAAGAAACTCAAGAATACCGCCAAACCCAACAGGCCGAACACGATGGAAGGTACCGCTGCGAGGTTGTTAATGTTGACCTCAATGATATCGGTCAACCAGTTTTTCGGAGCAAATTCCTCAAGATAGATGGCGGTGGCAATGCCAACGGGGAAAGAAATCAGTAGACAGACCATCAAGGCCATGGCAGATCCCATCAACCCACCAGCTAAACCTGCCATTTCCGGGAAACGACTGTCGCCGTTTGTAAAAAGCCATGTGTTGAAAACGCGTGCAACGCGTCCTTCGGCCACCAGCTCGTCATACATTGCGATCTCATCATCGCTGACACGGCGTGTTGAGGCCGATGTATCGCGCCTGACAACCCCCTTGGCAAACTGATCGAATGGATCACTGAGCTGAACGGTTACAGAGACGGTTTGCCCAATCAATGTTGGATCCGCAGTAACCAGTTCTTGGATGCTTTGACGAACAGCATGAAGCCCCCCGCGACTAAGAATATTTCGATAGCGCCGATCGCGGCGGCCCGTGGCATCATCAGGGTAAAGAGTAGCGACACCATTCTGTGCAAGACGGTTCCAGTTGCTCTCGACCAGGCTCTCCGCATCGATAAGTTCGATACTTACTGGTACATCAATCTGGACGACCGTTTGAGTGAATGCCTTGAGCCCAATCGATCCAATGGAGCCCAGCAAAAGAGCCAATAGGCCGACTGCAATGGAAATAGCAATGATGCCGCTCATTTTCAATCGCGTAGCACCCCGGTGACGGCGTTTCAGACGATCTTGCAGCGCGGGATCATTCCAATCTGGAGCGGCCATGCCGGCTAGTGATTGACGGCTAGTCATAGCTTTCCCGATACTTTTGAACAATGCGAAGAGCAATGACATTCAAAATCAATGTGAAGGTAAAGAGAAACAATCCCAGCCCGAAGGCAGAAAGCGTCTTTGGATTGTCGAACTCACTGTCGCCGATCAACAAGGTCACGATTTGAACAGTGACAGTGGTGACACTATCCAGGGGGTTGATCGTCAAAGCCGCAAAAATACCGGCAGCCATGACCACGATCATGGTCTCGCCAATGGCGCGGCTGACGGCAAGCAACATGCCGCCTGCAATACCGGGCAATGCGGCAGGAAGCACGACCTGCAAAACGGTTTCTGATTTTGTTGCCCCCAGAGCGGTAGCCCCATCTTTCATCGCTTGGGGAACCGCGCCAATGGCATCGTCCGATAGTGAAGAGACAAACGGGATGATCATGATACCCATGACCAAACCGGCCGCGAGCGCAGACCCTGGTGCTGTATCCAACCCCAACATACCGCCAAATACATTTCGAATGGCAGGTGCAATCACAAGAACCGCGAAAAACCCATAAACAATCGTCGGAACTCCTGCGAGAATTTCAAGCACTGGCTTAACAATTCCGCGCACGCGATCACTGGCGAACTCGGACAAATATATTGCGGCCGGAAGACCCAAGCCAGCTGCCACAATCATGGCAATTGTGCTGATCAAGATGGTTCCCAGGAAAACAGGAACCGCACCAAAGGCTCCCAAGGATGCTACCTGGTCACTGCGCATGGCAATCTGTGGTTCCCACCGAGTGCCAAATAGAAACTCCGTCAAGGGGACATGTTGAAAGAACCGCATGGCTTCGAATATCAGAGAGCCAATGATGCCAATGGTAGTAAAGATGGCGATGGTCGAAGAAGCAATCATCAACCCGACAATGATCTTCTCAACGCCCTGACGAGCGCGGAAATCCAGATTGATGCGGGATCGGGCAAGAGCAAGCCCTATAAGGCCGACCGCCGCCAACGCAGCAATTTTCGCACTGGCTGCAATTTCGAGCCATGATGCATACCGCATTGCCGCCGCGCTTAGTTCAGGATCAGGTTCACCAAATTGAATACCTGCAGCGAGATTCTTGATCTCACTTAGTATCAGACTTGCCTGATCCGAACTCAAACCCTCCAGAATGTTTGGCGGCAATGCCGCAAGGATGAGCTGATCAATAACCGGGCCCTGAAAGATGATCCATACCAGCAAGAACATAAAGGCCGGCAGGCCCGTCCAAAGAGCGGCATAGATGGCGTAGTGAATTTGCAGCGAGTGGGGGCGCACAGAGTGCTTGTTTGACGCCGCCTGGATGCGCAGAAAACCCAAAACTGCCCCAACAATGGCCAGAGAAACAATCACCGCGGCTGACATAAAGCCCAGCACCGTTGCTGCCACAGAAAACACCGCTGAAAGCAGTCCAGCTATGAGCGCTAACCGCAACAAGGTTTTGGGGCGGCCCAACGCACCGAGGGCGCGGGCAACCTGTTGCATTGGCGTTGGGATCACATGATCCATAGTCAAAAGACCCTATCGGAAACGTTTTTCATGGCGGTGGATTACGACGGTTTCATGAACCTTTGATGACAGAGTTTAAGCCGCTTCCACCATCAAAAAAACCGCCGGCGAGCCATTGATGACCGCCGACGGCGCAAGAGTGATTGAGATTGCTTAATTGACGACGTAACGGGTCATACCTGCGCCAGTTTGGGCTTCGGCACGTTCCTCTTCCCGGGGGTCGTCAGACAGCGCCACAAGACCACGTTCTACAAGGAACCCTTCAGGGC
>JAJFIL010000177.1 GCA_021774965.1 Alphaproteobacteria bacterium
GGCACTGACTCAGAGACCGTAGCACTTCTTGGTGCTGCGGTGGCGGATGGGTTGATGGCAGAGGGCGTGGCCCCTATCCTCAAACATATCCCGGGGCACGGTCGGGCGCGGGTGGACAGCCACGAAGACTTACCCACAGCACCCGATGATTTGGAGACCCTCCGCAAGGTAGATTTTGCGCCGTTCAAGGCGCTGGCGCATCTGCCCATGGCCATGACGGCCCATCTGGTCTATCCGGCTATCGACCCAACGAGGCCCGCCACAACCTCGGCCAAGATCATTTCCCAGGTGATTCGGGGGGAGATTGGATTTAGTGGCCTATTGATGACAGATGACCTCTCAATGAAGGCTTTGGGTGGATCAATGGAAGACCGGGCGCGCGAATCGCTTCAGGCTGGTTGCGATCTCATCCTTCACTGCAATGGCAGCATGGAGGAGATGCAGGCTGTTGCCCGGGCAACGCCGCAATTAGCGGGAGATGCGCGCAAGCGCGCCGATGCTGCTGCGGGCTTCCTTGGAGGCCTGACACGTGAGAGAATTGATCCTGATGAGGCGATCCAACGCCTTGCGGGGCTTGGGGTTACGGTGGAGAAGGTATGAGCGAGGACTTTGACGCGCCGGTACGGGTTGCGCCAACTGAGGTTGAATCAGGGGGCCTGACCATCAACATCGAGGGGTATGAAGGCCCTCTGGATGTGCTGCTGACGCTTGCCCAAAGTCAGAAGGTGGATCTGGCCAAAATCTCCATCCTGCAATTGGTAGAACAGTATCTGGAGTTTGTTACCGAAGCAGGGCGGCTCAAGCTGGAGCTGGCGGCAGACTATCTGGTGATGGCAGCCTGGCTGACCTATCTGAAATCAAAGCTGCTTCTGCCTCCTGAAGAGGAAGAAGAGGACGGTCTTTCCGCGGAGGAAATGGCGGCGCGGTTGGCCTTCCAACTTCAGCGGCTTGAAGGCATTCGTTCTGTTGCGGCCCGCCTCATGGGCCGGGACCGGCTGGAACGGGACGTGTTTGCCCGGGGCCAACCGCAGCAACTGAAGATCATCAAGACACCCGCCTATGAAGACAACCTGGTGGATTTGCTTAAAGCCTATTCGGATCAGCGGGTACGGACGCTGCCTAGGGGCTATGTCCTCAAGAAGGCTCCCGTGGTGGCCATTGAAGATGCCCGCCACCGAATTGAATCTATGCTTGGTAAGATCCCGGACTGGAGCAGTCTTGAGCTGCTGATTATGCCTTTCCAGGGCGGGGACGCCAAAGGCAGCCGGAAGACAGCGCTGGCCAGCACCTTTGCTGCAACGTTGGAGCTGGTCCGGGACGGCTTTGTTGAAGTCCGTCAGATGGGCCAGTTTGGGCCAATTTTTGTGAAACGCCGGGAGACGGCGCCTGAAACTCCAACTGGGGATATGGGCCATGGACCTCGAAGCTAACAGTGTAAACATGACAGATACCGAAGAACCTGACGAAAAAGAAACAACGGCTGAAGCTGAAGGAGCCAGCGCTGAAAACGCCAATGAAAACGAGCCAGAGGCTCCGGAAGCGGATACTGCGGCTAATGTGACGCCGCTTCCTCAGAACGGCATGCAGCACATGCGCATGCTGGAGGCCATGTTGTTTGCTTCTGTCCGGCCTCTTTCGGAGAAGGAATTGGCCGAGCGCATGCCCCAGGGCATTGATGTGGGATCCATGCTGGAAGACCTGCGCGGCGACTATGAGAAACGCGGCGTTTCGTTGGAAAAGGTCGCCGATAAATGGACCTTCCGGACAGCCTCCGATCTCAATTATCTCTTCCAAAAAGAGGCTGTTGAGCCCAAGCGCCTGTCCAAGGCTGGTATCGAGACCCTTTCGATCATTGCCTATCACCAGCCTGTCACCCGGGCGGAGATTGAAGATATTCGCGGCGTCACGGTCTCAAAAGGCACCATCGATCTGTTGCTGGAGTTGGGCTGGATCCGCTTGCGCGGCCGCAAACGCACGCCGGGTCGCCCGATCACCTATGGCACCACAGATTTGTTTCTGGAGCATTTTGGGCTGGAAAACGTAAGTGATCTGCCCGGGATGGATGATCTTAAAGCGGCCGGGCTTTTGTCCGCCAACCTGCCGCCGAGTTTTCTGGTTCCGGACCCCAGTGATGAGCTGAGCGACGAGGAAGACCCTCTCGAGGATGAGGAGGAGCCAGATCTTCTGGATGCCCTTGAAATCGATATGGATGACGAAGCCGAAGAAAGCGCGAAAGAAGATCCTGAAGCAGAGGATGATGGCGTCGAAATCGAGCTCGCCAGCGACGATGAAAATCTTGAGGACGAAGCTGCTGACGATGACCTCGGTGAGGAAGAGGCCTCCGACGAGGAAGCTCCGGTGGAAGCCGTTCTGGAGGATGAATCCGAAGAAGAAACCTCTGAGGAAGAGGAAAAGCTTGAGGACTAGCCACAGCCTGCGGCAAGACGCCTTAGTCCTGATTTCAGTGGGGTCTTGCTCTTAGCTTCGTTGCCCTATATTTAGATGATAATGGTTCGCAACTAATCGCTCCCTCTTGGGTAGCGAAAAGGCATTTGATTTGGCCGTCCCAAAGACCCGCCTGGAGTTCAAGAATGTAACCCGCCGCTTCACCGAAGCTGGCGCTGGTGTGCAGGGTCTCTCTTTTGAGATCAGCGCGGGCGAGATCGTCTGCCTGCTGGGCCCATCCGGGTCCGGCAAATCCACCATCCTCAGACTTGCCGCAGGTCTTGAAGATCCAGACAGCGGTGAGATCATCATTGATGGCAAATCTGTTGCGGGAAATGGCTCCCTGTTGCCGCCGGAGAAGCGCGGTGTGGGGCTGATCTTTCAGGACTTTGCCTTGTTCCCGCATTTGAGCGTTCTGGAGAACGTGGCCTTCGGGCTTCGGAGACTCCCCCGCGAAAAACGTGAAGCCATCGCGCGCAATGTTCTTGGCAAGGTGAACCTGTCTCATTTGGCCGATGCGTTTCCCAATATCCTGTCGGGCGGGGAGCAACAGCGTGTTGCCCTGGCGCGGGCCCTGGCCACGCGCCCTGGCGTGATGTTGATGGACGAGCCCTTCTCTGATCTGGACACCCAATTGCGCGACACCGTGCGGAATGAACTCGTGGAGCTTTTGCGCAGCAGTGGGGCGGCCACCATTCTTGTGACCCACGATCCCGAGGAGGCCATGCGCGTGGCGGATCGGATTATCCTGTTGCGGGATGCAAAGATCGCCCAGGTGGGAACCCCCGAAGAGCTTTATTTCCATCCTCTGGACAGGGAGGCCGCTGCCTTCTTTGGGGATCTCAATGTCATTCACGCGACCGTGGCAGAGGAAAAGGCAGCGACGCCTCTGGGCACGGTAGCGGCAAAGACCTTTGACCCGGGGACCGTGGTTGAAGTTCTGGTGCGGCCAGTGGATGTGGCTTTGTCATCTGCGGATACTCACGGCACTCATGCAGCTCGTGTGGCGGATCGCCGATTGGTGGGGGGAAGTTGCCTGGTGGAGCTTGCTGCCAAAGGGGAGGGCATGCCCGCCCATATGGTGGCTCAGGTCAGTCTCGATAACGCGCCAGAGGTGGGCAGCGAGGTCGGAATCATGTTCGACCCTGCCAGAGCACACATATTCCCGTGCCGAAAGGCGCATTAACGCTTCCATTGCGGCAAAACGCTATGTCTGCCAGAGTTCTGTTAGTCGGCGCAATCGTCCGATCATATTGAAAGGGTAATTTTATGTTCCCAGGTTGGTTACAAATCCTGTTGGTCTTGGTCTTGGTAATATTGCTTTTCGGTCGCGGGAAAATCTCCGAACTGATGGGGGACGTCGCCAAGGGTATTCGCAGCTTCCGCGACGGACTTGCGGACGAAGGTGACGAAGATGCGGACGACCCCAAAGAAATCGAAGGCGAAGTACGGAGCGAGAGCGCTACCAATGACGCGGAAAAATCCCGCGACGCGCAATAGTCTTTCGCCAAGCTCATGCCGACCATTGGATCCGCAGAACTTCTGATCGTAATTCTCGTGGCCTTCATTGTGGTGGGGCCGCGCGATCTGCCGCGCCTGATGCGTTCGGTCGGCAAATGGATGGCTCAGATCCGTATCATGGCCAACGAGTTCCAGCATAACCTCGATGCCGTGGTGAAAGAAGCCGATCTTGATGATCTCAAGAAAGACGCCCTTGCCATCAGGCGCGAAGCTGATGACATTCGCCAATCCATGACCACATCGCTTGCCCCCCAAAAGAAAGCGGCGAGCTCGGATCAAGAAACCCCCACTACGAAGGACAAACCCAGTGAGTGAAAACCAGATGGAGGAAAGCCGCGCGCCGCTGCTTGTTCATCTGGCGGAGCTGCGCAATCGCATCATTCGTTCGGTGCTGGCTTTCGTTTTGGCTTTTATTGTCTGCTACATTTTCGCAACTGACATTTATGAGTTTCTCGTCCAGCCCCTTGCCATAGCCTTTGGCGATGACACAGGGCGCAGGCTGATTGCCACATCGCCGCAGGAAACGTTCATTACCTATTTGCGCGTATCGGCATTTGGAGCCTTGTGCGTGTCATTCCCCTGGTTTGCGGGAGAGATTTGGTCCTTTGTCGCGCCGGGACTTTACAAGAATGAGCGCGGGGCGTTCCTACCTTTTATATTGGCCACACCAGTATTGTTCATCATGGGAGCGTCGCTGGTTTACTATCTCGTGATGCCGCTTGTGTTTAAGTTTTTCCTGGGCTTTGAGAACCCTGGGGGAAATGGCGGGCTTCCCATCGAACTGGAAACGCGGGTTAGCGAGTATCTCTCCCTGGTGATGACCTTCATGTTTGCCTTTGGGCTCTCGTTCCAGCTACCCGTGCTCCTGACTCTATTGGGCCGGGTAGGGATCGTCTCTTCCGGTATGCTCAAGAAGGGCCGGAAATATGCGGTGGTGGCGGTGTTTTTCGCTGCGGCCTTGCTCACCCCACCCGATATCATCAGTCAGGTCAGCTTGGCTCTGCCTGTGTTGCTCCTCTATGAGCTCTCGATCTTTGCGGTCTCTATGATCGAAAAGAAACGATCTCAAAGCGAAGATGATCAGCCTGAGTATCCCGCTGGACCCTAAGCCATATCGCGCTGTATAGAAGGCGCTCCTATCACACCACTTTTGAGTCGAAGGACGTAGTCGTCATGTTTGATATCAAGGCCATTCGGGACAACCCCGACGCCTTTGATCAGGGGCTTGCCAAACGGGGACTTGAGCCTCAATCGCCAGCCATCCTGGCCCTGGATGAGGAACGTCGTGCGCTGGTCGGGCGGGTGCAGGAAATTCAGACTAGGCGGAATGACGCCTCCAAACTGATCGGCAAGGCCAAAGCCTCCGGCGATGAGGCCGAAGCTGCGCGCGTTATCGCTGAAGTCGCGGCTCTTAAAGACGAGCTGCAAAAGGGCGAAGACGAAGAACGCGTGCTGACACAAAAGATCGCGGACTTTCTCTCGGCACTCCCGAACATTCCTCATGGAGACGTTCCGGTCGGGGCCGATGAGGCCGCGAATGTTGTGCGGCATACCCATGGGGAGCCACGTCAGTTCAATTTTGAGCCGAAAGAACATTTCGATCTGGGTGAAGACCTGGGCATGATGGATTTTGAGACGGCGGCCAAACTTTCCGGCTCGCGCTTTGTGGTGCTCAAGAAACAATTGGCCCGCATGGAACGCGCCCTGGCCAATTTCATGCTGGACGTTCACACCCAGGATTTTGGCTACGAAGAGATCGTGCCACCTCTGCTGGTGCGGGATGAAGCCGTCTATGGCACCTCGCAATTACCCAAATTCGCAGAGGATCTGTTCAAGACCGAAAACGGCTATTGGCTTATTCCCACCGCCGAGGTGCCTCTTACGAACTTAGTTCGCGAAAGCATCATGAAAGCAGATGAACTGCCCAAGCGCTTTACCGCCTTCACGCAGTGCTTTCGCTCTGAAGCGGGATCTGCCGGCAAGGACACGCGCGGCATGATCCGCCTGCACCAATTTCCGAAAGTGGAGATGGTCGCCATCACCACGCCGGAAAACTCGAACGATGAACTTGAACGTATGCTCAGCGGTGCCGAAGAAATTCTCAAGCGCCTTGAATTGCCGTATCAGGTGATGACGCTTTCTTCAGGCGACATGGGTTTTGCCGCGCAGAAGACCTATGACATTGAGGTCTGGCTTCCCGGACAGAATGCCTATCGCGAGATTTCAAGCGTCTCGGTCTGTGGGGATTTCCAGGCGCGCCGCATGAATGCGCGCTATCGCCCCGGCGGTGAAAAGAAAGCCCACTTCGTTCATACCCTAAATGGCTCTGGCCTTGCCATCGGCCGGACCATGGTTGCCATTTTAGAAAATCATCAGCAGGCAGACGGTTCGATCTCCGTGCCTGAAGCCTTGCGCCCTTACATGGGTGGCTTGGAAGCCATCTCAAAAGAAAGCTAAGCCATGAAGCCCCTGGCAGATACGCGTATCCTTCTGACCAATGATGACGGTATCCATGCGCCCGGATTGGAAGCGCTTGAGGCCATCGCCAATGCGCTTTCTGATGATGTGTGGATTGCCGCCCCTGATAGCGAGCAGAGCGGGGCATCCCATTCTCTAACGCTGCACGAGCCTTTGCGCATTCGCGAATTTGGACCAAAGCGTTTCTCCGTCGTTGGCACACCAACCGACAGTGTGGTCATGGCCGTTCATCACATCATGAAGGATCACAAGCCCGATCTGGTTTTGTCTGGCGTTAATCGCGGCGCCAATGTGGCCGATGATGTTACATACTCCGGCACCATCGCCGGGGCCATGGAAGGTTGTGTGTTGGGGGTGCCCTCCATTGCACTCAGTCAAACCTATGGCTGGGATCATTCCACGACACCGCCTTGGCAGACAGCCATCGCCCACGGGCCAGAACTGATCGCCAAACTGGTCGCTCAGGGCTGGCCGGAACATGTTCTCCTGAACATGAACTTTCCCGATTGCGAACCTGATGATGTTGCTGGTGTGGAAATCACCCGCCAGGGAAAGCGCGAAGCCTCTGCGCTGAAACTCATTGAGCGCGAAGACGGGCGGGGCATGCCTTATTTCTGGCTTGGCTTTCGATCTCCTGCGGCTTTTGCTCCTGCTGCGGGAACGGACCGCCATGCGCTTTGGCACAAACGTATCTCCGTGACACCCCTCCACATGAACTTGACGGAGCAGGCTGCGGGTCCTGCACTGGGCGAGGCTATTGATGCCATCGCCCCAAGTGATGAGAAAAAGGGCTAGTCATGGTCGCCGCACCTGACGAGGACGAGATTGATACCCGCAAGATTGCGCTGGTAATGCAACTCCGCCGCCAAGGCATAAGGGACGCCCGCGTCCTTAACGCGATGGAGAGGGTACCCAGGGACGTGTTTGTCCCAAAGACATTCACTGAGCGCGCCTATGAAGATCAGGCGCTTCCCATTGAGTGCGGTCAGACCATCAGTCAGCCTTACGTGGTGGCCTATATGACCGAGGTGTTGGAGGTTGGACCCCGCATGAAAGTGCTGGAAGTGGGTACTGGATCTGGCTATCAGGCGGCAGTTTTGTCCCATTTGTGCCGCCGGGTCTATTCCATCGAGCGCTATCGCACACTTTTGCGGGATGCGGACGCAAGATTTCGCAAATTAGATCTGTCCAATATCACCACGAAAACGGGAGATGGATCAAAGGGTTGGCCGGAACAGGCTCCATTTGACCGGATAATTGTGACGGCAGCAGCCCAAGAGGTGCCATTTGATCTAATTGATCAACTGAAAATTGACGGTTGGATGATTATTCCTGTGGGGCGGACCACTGAAGATCAGGCCCTTCTGAAGATCCGGAAGACTGAAGAGGGCCTTGAGCAAACAAAACTCCTGCCGGTGCGGTTTGTGCCCCTGGTGGAAGGTTTGCCGAAAGAGACCTGATCTTTGAGCAATTCTGGTCCGCCTGGAAACGGCGCGGGCGCGAAGCGTTTGAGGAGGCAGGAAATCAATGATGATCCATCGCTCAGGGGGGCGACATTTCATCTCTAAATCATTGGTACTGGCGTTTATGGCGCTGGGGCTGACCTCGTGCGGGCGCATTCCCATGGCGCCGGTTTTCCACGGCAATGGCCATTCCGTAAACGAAGAACGTGGCGGACGAGCCCATGCCTCAGGCGAGGCCTATCAGGTCCGCGTGCGTAACGGGGATACGCTCTCTGAGATCGCCCTGCGCCACAATGTGCCCACCCGGCAATTGGCCCGGGCCAACGGTATTCGCGCGCCCTTCACCATATTTTCAGGTCAGGAGCTGACCGTTCCGGCCTCACCAACCCACACGGTTCGCCGCGGTGAATCCCTGTCTGTTATTGCCGAACGCAATAATCTCAGCACTCGGGAGTTGGCGCAAGCCAACCACATCCGCGCGCCCTATACGATTTATGCAGGCCAGCAATTGGCCATGCCATGGGCGAGCCCCGGCGCATCTACTGAAGGCCGTCAAAGCCCGGTGCGGCGCTCGCGTTGGTCCGACAGGTCTCGTGCCGCAAATAACAGCGCCTCCACAAGATCAGCGAGCCCCGCAGTGCGCCCTCGCACTCCGGCAACTCGCAACGCAAGTGCCGACCGAGCTGCGCCAGCCCTGCGCCGCGTATCCCCACAGCCCGCTTCGATCGCCAGCGCCCGTTCCCTGGTGCCGCCTGCGCGATCAGATGAAGGCTTCATCTGGCCTGTGGATGGCCGCGTGATCTCAAATTTCGGGCCCGAGGATGGAGGCAGGCATAATGACGGGATCAATATTGCAGTCCCTTCAGGCACCCCGATTCGGGCCGCTGACGCCGGTGTTGTGATCTATGAAGGCAATCAAGTCCCAGGCTATGGCAGCCTGATACTGATCCGCCATGAAAGTGGCTATGTCACTGCTTATGCTCATAATTCTCGAATTCATGTGCGTCAGGGCCAAGTGGTGGACCAAGGTGAACGGATTGCCCTTTCCGGCCAATCAGGACGGGTGAATACCCCGCAGCTTCATTTTGAAGTCCGCCGGAACAGCGAGGCCGTAAACCCCGCCCAGTTCCTTGGCGGGGCATAGCACCACTCTCCCGGATCAAATTGACCTAAAGCCATAATAAGACTGGTAAATCCCCGTCAAAGACCCTACTTAACGTCTCGCGCGGCAATAGTTTGCAAAGCTGTGCTGCGTGGCTATAGTCCGCGCCAAATTGCCAAGGGCAGGGGTACCTGCTGACGAATTTCTTCTGGGGAGCCAAAGACCTATGGGCGGTGAATTTTCTTCGACAATCATTCTGATGGCCGTTTTATTCGGCATCATGTATTTCCTCATGATCCGGCCTCAACAAAAGCGCATGCAGGAACATAAAGCGATGATCAGCTCTATCCGTCGCGGGGACCAGGTGGTCACCTCGGGCGGCATTCTGGGCAAGGTCACCAAGGTGATCGACGACAACGAAGCCATGGTAGAAATCGCTGAAGGCGTTCGGGTCCGCGTGGTCAAGGCTACGGTGACCGATGTTCGCTCCAAGGGAGAAGCGGCAGCGGCCAAAGCGGCACAAAAGGCGGCTTCAAAGCCTGCTCCCAAAGCTGCTAACGACGCCGACTAAGCTACTTCAATTCATCGACCGCGTTAATCGGGACTACGCCATGCTCTATTTTCAGACCTGGAAGACAATTCTTGTCATCACTATTTGCCTGTTGGGTATCGTCTTTGCGGCACCCAATGTGATGCCGCAGGAAATGCGTGACCAGCTCCCGAGTTTCTTTAGCAAGACACTCAATCTGGGTCTTGATCTTTCCGGGGGAGTGCATTTGCTCTGGGAAGTGGAGACGGACGTCTTGGTGAGCAATCGCCTCGAGACCATTGAAGAAGACGCACGACTGGTGCTTCTTGCCAATGACTTAGGTTATGCAAACCTTCGCGTTGCAGATGGTCAATTCACCGTGCAAATTCGGAATTTGGCAGAGCTGAGCCAGGCGCAAGAGTTGATCGAAGAAATGGCGACGCCGGTGGATGGCGGACTTCTTGGTGGCGCTCCTAGTCAGGAATTTGCGGTCTCTGCATCGGAAGGTGGGTTGATCACCGTCGTGCTGACAGAGCAAGCCCAGGATCAACTAGTTAGCCAGGCCGTAACGCAATCTATCGAGATTGTCCGCCGCCGGATCGACGAGCTGGGCACACGGGAGCCCACAATTCAGCGACAGGGTCGCAACCGCATCATTATGCAGGTGCCAGGGGAGAGTGATCCACAACGCATCAAAGATCTGGTGGGCACCACGGCTCAAATGGAATTCCGGATGCATGATTCTAGTGTTCCTATAAGTGAGGCTCAAGCCGGTCGCGTACCTCCAGGCTCGGAAGTATTGCCAAGCTCAAACCCGCAGGAGCCGAACATTCTGGTCCGCCGTCGTGCATTGATTGACGGGGATCGATTGACCAATGCGCAAACCGGCTTTGACCAAAACTCCGGCGAGCCGGTGGTCAATATTCGTTTTGATAATCGCGGGGCTCAGACCTTTGCGCGGATTACCCGTGAAAATGTGGGCAGTCGTTTCGCCATCGTGCTGGATGAACTGGTCATTACGGCACCACGCATCAACGAGTCTATTCCAGGCGGTAACGCGCAGATCAGTGGGAATTTCACGCCAGAGACGGCAAATGATTTGGCGATTCTTCTCCGTGCCGGGGCTTTGCCTGCGCCACTGACGGTGGTTGAGGAGCGCACCGTTGGGCCGGGATTGGGGCAAGACTCCATCGACTCCGGTAAGATTGCCGCCATGATTGGGTTTGCATTGGTGATTGTCTTCATGATCGCGAGCTATGGCCTGTTCGGTATCTACGCAAACATTGCACTGATCATCAATGTGATCCTGATCGGTGGTGCTTTGTCATTCCTCCAGGCGACATTGACCTTGCCGGGGATTGCCGGAATTATTCTGACGATTGGTATGGCTGTTGACGCCAATGTGCTGATCTTTGAGCGTATCCGCGAAGAGGTCGCTGCTGGCAAGACACCGATTAATGCGACAGAGACAGGTTACTCGCGCGCTCTTGGAACAATTTTGGATGCCAATATCACGACACTGATTGCGGCGGTCATCCTGTTCATGATGGGGGCAGGACCGGTTAAAGGCTTTGCCGTGACCCTGGGCATCGGGATTATTACCTCTGTCTTTACCGCCGTTACTGTTACCCGCCTGATGGTCGCAACCTGGTTGCGCACCAAACGGCCCAACAAATTGCCCATATAGGGAAGGGGAGAAAAATTATGTTACTACGCCTCATTCCCAACAAGACCGATATCAAATTCATCCGGTTTCGGATGATTGCCATGGTGATTTCAGTCGCTTTGTTGCTTGCCTCAGCTGGCATGTTCTTTGTTGTCGGTCTGAATTACGGCATCGATTTCAAGGGCGGGACGTTGATTGAAGTTGGCACCGAAGGTCCGGCTGATATTGGTGCCATCAGAGGTATCCTTAGCCCCTTGGGTTTTGGGGAAGTTGAAGTCCAAGAATTCGGCGCACCGGACGATGTGTTGATCCGCATTGAAGAGCAATCCGGTGGCGGCACCGAGCGGGAAGCAGAGCTGGCGCAGCAGGCCGCGGTTACAGCAACCCGTGCAGCCTTGGACGCGGCTTTTCCCGGAATTGAATACCGCCGTGTCGAAGTTGTAGGACCGAAGGTTTCTGGAGAGCTTGTAAAAGCAGGAACGATAGCTGTAGTGCTCGCCGTGCTGGCGGTTTTTGTCTATATCATGTTTCGTTTCGAATGGCAGTTTGCCCTTGGCGCTGTCTTTGCTCTAACTCATGACGTTATTCTAACGATCGGCGTGTTCTCTTTATTCAAGCTGGAATTCAACCTCTCCATCATCGCGGCCATTCTGACTATCGTGGGCTATTCACTGAACGATACGGTGGTTGTCTATGATCGAATTCGGGAGAACTTGCGAAAATACAAACGCATGCCGCTTCAAAACCTATTGGATCAATCCATCAACGATACCCTGTCCCGCACGGTGATGACGTCTGTCACGACGTTGTTGGCATTGCTGGCGCTGTATATATTTGGCGGCGAAGTGATCCGCGGCTTTACCTTTGCCATGATTTGGGGCGTGCTCGTGGGGACTTATTCTTCGATCTTTATTGCATCCCCCGTGCTGTTGATGCTGGGCGTGAAACGTGAATGGAACGAAGCCGGTGAAACCGCGCCTGCAACAGGAAACTAGTTTGATATGAGTTTTGAACTTGCCGATTTGCCCTATGGCATGGATGCATTGGCTCCCTTTATGTCCAAGCAGACATTGGAGTTTCACCATGACAAGCACCATGCGGGATATGTTGCAAAGCTGAATGCTGCGATTGAAGATACAGCGTATGTCGATATGAGCCTTGAGGAGATTATCCAGACCTCATGGGATCAAAAAGACAGCGGTGTGTTCAACAATGCCGCTCAAGCCTGGAATCATAGCTTCTTTTGGAAATCCATGTGCCCTAACGGTGGAGGCGTTCCCACAGAAGAACTGGCGCACGCCATCGCAGTCGATTTTGGGTCCTTTGAAGAGTTCGCAGAGGAGTTTGCAGCTGCAGGGGCTGCCCGGTTTGGCTCAGGCTGGGTCTGGCTGGTGGCGCAAGACGGCAAGCTGAGCATCACCCATACTGCCAATGCGGATACGCCATTGACCGCAGGGGCTGTGCCTCTGCTTACCATGGACGTCTGGGAACATGCCTATTATCTTGATTACCAAAATCGTCGGCATGACTATGTCAGCGTCTTTCTGGAATATCTCAGCAATTGGGATTTCGCCAGCCGCAACTATGCCGCCATTCAGTCGGCCTAGCTATGGAGCCGGACGCCGCATTTGTTCAGTGTGCCGAGCAAGTGCGCACCAATGATGCGGACAGGTATCTAACAGCTCTTATGGTGGAACCCGATCTTCGGGGTCCCCTCATGGGGCTTTATGCCTTTTACAATGAGCTCGCAAATATCCGGGACAGGCTCCATGAACCACAGATGGCTCTCATCCGCCTGCAATGGTGGCGGGACTCTTTAGAGAGCCTTGAGGAAGATACACCGGGCGAACCAATCCTTATCGCATTGAAAGCAGCGCTTCAGACCACGCAGCTGCGCTATGACGGTTTGCAGAAACTGATCGATAGTTTCGAGGCGGATCTTTATGGCCCCATGATCCGCACCTGGGAAGAGCTTGATGCCTATTGCGACACCACCTCGGGCACGCTTATGGAATTGGCACTTGGTGTGCTCGGCGCGGCAGATCGTGAAATATCTGAGTTGGGCGGGAGAGCCTGGGGCCTGTCCGGTCTTGTTCGTGCCTTTCCTCATCATGCCGGGGCGGGGCGCATTTATCTGCCCGCCGAAGCCTTTGGCGAAGTAGACTTGGATCCGCATCTTGTCTTGCAGGGGGAGGGCGGGCCTCCCATGATGGCAATCCTGCTGGCGACCCTTGGCCGGGCTCAAGACTATGCCGCCCTTATGCGCCAAGAAGCCAAGCGTCTGCCTAAGATTGCGCGCCCCGCGGTATCATATGTTTCACTGATTGATCTTTATGTGGCGCAAGTTCGTCGCCGTCCAAATGCGCCTTTTGCTTTGCATCCGGATATCCCATCCTTCCGCAAACAGTGGCGATTGATGACCACGTCTTTGCTACGCTAGATTTCTGATGTATCGTCCCTGATGCGCCACGGCGGAAACCTGCGATTTACCCCAGCCCAATAAATGCACAGATGGTTGCCGTCTGGATCTCGCAACAGAGCTTCGCGCCAAGCCCAACCTTTGTCTGCGGGATCAGAGTCAAAGACGACTCCCTCTGATTTGAGGCGTGTTACTTCTTCATCCATGCGTTCGTTCTCAAAATAGACCTTAGCCGGATGATCAGAGATTTCTTGTCTCACAACAGAAAGCGAAAATGTGGCACCGCCCGGACATTCAAAGCGAGCATAGTGATCTTTTGAATAGACAATCAGGTGAAGCCCAAGTTTTTTATAGAAAGCGATAGATTGATCGAGATTGCTCACCGGGATTGTAACTTGGTTTAAGTCCATATTGCTTACTCCGCAGCGGCTTGTTTGTTTTCGAGCCAACTCGCGAGGTCTGCCAGTGCCCTGCGAGACATGGCTTGTTTGCGAGCGCGGCTTTTCTCTTTGCCCTTGATACGCTTGCCATCAATCTCACGAGGGATTTCGATTTCAGGGAAAAGACCAAAGTTGATATTCATGGGCTGAAAGGATTTCTTGCCATCGCTGATATGGCCGCCGGTGATGTGCTCCACAAGCGCTCCCATGGCCGTGGTGGGAGGAGGTGCACTCATCATACCGCCCGTTTGTTCTGCCGCTGCAAAACGTCCGGCCAATAGGCCCATGGCCGCACTTTCAATATAACCTTCAACGCCAGTGACCTGACCCGCAAACCGCAAACGAGGTTGCTTCTTCATGCGCAGGTTGGCATCCAACAGTGCTGGTGAATTGAGGAACGTATTCCGATGCAAGCCTCCCAGTCGGGCAAACTTGGCGCCCTCCAGGCCCGGGATCATTCGGAAGATATCTGTTTGCACTCCGTGTTTCAGTTTCGTCTGAAAGCCCACCATGTTGAACAAAGTACCAAGGGCATTGTCCTGGCGCAGTTGAACGATGGCGTAGGCTTTAACCGTGGGGTTATGAGGATTGGTCAGGCCCACAGGTTTCATGGGGCCATAGCGCAAGGTCTCGCGACCCCGTTCCGCCATAACCTCAATGGGCAGGCAGCCTTCAAAATATGGCGTGCCTTCCCATTCCTTGAAGTCTGTCTTTTCGCCCGCCAGCAGGGCATCGATAAAGGCGTTGTACTGATCTTCGTCCAGAGGGCAGTTGATATAGGCCTCTGTTTCGCCAGCGGGGCCCGGTTTGTCATAGCGGGATTGGCGCCAGGCGGCCTCCATGTTGACACTGTCTGCATAAAGAATGGGTGCGATGGCATCAAAAAACGAGAGCTCGTCTTCGCCGCTCAATTGACCAATTCCCGCCGCCAGGGCTGGCGAGGTAAGAGGCCCGGTGGCGATGATCACATTGTCCCAATCTTCCGGCGGCAATCCTGCGACCTCACCGCGCTCAATGGTGATGAGAGGTTCTGCTTCGATGGCAGCGGTAACGGCCTGAGAAAAACCGTCGCGATCCACGGCCAAAGCGCCGCCTGCGGGAACCTGATTTTTGTCGGCACAGGCGAGAATGATGGAATCGCAGCGCCGCATTTCTTCGTGCAGCAGGCCTACGGCATTGTTTTCATAATCATCAGAGCGGAAGGAGTTGGAGCAGACCAGTTCGGCCAAGCCGTCTGTTTGGTGCGCGTCGGTTTTGCGAACAGGCCGCATTTCGTGGAGCACGACGGATACACCGCTGCGCGCTGCCTGCCAGGCGGCTTCAGACCCGGCAAGGCCCCCGCCGATAATATGGATTGGTTTTGTCATGGCGCGGAACCTAGTCCAGCCGCGCGCCCGGATCAATCACTGCCGTCATCCCCAAACTTGAGGCCGCTTGTCCTTCCAGGGGCGCGCTTCTTCCAGCTGTCCCGCAAGACGATAGAGCGTGGCTTCGTCTCCGTAGGCGCCGGTGAACTGCATGCCGATGGGAAGTCCGGCGCTGTCCCAGGCCAGAGGCAGAGACAAGGAAGGCTGGCCGGTGAAATTATAGGGCGGCGTAAATGGGAAAGTCTTTGCCTGATTGGCATCCGTGGTGCGTGGGTCCTGATGGACCGGATCGCAATAGCCAATTTTTGGGACCGGCATGCCCAGCACGGGTGATAACATCACATCCACCTCTTGCCAGTTGGCGAGGATCTCCCGGCTCATAACGCGTAAAGTTCGCCAGCCCCGCCCCACATCTGCGGCAGTGAGGCGAGCTTCGGCACCTTTCCAATTGCGCCAAGTCAGCGCTTCGAGTTCATGTTCTTCAGGCTGTCGGCCCATGGCGTCAATGCGTTCAGCCATGGCAGCAATGAAGTTTGCTCCAGAGACCGCGCGGGAGGCCGCATAAAGATGCCGATAGTTGATCCCCAAGCCTCGCTCTTCTACATCATGACCAAGGGCCTCAAGTTGAGCTGCCACGTCTTCAATCGCTGCCCGGATTTCAGGATCGACGGGATTGCCGCTCGGGGTTTCAGTGTAAAAGCCGATGCGCAACCGACCTGGGGCGGTGCTGGCTTCCTCAAGATAAGAGCGTTGTTTTTGAGGCGCAGGGTAGGGGCTGTCCATGTGATGGACACCCGTGGCATCCAGCATGGCTGCGCTGTCGCGCACGGTGCGGCTGACAACATGATCCACGGAATAGCCGATAACCCGATCACCATCGGTTGGCCCTTGGGGGTTCCGATTGCGCGTTACCTTCATGCCCACTAGGCCGCAACAGGCCGCCGGAATGCGGATAGAACCAAGTCCATCGGAGGCATGGGCGAGAGGAACAATCCCCGCCGCCACAGCAGAGGCCGCCCCGCCGCTGGAGCCGCCGGAGATATGCTCTGTGTTCCACGGATTATGGCAGGGTTTTAGGCGCGCGCTTTCTGTTGTGCCGGTAATGCCGAACTCAGGTGTATTGGTCTTGCCCAATAGAACAACGCCGCTTTCGCGATACTTGGTTGTCAGGCGACTATCATCTGTATCAAGAGCATCTGATTTGAAATAAGTGCCATCCGTGCGCGGCATGTCTTTAACGCGAATGCCCAGATCCTTGATCAGGAAGGGAACGCCGGTAAAGGCTCCATCGGGAAGGTCTCCGGCCGCGACTTTGCGCGCACTATCATAGGCTTTGTGCACCACAGCATTGAGCGCCGGGTTATGACGCTCGATCCGGATAATGGCTTCCTCGGTAAGCTCAGTGGCGGAAACCTCACCTTTTTTCACCAGTTCAGCGAGTCCCAGCCCGTCGTAGTCGTCATATTCTGCAAAGCTCATGGGTTCCTCCGGGCCAAAATCTAGTTGCAAGTCTAGGCCGTATGGCCCCCGGCAGACAATTAATCTTCTTGACGTGTGGCGGCATCATTCGGCACCCTATCCCAAAGGTTGCATCGGGAGGGAAACAGAATGCGCTTTGTATTGGGATTGCTCTGTGCGTTGGTTGTTGCCGCCCCAGCCTGGGCCAGTGAAGAAGAGGCGCGAGCCGCCTATGATGCTTACCGTCAGGCTCAAGGCAATGGCGATCTGCGTGGCGCGCTTGGGCATGCCCGGATGGCATATGACCAAGCCATCCTCCAATGGGGAGAGGGAACGCCGGAGACTTATCGTTATGTTGCAGCACTGGCGAGAGTTCAGAACGATCTTTTGGAATTTGAAGACGCTTTTGCGGTCGTAAACTCCGCCATAAAAGCCAATCAACAGATTGAAGGTATCTTACCATATTCGTACGAACTTTATTTCGAGAGTGGTCGAGCGCTGCGCGGGAAGAAGGATTTCGAAGATGCCGAACTGTTGTTCACTACTGCTCTATGGATAGCAGAAGCTCAGTTTGGATCAGATAGTGTAAGAGCCGCGTATGTTCATTTGGAACTCGCGAGGACGCACTTAGATTCCTCCCCATCAACACAATTCTACAGACTAATTGGAACTGGTTACCCGCAGGTGGCTGGAGATAGTACCTCCCTTGTAAGAGCGAGTGAGATTCTCGCTACCGGAGATGCTGACCCTGTGCAACTGCAAATCCTCGAAGCCGCCCGCGCCGGTCATCTTATGGCGCAAGATGACATGGACGCAGCGGGGGATATACTCGAGCCTGCTGTCGCGTCGTTGGTCTCCCAAGGTTATATGGATGACTATGTTCTAGGTCTCTATGTAGATTGGATTGCTAGTCATTTCCGGGATTGGAATACGCGACAAATGGAGCGCATGCTGCTGCAAGCCAAAAGCTACGGCCTTCTGCGTCGCGAGGGCGGGATTATTCCTTTGGCTAGGACCTTGGCTGCCAGGGACCGAAGGGGGTGTATTGACGATCTTGAGGGGCTGTACGGTATGCTGGAATATAGCGTGAATGCAGACGGTCAAGTCCCTCGCACTGCTGTTGTTGAATCGACCATGCCCCGCCGTTGGGATGATGAGATTCGCCGGACCATGCGACAAACTTGGACGTTCATACCCGCCCAACAGAATGGAGAGGCTGTTCGGGTTGACGGCCTGAGAATGGTGCTCCGCCAAGGCGCCCGATCATGCTGATGAAATGAGAAAGATTGGGCATGCTATGAGAGTTTTAGGATGTGTGTTTATTGGCCTGACGCTTCTGGTCGGAACTTCAACATACGCCTCCGACACTGATCTGCAGGAAGCTCATGCCGTTTATCAGGAAGCGGGTGATTGGCACGCAGCACTTCCACACGCCCAAGCCGCGTATGAAACAGCCCAGGAGCTTTATGGGCTTGATAGCATCAATACATCATTACTTGGTTTGGAATATGGGGAAGGCCTAAGCCGTGTCGTGCGTTGGGACGAGGCGATTGAAGTATTGGGAGCCTCGATCCCTGGCCTTCGCGTTGATGCGGCTTTTAATTCTGAGGGTTTATTTGAAGCGCTCTATTTGTTGGGACGAGCTCAACGCCACTTTCACGGCACGGAAGATGATTACGACCACGGCGATGGCGCACTTGATGAAGCGCTGGCAATGGGGCGGACGCTATACGGTGAGAACAGTGAAGAAGTTGGATTGATTTATCTGGAAATAGGTCGGCCAAACACACACAATGTTGAGCCCCGGGTCGCCAATCGCCAACGCGGTATCGTCATGTCTTCTAGATTTGTGCCGGAGGACATTCAACACGAAGCCCTTGCTCGCGCCCATGATATATTTGAAACAACGCACAGGGATTTGGAATTAGCGCAGGTACAAGCCATTCAAGGGATGAACCTCATGATCCTCGGGCGCAAATATGCCGCCAATGACGTGCTAGATCCCGCATTTGAAACGCTGACAATTGCAGGGTATGCGGACGATACAATGGTTTCGATCTATCTCACCTGGGTTCGTTTACGCACCGCAAGTTATCCGCTGCCAAGAGTTGAGCGGGCGATGGAAGATGTTAGCGCCTACGCAGCATTGCGAGTTGATGGAAATCTTCATCCACTGATCCGTCCCGGTCCGCGTTATCCTGACAATCTGGCGCCACGGCACGTTGATGGCCGTATCAATTTTAGCTTTGATGTGGATGAAAACGGACACCCCCAAAGTATTGAGATCACAGAGTCAGATACCGATAGTACGTATGACGCTGCCGCGCTTGAAGCAGTCTCAACTTTTAGGTACATCCCCAAAATGATCAATGGGCGCGCCGTCGCCACCGAAGGTGTTACCTATTCTTTTCGTTTTGGCGCTCAGGGCGATACCTTCGCCGGCTTCCCCTTGGATTTTGGGCCTGTTCTCCCCCCGATCGGGGGAGACCTAACGGGGCCGGTGCCGCGATGAGGTCAACAATATTGGAAAATCACGTGAGGACAATATGAGTATGCAACGGCGATGGATTAAAGGTTGCGTAGGCTTATTTGCGGTTCTGATTTTGCAGTCAGTACCTGTTCATGCGTCGGAAGCAGACTTGCGCGAGGCTTATGCTGCCTATCAAGAAGCTGCGGCAGCTAGAGATCTATATGGGGCATTGCCTCATGCGCAAGCCACTTACGAGGCCGGGCTAGAGCTTTATGGGCCGAGCCACCGCAATACTGGCTTACTGGCATTCAATTACGGGTATGCATTGAACGAAGTTGGCAGGTGGGAAGATGCAACTCAAATTTTCCAGGTATCAGTTGATGCGCTTCGGGACATTGGCCCCGAGGCGAAGAGTGATTTGTTCGAGTCCCTTTATGAACTTGGAAGAGCTCAGCGACATATTGTAGGTGATGAAACTGGCGATGAGGCACTCCTCGAAGCTCTTTCGCTTGGAACAGAACTTTATGGCGGTACGAGTGAGCAAGTTGGACTTGTTTGCCTCGAATTGGGGCGGCCATTGTTACAGGTTGAACACAACGTTCCTAGTCACAGGAGTAGAGTCATTATTGGCTCGGTTTATTCTCATTCGGAAATTCGGCACAGCTATCTTGTTCGAGCGTCGGAGATACTCTCCAGAATTCCACCACGACGTAGTGAGGTTGCTCAAATCCAGGTCATGCAATCCTTATGGGAGTTAGAGCAGGGCGACCGAAGAACAGCTACAAACATGCTAATGCCCGCAATAGAGCAGTTGCGCCAACTGCGATACGCAGATGATACATTAGTTTCGATTTATCTGAATTGGATCAACGATCGTTCGAATGGGTGGTCATACAGGCGGAAGGAAGAAGAAATAAGAGAACTCGCAATGTTCGCCGCCATGCGTCGTGAGGGGGAGATTCATTCGCTTGTGAGGGTTTTACCAACGTATCCAAGTTCCATGGCGCGTCGATCAGAAGAAGGCACGATCATGGTTGCTTTCACCATCAATGAGATGGGCCGCCCCATTAATGTTCATGTTGAAGAAGCTGATCCACCCGGAAGAATGGATGAAAACACACTTGAGGCGGTGTCACTTGCATTCTTCTTACCGCGTATGGTTGACAGTCAACCGGCTGCTTCGCACCAAGTCCGATATTTCTTTCATTTCGAAATGGCACCCTAGCGCTCATCCCCAAATCCCGGGGCGACGATCCGCCCACGGACAAGCTTTCTCCAGCTGGCCCGCAAGGCGCAACAGAGTGTCATCACGGCCCAGAGCCGCGGTGAACATCATGCCGATTGGAAGCCCTCTCGTGCTTTGATGTAGGGGGAGGGAAATCGAAGGCTGGCCCGTTGCATTAAACAGCGGTGTGAAGGGTAGGTAGTCCAATAGAGGGGCGAAGGCTTTTTCTACGTCGCTTTCGTTGGTGGAGAACTGCCCCACCTTGGCCACATGCTGACCCATTGTCGGGGTTAAAAGCACATCGTAGGTCTGGTGGAAATTCCCAAAGCCGTGACCCACGATCTGGAGCATGGTGATGGACATCTGATATTGCCCACCATTGACTTGCTTGCCGGCCTCATAAAGACCCCAGGTGAGGGGCTCAAAATCCTGCTGACGCAACTCTCGACCCGTTATCATGTGCATGGAATCCAGGAATGACGTGGCGCTGGAAACCCAAATGGCGGTAAAGGCCTGCTGGAACATGTCGTAATCCAGAAAAGGAAGTTCAACCTCTTCGACAATATGCCCCAGATCTTCCAGCATCTTGCCGGTCTCTTTTGCGGCGGCAACGTTCTCTGCTTCTGCAGGGCCACCGTTGTGCAGATTGGTGGTGAACAATCCAATGCGAAGCTGGCCCGGATCTGTTTGGCATTCGGTAAGATAACTTTCCGCCTGCGGAGGAGCTGAATATGGTTCGCCCACTTCAGGGCCTGCTGTGCAGTCAAGCATGGCGGCGCAGTCGCGGACTGTGCGAGTAACAACGTGCTCTTCCACCAGGCCGCCCATGATATCGCCCAGGATGGGTCCTTTGGGGTTACGCTGGCGGGTAGGTTTAAGCCCAACAAGGCCACTGCACGCTGCGGGAATACGAATTGATCCGCCGCCATCGCTTGCGTGGGCAAGAGGCACAACACCCGCTGCCACCATGCTGGCTGACCCGCCGGATGAGCCGCCTGGTGTATATTCCGGGTTCCAGGGATTGCGGCAGGGGCCATAAGCAATGGATTCTGTTACCGGCATGGAGCCGAGCTCCGGCACATTGGTTTTGCCCAATGGAATAACGCCAGCCTTCAGATAGCGATTGACCAATTCGGAATTAACAGCTGCAGGGAAATCCTTGAGGTATCGCGTTCCATGAGTGGTGGGCCAGCCTTCGCGGTCGCCGGTGATATCCTTGAGCAAGAAAGGCACGCCTTTGAAGAGACCATCAGGAATGTCCGCCTTGGCATCATCACGCGCTTGATCATAGGCCTTGAAGATTACGCCGTTGAGCGTTGGATTGTGTTTTTCAATCCGCTCGATGGCTTCTTCCACTAACTCTGTAGGAGAGACGTCTTTGTTCTTCACCAACTCAGCCAGGCCAAGGCCGTCGTACTCAGAATAATTTTCCAATGCCATTGGGAAAACGCGCTCCTATTATATTTGAAAATCCATCCAGCCGAGGGAAAGGGGATGGGGAAGAGAATGGATGATAATGCGAGACATTATGATGCTTTTGAAACTGCCATATCAAAAGAAATGTCACAACGTGCAATTATGCCACTGGTTGTGAAAAGTTGAAATCTCCCGTATCCTTCCATCAGGTTTGAGGGGAGGGTCGGCAATGAGTAATTCAAACGTAGTCGCAGAGAATGAACTGAAAGTCTGGGCCACGGTGGGCCATGGTTTCAAGTTTGCGCTGGCCAGTTACATACCGATGGTGTTGAAGGTTTTGGTTTGGCTCATCCTCGGCACCGCCATCATATCTTGGTCATTGTACTCGGCTCCCGCCTTCACTCAGGAAGACGTGGATCAAGCAACCCCGGCTTTTTGGGCCAATATGACCCACACAATGCTATATAGCCTCCCGTATCTGTTTGCCGCTTTGCCAATTTATGTGGCGGGTATTTTGTTCTACTTCAAGCATCCAGACGGCAAGGGGATCTATTTGCGTTTTGGGGGGCGTGAATGGAGATTAATTGGCGTATCCATTATAATCTTTATACTGATATTACTCATTTTGTTGATTGTGACCGCCGCCTACGGCGGAGCCATATGGGCATTGCTTACCTATGTAATTGATACGGGCGTTACCTGGGAACAATTGGAGACCTACGCACAGAACAGCAATAAGGAGGCGACACTTGATCCGGTATTTCTTTCGATTGTAGGTCTTGGATTCATTGCCTGGATGATCTCATCTGTTTGGGCAATTATTTGGGCCGCAATGCGGTTCGCATTGGTTGAGTTTGATGTGGTTCTGATGAACAAAATTCGAATTGGGTACGGCTGGTCTATTACTGTGGACAAAGCCGGGTCCATTTTTCTTATCACTCTGGTGTACATGTTCTTATTGGGAGTAATTGGGGTCGGCCTTGCTTATGGCCTCGCACAGTTTGTCGAGGCCGATACGCAAGGCTACGTGACGTACATCTTCCTGGGCGAACCTGTTGAGGTGTTGAATAATCCAAATTTGAAGGCGGCGGTGAGTGCTGCGGCCATCAGCCAGTTGGCGTATTTGTTTGTGTATCAGTGGTCTATCGGAACGTATGGCCGCGTTTATAATATTTTGCGTCCTGATCAACCAAATACTGTCGAAAACTAGAGTGTGAAAATAAACGCGAAACAAAATGCTGTGAGGCCAAAGTGAGCCAGCCAGCATTGTTGAACGAATTGTCTGGGAGGACAAAATGAGTGACACGAGAATTTCAGCAGGCAGTCTTATCAAAAGTGCCTTTGGTCTTGGGCTTGGTCGGATGGGTGATGTTATTCGGGTGGGTTGGTTCCCGCTCGTAGCCGGTCTCATCGGCATCATGGCCTATTCGTACTTTACTACACAGGACGTGATGATGGCCCAGTTCGAAATGTATCGAAATATGGCATCTGGGAGCGACATGCAGGAGACAATGGCCACTTATGTGGAGACCGCTGCCGCCGCGCAAACTGGGATGTATTGGGTTCACAGTTTGGTTGGGTTGCTCTTGATGTTTGTCGTAATCGCAATTCCTGTTGTGGCTTACACGAGAATGGTTGTCGATGGTGCGACACCCAGAGGACCGTTGTACTTTCGACTGGGACCAAAAGAAATCATGGTTGCCCTTGACTATATTTTGCTTCTTCTCCTGACCTATTTGGTCATGCTGGTTGTAATGATTATCCCCATTATTGTCGCCGTGGCGGTTTTTGCAGGGGCTGAATCACCTGAGGCATTTATGTCGGAAAGCCCGGGAATTGTCATCCTTGGTGGTTTGGGAGCCTTTGTTTTCATACTTTCAGCTATCTGTTGGTTTTGGGCCAAGTTTGGTCTGGCCATTCCGATTGCAGTCAAAGAAGGCGGGCTGGGTCTTCGTCGCGCGTGGAGATTGAGCAAGGGAAATACCGGCGCACTGTTTTTCGGCATCGTCGGAACTTATGTTTTGATGTTCTTGATGATGATTGGATTTTTCATTGCAATTCTTATTGTCGGAGGAATTGTCGGTATTCCACTCGCTATGTTGGCAACAAATACAGGGATGACCGGGATAGCCATTGCGGTGGGTGTTGCCTTGTACATCGTTGTATATGTCGTCATGTATTGCATCACCACTTCTATTCAAGCGGGGCTCTTTGCAGAAGCCTACCGACGCATCAAGGGTAGTTCTGCCGTTGCCGCAGAATTCGAATAAAGCGTGAGAACCGCTAAGCCACCTTCGTGCGTCGCTTGGCGGTTTTTTTTGCAGTCTTCTTGGCAGGTTTCTTCCGGGCCCCTTTTGGGGAAGGTTGAGTTTTTTGCTTCGGTGTGGGTTTCTTTGTAGCCGTGGTGGGGCGCGTCTTTTTCAAAAGCGGTTTGAGGTATTTACCGGTATAGGAGGCCTTTACCATAGCCACTTCTTCCGGCGTGCCAGCGGCGACAATTTTCCCGCCGCCGTCTCCACCTTCGGGGCCTAGATCGATGATCCAGTCGGCCGTTTTGATGACCTCCAGATTGTGCTCAATCACCACGACGGTGTTGCCCTGGTCTACCAGCTCATGCAGCACTTCGAGAAGTTTACGCACGTCTTCGAAGTGCAAGCCCGTGGTTGGCTCATCCAGAATGTAGAGCGTCTGGCCGGTGGCTTTACGTGAGAGTTCCTTGGCAAGCTTTACGCGCTGTGCTTCACCGCCCGAAAGCGTTGGGGCCTGCTGACCCACCTTGATGTAGGAAAGGCCCACACGTTTCAGCGTGTCGAGTTTTTCACGCACTGAAGGGACGGCCTTGAAGAACTCAGCGCCTTCCTCGACGTTCATGTCCAGCACATCGGCGATGGATTTCCCCTTGAAGGTCACCTCCAAAGTTTCGCGATTATAACGTTTCCCGTGGCACATATCGCAAGTGACATAAACGTCGGGCAGAAAGTGCATTTCGATCTTGATCACACCATCGCCCTGACAGGCTTCGCAGCGTCCGCCCTTGACGTTGAAAGAAAACCGCCCTGGCTTGTAGCCCCGTGTTCGAGCCTCGGGCAGGCCCACGAACCACTCGCGGATGGGGGTGAAGGCACCGGTATAGGTCGCGGGGTTTGACCGCGGTGTGCGCCCGATGGGGGACTGATCGATATCGATTACCTTGTCGATGAACTCAAGGCCTTGTATCTCGTCGTGGCTGCCGGGATGTTCACGCGCGGACATGATCTTGCGAGCCGCAGCCTTGTACAGGGTCTCAATGGTCAGCGTGGATTTGCCGCCGCCGGAAACACCGGTCACGCACGCAAACGTGCCGGTGGGGATTTTCGCTGTAACGTCTTTCAGATTATTGGCACGTGCGCCTTTCACCGTGATCCAGCGATCCTTGTGGGCAGATCGGCGTTCTTTTGGAACTTCGATCTGCCGCATGCCCGTCAAATATTGCCCGGTGAGACTGTCCGGATTTTGCATGACCTGTTGCGGCGTGCCTTCCGCAACAACCTTACCCCCATGCACCCCTGCGCCGGGACCAATATCGATGACATGGTCTGCGATAAGAATAGCTTCTTCGTCGTGCTCTACAACAATGACTGTATTGCCGAGATCCCGCAGACGCTTCAGGGTTTCCAATAATCGCGCGTTATCCCGTTGGTGCAAACCGATGGAAGGTTCATCCAGCACATAAAGAACACCAGTCAAGCCGGAGCCGATTTGAGAGGCCAGCCGAATGCGTTGGCTTTCCCCGCCCGAAAGCGTGCGAGAGCCGCGTGACAGGGTGAGATACTCCAGCCCCACATTATTGAGGAAGTAAAGCCGTTCGCGAATTTCCCTGAGGATGCGTTCGGCAATCGCAATCTGCTTCTTGGTGAGCTTCTTGGGCAGCTTTTCAATCCAGTCCGCCGCGACCTTGATGGACATCTGGGTGACTTCGCCGATGTGCAGCCCGCCGATCTTCACGGCAAGCGCTTCGGGCTTCAGGCGATAACCATCGCAAGCCTCACAATCAGTGATGCCCTGAAACTTTTCCATTTCCTCGCGGACCCAGGTAGAATCCGTCTCGCGCCAGCGCCGGGCCAGGTTTGGGATCACGCCTTCGAAAGCTTTGGTGTTCTCATAGCGGCGCAGGCCATCGTCATAGACAAACTGGATTTCTTCGCCCTTGGAGCCGTGAAGAATGACGTCGCGAACCTTTTTGGAAAGCTTGTTCCACGGCTTGGTCATCACCGCGCCATAGTGGGACGTGATCGCCATCAGAGTTTGCGTGTAGTAGGGCGAGGTGGAACGCGACCACGGAGCCACGGCACCATCCTTCAAAGACAACGTGGCATCGGGGATCACCATTTCCGCATCAAAGAAATGCTGGGTCCCCAACCCGTCGCAAGTGGGGCAAGCGCCAAATGGATTGTTGAAGGAGAAAAGCCGGGGCTCAATCTCTTCAATGGTAAAACCGGAAACCGGGCAGGCGAATTTCTCGGAGAAGATAATGCGCTCCGGATTGCCGTCTGCATCTTTGGCATCGGCCATTTCAGCATAAGCCAGACCATCGGCAAGATGAAGTGCCGTCTCCATTGAATCCGCCAGGCGTGATTCAAGACCGGGCTTGACCACCAGGCGGTCCACCACCACTTCAATATCGTGCTTGAGTTTTTTGTTCAGCTTGGGCGCATCGTCGAGATCATAGAACTCGCCGTTTACTTTTACCCGTTGAAAGCCGCGTTTCAGAAGATCTGCAAACTCCTTGCGATATTCCCCTTTGCGCCCGCGCACGATGGGAGCCAGCAAGTAAAGCCGGGTGCCTTCCTTGAGGGCCTGAACCTTATCCACCATCTGGCTCACGGTTTGGGCTTCAATGGGCAGACCGGTGGCGGGGGAGTAGGGCACGCCGATACGGGCCCACAGAAGACGCATGTAGTCATAGATCTCCGTCACCGTGCCCACAGTGGAGCGCGGATTGCGGGAGGTGGTCTTCTGCTCAATCGAGATGGCAGGGGAGAGGCCGTCAATATGGTCCACATCGGGCTTTTGCATGAGCTGGAGGAACTGGCGGGCATAGGCCGACAGGCTCTCCACATAGCGGCGCTGGCCCTCTGCGTAGACCGTATCAAACGCCAAAGAGGACTTGCCCGAGCCCGACAGGCCGGTGATCACCACCAGGGAATCCCGCGGAAACTCTACGGTTATGTCCTGCAGATTATGTTCCCGCGCCCCGACCACGCGGATATTTTTCTGGCTCATCAACGCCTACCTGTAACAAAAAATGGCCCCAAAAGGCATCGGAGCAACATAGAGCCCGGAGTCGCAATTGACAGCAAGAACAAAATGTGAACACTGAGATTTAATTTCTGGTGTGGATAACCTGGATGAATGTGCCCCGGCTCGGGCCTGGGATGCTATATCCAAGAAAAGCAATCGTCACGATTCGCCCTTACGGCGCGGATTTGTGACCCAAAAAATCAAAGTGGGTAAAGGAGAAACGGGTATGGCTGGTAGCGTCAATAAGGTGATCCTGGTGGGCAATCTGGGCGCAGACCCTGAGATTCGTCACACCAAGGACGGACGCCCCATTGCGAATTTGAGCGTCGCCACATCAGAAAGCTGGCGCGACAAAAGCACAGGCGAGCGCCGCGAAAAGACCGAGTGGCATCGCGTGGTGATCTTTTCCGAGGGTCTTTGCAAAATTGCAGAGCAATACCTGAAGAAAGGCTCCAAGATTTATGTGGAAGGCAGCCTGCAGACCCGTAAGTGGCAAGACCAGAGCGGTGTCGACAAGTATTCCACCGAAGTGGTGCTGCAGAGCTTTAACGGTACGCTGACCATGCTGGACAGTCGCAACGAAGGCGGCGGAGGCGGAGGGTATTCCTCCGGGGGCGGACAATCATCTTCCGGTGGCAGCGGTAGTGGCGGCGGACGCCCTGAGGATTTCTCCCAGGAAATGGATGACGACATTCCTTTCTAGGGATCGTTCGCGATAGGGAGCCTTGCCCATGCGCATATTCATTACCGGCGCATATGGATTTTTGGGCTCACACATTGCCGCGCATCTCTATGCGCAAGGACACGAGATAGCCGCCGCTGGCCGGGATGTATCCTATGGCCGGCGGCGGTTTCCGTATTTTGAGTGGATCTCTTGCGACTTTAACCGGGACACTTCTGTTGAAGATTGGCTCCAACGCCTTGCCGGGGTGGATGTTGTCATCAATTGCGTGGGCATTCTCCAGGGCTCGCACCGCGACAATGCAGATGCTGTTCATCGGGCCGCTCCCGAAGCTCTCTTCAAGGCGTGTGAGAAAAATGGCATTCGGCGCGTTATCCAGATATCAGCACTGGGGGCGGGCCCGGGGGAAGGGACCGATGCCGCCACTGAATATGGAGCCAGCAAGGCAGCGGGCGATGCTGCTCTCGCTGGTCTGGATCTGGACTGGGTCATCCTGCGGCCATCGTTGGTTTATGGACGGGGCACCTATGGCGGCACAGCGCTTTTGCGCGGGCTTACGGGAGTTCCGTTTGTCACCCCCGTACCTGCTAATGATCAGTTGATCCAACCCATCCACATGAATGACCTGGCTTGCGCCGTTGCGGGTTTTCTGAAACCGGATGCACCTTCACGGATCATTCTTGATACGGTGGGTCCGGAAGAAATGACTGCCGCAGATTTTGTGACAACTCAGAGACGCTGGTTGGGCTTTCGCAATCAGCCTCTGTTGCGTATTCCACAATTTGTGTCCTCCGTTGCTTTTCGCCTTGGGGACATAGCGGGATGGTTCGGCTCCCGTACGGCCATGCGCTCAACTTTTCTTTCAATGATGGATAGGCCCAATACCGGGTCGCTGGCGAATTTTGTGGAAGCCACAGGGTTTGCGCCCAAGACAATGGACGAGGCTCTTGGTGCCAAGCCTGCTCAGGTTCAGGACCGCTGGCATGCGCGCCTGTATTTCCTGCGGCCCATTGCAAGAACTCTGTTGGCCTTGTTCTGGATTGTCTCCGGGCTGGTGCTGCTTGATCCGGTCTCGTTCAGCTATGCGGCAGGAATATTGTTGCAGATCGGCTTCTCACCAAATCTTGCGGCCCCTGCGACTATCGCTGCAGGATTTATGGATGTGGCCCTTGGATTTCTATTATTGATCCGCTGGAAAGTGCCATGGATGATCGGTGCGCAAATAGCGGTTTCAACATTCTATCTAGCAGTGCTCACCTTCAGCCTTCCAGGGCTGTGGCTCGGCGCGTTGGGGCCGTTGCTCAAGGT
>JAJFIL010000178.1 GCA_021774965.1 Alphaproteobacteria bacterium
AACAGCGTGCCACCAAAAATCAGCGTCAGTTGCCGGATCCAGATCAGTTCGTAGGTCAGGCTGGCGGTCCCGGAAATGAACAGGCACAGGTACGGAATTGCTGAGAAAAGAGGGTTACGATTATGATTCATGAAGGAAACACTGCGATGGAATTGCAGGGATTGTCCCATATCCCCTCGTCTGCGTCAACGCTCGGAGGTTGGCTAAACTGAGGAAAAACCGTTCCTTATTATTGGATTATTAAAAGACGTATGCCGATTTCAAGGGTTCGCCGATGCAAAGTTCGCCGACCTGAATTTCCAGTTTGAGAGCGGGTGCGAATATTAACGTATCCTGTTTTTCTTGGCATTGCAAGGCTTCCCCAACAATGGTAATCTTTCCATATACTGATACGTTTTCTTCGGCTCAAGGCCCGATTTTTCCGTTTTACACTATTTTATCTGGAGGTTGTGAATGCCCGTAACAATGCAAAGAGGGCTGGTAGTGGCTCTTATCCTGTTCATTCTTGGTTTGGTGCCGGCGAGTGTTTTCGCAGAGTCGGAATCTAAAAAAGCGGATGGCGAAATTTCTCTTCCAAAGGTAGTCGCCAGGGTCAACGGAGTTGAAATTCAATCCAAAACGATTGCATTTCAATTGAATCGCGCCATGCGGGAAAATCAGAAAACTTTTTCCCCGGAAGAACAACGCAAGATCGTCATGGCTATTGTCGATAAGGAAATCGTCCGCGAACTGGTTTACCAGGAAGGGCAATCCGAACAGGTAACCATCGCCCCCGAATTAGTGGATAAAGAATTCAAGGGCGTCATGGAACCTTATAAGAACAAAGAGGAGTTCGATAAGGCGCTTAAAGCCAGGGGATTGACCGAAGACGAATTGAAGGAATCCATTAAAGTGGACCTCACGGCGAAGAAGTTGATCGACGAGCAGGTCCGGGGGAAAATAAAAATCACGGACGCAGACGTTAAAAAGTATTATGAGGATAATAAGGAAAAATTTTCCCGGCCCGACGCTTTTCGCGCCAGTCACATTTTCATAGCGATTTATCCGCCGGAACTGGTTAAAAAATTTAGCGAAAAAGAATTGCACGAACGTCAGGAAGAATTGGATAAGGTTGCGGAAAAAAAGATCAACAGCATTCTTGAGGAATTGAAAGCGGGCGGTGATTTTGCGGAGCTGGCAAAAAAATATTCGCACGATGCGGGAAGCGCCCCCCAGGGCGGCGACCTCGACTTTATCTACAAGGGAGTGTTTGATCCAGAGTTTGATGCCGCCATCTCAAAGATGAAAGCAGGGGATACCAGTGATGTTGTGAAAACGCCTTATGGGTATCACCTCATTAAACTCGTCGAAATTAAACCCGCAGAACAGGCTTCCTATGCTGAAATGGAAGTGGTCATTCAGAAACATTTGTTCATGGAAAAAGCTCAGGAAAAGGTAGGGCATTATTTGCAGGGGTTGAGGAAAAAAGCTAAAATTGAAATACTTTTATAATCCATAAGAAATTTAATTCATAAAAAATAACTCATCAGGAGAGAAGATTGAATGGCGACCTATACTAAAGAAAAAGACGTTGAAACCACTCAGAAAGATCATGCGGACGCGCGTGAGGCTTTAAAAGAAGTATTTGGCAACACCGCCCGCTGGCCGACCGGGTTTCCCGGGTTTTCCGCGGATGTTGTGGTGAACATCAATGGCAAGGAAGAAAAAGGAACCGTCACCGCAAAAAACGTCAAGGAAATTGAAACCACGATTCAGGACGAAAAAGCAAAAGGATTTTTGACTGAAAATATGACTTCCATCGTCAGCCATCGCGGGCCCCGGTCGTTTGAAGAGTCCGATGGTAAATACAAGCTGTCTTTTGGCGACGAGGGAACGCATCCCCTGGGCCGCATTGTCAGCATGGGCGGCGACGGCATGAAGTCTTTTTACAGGATCAAGGACGGTCGGATTCAGCAGATCAACCGCACGACGCCGCGCATGGCGTTCACCATCAATATCGAAGAAAGCGTGAAAAACCCGGACGATAAATATCTCACGCATAAATACACGGTGTACTATTTCAACCAGGAAAAGGGCATCAAGGATGTGGAAAGCTACACGGATGATTATGTCCGGGTGGGGGATGCCGATTTGCCTCAGTATCGAAGGATTATCAACAGCGAAAACGGGACCATTGAGGTCAACAGCATGACGCTCAGCAATCACAAAACGCTGTAGCAAAACTGAAACTAAAAACCCGCGTCTAGGCTGGTAGAGCCTGCGCGGGTATTTTTGTTGAGATGGATTCTGAAAGAAGTGTCAGGCGTTTAAGGATTGGTCGATGATTTCTGCCTTGCCAGAAACAGTCACACCCTTACCCAGGATTGATTGTTGGACCATACAATCTTCACCCACCGTCACGTTATTCCACAAAACAGAGTTTTGAATCACAGCATTGCTTTTCACCCGGCATCCATTGCCGAGGACGACATGCGGCCCGACTTTAGCCGTGGGGTCAATAGTACAGCCTTCTCCAACAGCGACCGGAGGAACGATGCCGGGGCTTTCGGGTGTTTTTAAGGGGCCGGTTTGTAAACGGGTTTTCCCGTCCAGTGCGTCTTTATGGACTTGCAAATACTGCTCGCGGTTTCCCATATCGATCCAGTAATCATTGTGCAGATAGCCGAAGACGGGAAGCCCTTCCTGAATCATGTCTGGAAAAATGTGTTCGGTGGTTCCGCAAAATTGCCCGGCTGGAATACGGGAGAAAATTTCAGGTTCCATGATCTGGATGCCCGTGAACATAACCC
>JAJFIL010000179.1 GCA_021774965.1 Alphaproteobacteria bacterium
GCGTTGCCCAGCATTGCATCGGTGGCGAAAGTCCGCTTGTCCACTACAAGCGACGAAAATCAGGGTGGGACTTTGGTCAGTGTTGAAGGTGGGACGATGGCTCCTGTGAAAGACATCGCCTGCCCCCGGGGCACCACCCTGGAGGTCGCCCAGTTATTTTACAATACCCCGGCGCGCAAAAAATTTCTTAAAGGCGATTCGACCGAATTCTCTCATATATCGCAAGTGGTCACGCAACAGGCGCTGGCGAACCCGCACATCCAATTTAATTTGAAGCACAATGGCCGGGAACTTATCAACACGCTTCCGACAGATCAATTGCTTTACCGCATCGCGGAGCTGTTTGGGGCCGATCTGGCCAAGGAACTGGTGACGGTCAACCGGGAATCGGGTCCTTACAAACTGCAAGGGTATATTTCCAGCCCCATATATACACGCTCCAATCGGTCGGCACAATTTTGTTTCATCAACCAGCGGTTCATACGCGACAAGGTCATTTTACACGCGACCCAGCAGGGTTACAGCCATCTTCTGCCCAAGGGCCGGCATCCGGTGATTTTTCTGGATTTGTCGATGGACCCGAAATTGCTCGATGTGAATGTGCATCCCAGTAAGGCTGAAGTCCGCTTTGCCTTTCAGCAGGAAGTGCATCAACTGGTGAGTGAAGAAGTGAGAAACGCGCTCAGCCGCAATGAAAAAGCGTCTTTGATGCCCCCGCAGGGGGAGTCGGAAAACCGTGTGGCTGAAAGTGAGGTCGGGTACGCCTCGTACTCCTCACCTAAGGGGCAACAAGCTCACGCCTTCCAGCCGCCAACAAGAAATGACGCAAACTTGTATTCCGCAACCCGTCATCAGCAACCTTTATCGACCGCAATGGAGACCTTGTACAAACCGCATGACGGAGGAGCGCATCGTCCTGTCGCAAGCGGGGAGCAGAAGCCGATCTATTACGATCAAAAGCCCGTCCCGGTTTCCAGTTTGATATTTTCGGAATTTGAAGCCCTGGGGCAACTGGATAATTCCTTTATCGTCATGCAGGGCAAAAAGGGGATGGTGATTATCGATCAACATGTGGCGCACGAGAGAATCCTGTATGAACGATTCCGTGACGCCGCAAAAAATAAAAAGGTGGACGTTCAACAGCTTCTTTTTCCAATTTCCGTCGAATTTTCTCCTGGTGAGTCGGAGTTGCTGGAGCTGCATCTGGAAAAGCTGGCGGCGTGGGGGCTGGAGTTGGAAGCCTTCGGAAAAAACGAATTCCTCTTGCGCTCCGTTCCGGCCATTTTGAAGAACAACGACCATGAACACATTTTAAGAGATATTGTCGAGTTGTTGCCGCGTCAGGGAGAATCGCAAGTTTTACAGGAAAAATACGAAGACATTCTCATCATGATGTCCTGTCGCAATGCGATCAAGGTCAATCACCCGATGGGACCGGATCAAATCGCCCAACTGATTTCAGATCTGGAGCGGACGGAACTGCCTTTCACCTGCCCGCATGGACGGCCGATCGCGCTCTTTTATGATATCGAGGATTTGTTGAGAAAGTTTTTACGCAAGTAATCAGCCCTTGAGGGTGATTTTTTTGATGGCTTTGGTCATCTTTTTCAAACGGGCGGCATTTTTTGCTTTGACCACGTTTTTAGCCACTTTTTTCTTTTTCCCGGATGGAACCGTTGGCTTGCCGTTGCTCAGCATCCATTCCATGCTAACCAGGTACTTGTCCCGTTTGGTCTTGTCCATTTTGCGAAACTGGGTCAAAAGCTTTTTTTCACTGCTGTCGGCGCTGATCAGAAAGTCACTTTTTAATCCCTTGAACATCAAACGCCCCTCATCCAGACTGCCCCCAATAACTTCCAGGTTTTTAGCACTTGCGGGTATTTTTTGAACGTCTGGAACTTTCAGGTCTTCAGTATCCACTTCGGTGGTCAGCAAACGATCCAGAGAGATATTTCCCAGTTTGGCCAATTTCACCATGAGAGCAATGGGCGCGTCTCTTTCGCCCGCTTCATAACGGACGTAAGTTCGAAATCCAATATCTAAAACTTCCGATAAAGCCATCTGTGTATGGCCCAGATTTTTACGAATTGTCTTTAGATTTTGCGCCAGAATGGTCATCTTATGAAAATCCTCTTATCTATTTAATGTTTAATCGCGTGATGGGTTGTCAGGCGAGTTCAATACCGTTTTTTCTTAAAAACTTGTAGGCTTCGTCAATCCAGTACCGTTCTTTTTCCAGTTTGTATTCCGGTAAATCCTTGGACGAGCCGATGAGGCTTTTCATCTGATCGATGGCTTCCTGCTTTTGTCCGATTTTATCGAGCATACGGCCATAATGATAATAGGCTTTGAAGAAAGCAAACGAATCGATCACTTCCTTATAGGTTGCCAGAGCCTTTTCTTCCATGCCCGCCATGCGGTAGCATTCGGCGAGTCCAAAAATGGCATTCCCGTAATCGTACTTTTTATCTATCTTGATAAGCTCTTCAAGGGCTTTCACCGCTTCCATGTATTTCCCCCGTCCGTGGAGGCTTTTTGCAAGCCCATAACGGGCTTCGTTCATTTCGGGATCTTTTTTTAGCGCGGCCTCGAACTGCGGGATGGCCAGTTCATAATTTTTTTGATCGTAATAGACCTGCCCCAGCTTTTCATAATGGAAAGCCTTTTCATGTTTTTTTATCAATTCCTTGAGGTGCAGTGTGTCTTCCGATTCCACCTCTTTCGGTTTGGAAGGCATAGGAAATAAATTGCCGCGCTTTTTACCTTTGGATTTAACGGCAAAATAATAGATGATGGCGCCCACGGGGAACAACACCACCATGATGATGATCCAGATAAAATGCTCCTTGCGTTGAATGCAGTCCAGACACATCCAGACCATGAGCACAAGGCCGAGAGTAATAAAAATATCCATTAAATT
>JAJFIL010000180.1 GCA_021774965.1 Alphaproteobacteria bacterium
CAAGGCTCAATGATCTCGATGGGCACCCCAAGGCAGGCGGCCAGGCGAATGAGAGTGCCTGTGTTTTGTGGAATATCGGGCTGATAAAGGGCGATGCGCATGGTCCGGGCTTCTATCATGGTCAGCTGCCAAACGCGATAATGTTGCCTCAGGGACTTGAACGATGGGGAACATGACCATTATCTTGCGCGACCGCACCCGAATGCCTTGCAGGACGCGCGCCCTTGGGCTATGCGAACCCGTCCCTTTTCTGGGCACTCGAACTACCAACTTTTAGAGGGGGCCTTCCTGGTGGCCGAGTCTGATACGACGAATCCTGACCGCCGCGACTTTCTGCTTATCGCAACAAGTGCCTTTGGCGCTGTTGCTGCAGGGGCTGCGGCGATACCGCTGATCGACCAAATGAACGCATCTCGCGACACGCTCGCCGTGGCGCAGATCCGGGTCGATATATCTCAAGTGGCCCTGGGCCAGCAGATCACCGTGCTGTGGCGTGGCAAGCCCGTCTTTATCCGCCATCGGACGGAGCAAGACATCGCGAGCGCCAACGATGTGGATTGGGAAACTTTGCCCGATCCTCAGCCCGATGCTGATCGCACCAAGGCTGATACGCCGGAATGGCTGGTGATGGTGGGGGTCTGTACCCACCTTGGCTGTGTGCCCATCGGTGACCGGGGCGACTATGACGGCTGGTTCTGCCCATGCCATGGCTCGCACTACGATAGTTCCGGTCGTATCCGCCGGGGCCCTGCACCAAATAATCTCGAGGTGCCCGAATACACCTTCGTTGATGCCAACACTCTAGAGATCGGCTGAGGAGAGAGACCAAGATGTCCCACGAATCCACATATCAGCCGAATTCAGGATTTACGCGCTGGCTTGATGCGCGCCTTCCTGTTGTGCGGCTCATGCATGATAGCTTCGGCACATTTCCTACGCCGAGAAACCTCAATTACTGGTGGACCTTTGGCGGTATTCTGACCTTCTGTTTGATGGTTCAGATCGCCACCGGCATCACCATGGCCATGCATTATACGGCCAATGTTGATCTGGCCTTTGCCTCTACCGAACACATCATGCGTGATGTGAACTTTGGCTGGCTGCTGCGCTATATCCATGCGGTTGGCTCGTCGATGTTCTTCCTGGCGGTCTACATTCACATGTTCCGCGGCATGTACTACGGCTCTTACAAGGCGCCGCGGGAAATGCTGTGGATCCTGGGTGTTCTGATCTACCTCGCCATGATGGCCACAGCCTTTAGGGGCTATGTGCTGCCTTGGGGGCAGATGAGCTTCTGGGGTGCAACGGTGATCACCTCTATCTTCAACGCCATTCCCGTGATCGGTCAGCCGATTCAGGACTGGCTGCTGGGTGGTTTCGCCGTGGGCAACGCTGCACTGACGCGCTTCTTTGCGCTTCATTACCTGCTGCCATTTGTGATCTTTGGTCTGGTGCTGTTGCACGTCTGGGCGCTTCACGTGCCGGGCAACAACAATCCAACGGGCATTGAAGTGAAAGGCCCACAGGACACCCTGCCGTTCCATCCGTACTACACGGTGAAGGATGCGTTTGGTCTGGTCCTGTTCATGCTGGTCTTTGCGTTCTTTGTGTTCTACGCACCAAACGCCCTTGGCCATCCGGATAACTACATTCCGGCCAACGCCATGGTGACACCAAGCCACATTGTGCCGGAATGGTATCTCTTGCCGTTCTACGCAATCTTGCGCTCCATGACCTTTGACATCTGGTTCCTGGATGCCAAGCTTTTGGGCGTGATTGCCATGTTCGGCTCGATCTTCGTGCTGTTCCTTCTGCCGTGGCTGGATACGTCCAAGGTGAAGTCCTTGCGCTATCGCCCCATGATGCAGCCTTTCTTTTGGCTGTTCGTCCTGGCCTGTATCGGCCTTGGCTGGGTTGGCGCGGGAACGCCAGATGATCAGGTCTTCGGGCTCAACAGCCCGGTTGACTTCAAGATGGTCACATTGGGGCAAATCCTCACTGCTTTCTATTTTATCTACTTCCTGGTGATCGTGCCTCTGGTAGGGATCATGGAGACACCCAAACCCATGCCGGCATCCATTGCTGATTCAGTTCTGAAAGGTCGCAGCGCCGCTGCGGCCGCGGAATAGGAGGCCCTTGATATGAGCTTGACCATCCGCACAATCGGCAAAGCAGCAATCGTCGCAACCTTCATGGCTGTGCTCGGCGGAACGCCAGTTCTGGCCGCTGGCGATGTGGCCCATCCTCACGAGCCCGCTCAGGGTTGGACCTTCGACGGCATCTTTGGCCGCTACGACGCTCAGACCCTGCAACGGGGCTATCTGGTCTATGAACAGGTCTGCGCGGCCTGTCATGCGCTGGAATATGTCTCCTACCGCAATATGGCTGAGCCCGGTGGGCTTCAGTTCTCCATGGACGAGGTGCGTGCCATCGCGGCGGCTCACCAGGTGCCTGCGGGTCCGGATGAAACCGGTGCTATTGTAGACGACATCGGCATGCTGCTGACCCGTCCTGCAATTCCGGCTGATTTCATCGCCCGACCATTCCCAAATGATCGCGCTGCATTGGCAGCCAACGGGGGCGTGTTGCCACCAAATCTTTCCTTGATGGCAAAGGCGCGGGCCAACGGTCCCAGCTATATCTACTCTCTGCTGAACGGCTATGAAGACGCTCCGCACCCAGATGAGATGTCACCGGGCACGCATTATAATCCGTATTTCCCGGGTCATATGATCGCTATGGCCGCGCCTCTGGCTGAGGGTCAGGTGGAATATCCCGACGGCACGGAAGCCACCGTGGAGCAGATGTCCTATGACGTGGCTAACTTCCTCATGTGGACCGCAGAACCTCGCCTCGAAAAGCGCAAGCGTATGGGCTTTCAGGTTATGGTGTTCCTGCTGTTCCTGGCCGGGCTCCTGTACGCCAGCTACCACTATGTATGGCGCGACGTAGAGCACTAGGCTTTAAGGTCAAATGAATTTGCGTGAATGCCCTGGCTCTGCTGGGGCATTTTCGTATGGGAGCAGCTTCAAAGGTCAAATTTTTCGTCATAGCGGGACTTGATCCCGCTATCTGGCGATGTCTGCAAAGCCAACGGGGACGGTACTGGTTACACGCGATGTGCCCTTCAAGTTCCGTCCCCCCGCTAGCGGATAGATTGCCAGATTCCGGGATCAAGTCCCGGAATGACTCTGAAGTGGCAGCTGGCGATGTGCCTATACACCGGGACTCAATCTCCAATTTCAGATAGTCTTCTCCCCATGACTACTCAGAAAACCATTCTTGGCATCGTCGGCGGCTCTGGCGTCTATCAGATGGATGCCATCGAAGACGCCCGGTGGGAGGCTGTGGACAGCCCCTGGGGGCAGCCATCGGATGAGCTTTTATTCGGCACCGTTGACGGCGTGGACTGTGTGTTCCTGCCCCGGCACGGACGAGGGCATGGGCTGACGCCTTCCGGCATCAATTACCGCGCCAATATTGATGCGCTCAAGCGAGCAGGGGTGACGGACGTGATTTCTGTCTCCGCCTGCGGCTCCTTCAAACACGAGCTATCCCCCGGCACCTTTGTGCTGGTGGATCAGATCAAGGATCTTTCCAAACACCGCGATAGCAGTTTTTTCGGCAACGGTCTGGTGGCCCATGTGTCCATGGCCCAACCCATCTGCCCACGGCTTAAAGGTGCTTTGGCGGAGGCCGCAAAAGAGGTTGATATCCCTCACGCGGTCGGCGGCACCTATGTGTGCATGGAAGGTCCGCAGTTTTCTTCTCTCGCCGAAAGCCTGACCTACAAATCAGATGGCCATGACGTGATCGGCATGACCAACGCTACAGAGGCGAAACTGGCTCGCGAAGCAGAGCTGCCTTATGCGACTGTGGCCATGGTGACGGACTATGATTGCTGGCATCCGGATCATGATGCGGTGGAGGTTACCGATATCATCCGGGTGCTGAACGATAATGCGGCTAAGGCAGGTGCTTTGATTGCTGCCGTTGCGCCCAAGCTGGGGCCGGATCGCAAAAACTCGCCGCTGGGCATAGAAACCATGCTGGATACGGCCATTATCACGGCTCCCGAAGCGCGGGATGCGGACCTGGTGGCAAAACTGGATGCGGTGGCTGGCCGGGCGCTTGGCGTGCCCATGAAGAAACATCGGACTTAATCAAACTTAGTCGGAAACAGGCGGAGAAAACCCCATGAACCATCTTAGAGAAATAATCCGCACCATTCCTGATTATCCCAAGCCTGGGATCATGTTCCGGGACATCACCACGCTTTTGTCAGATCCTAAAGGGTTCATGGGTGCGGTGGATGCATTGGTGCAACACCATGTGGGAGAGGATTTTGACCACGTGGCAGGCATCGAAGCGCGCGGCTTTATCGTGGGCGGCGCGGTGGCGCATCGGCTTGCTGCGGGTTTTATTCCTGTACGGAAGAAGGGAAAGCTCCCCGCTGATGTGCTGCAACAAGAATATGAGCTGGAATACGGCACAGATGTTTTGGAAATCCATCGCGATGCGGTCAAGCCGGGGGACAAGGTCATTTTGGTGGATGATCTCATCGCCACCGGCGGCACCGCCCTTGCGGCCATTCAACTGATTGAGGGCGCAGGCGCGGAAGTCGCCGCCTGTTCCTTTGTGGTGGATCTGCCAGATCTGGGCGGGCGTGCAAAGCTCGAAGCGCTAGGCAAGCCGGTGCTCACCCTTGTGAGTTTTGAAGGGGAGTAGGAACCCATGAAAGTCAGCGGCAAACATTATCGATCGATCTGGCAGGATGAAGACGGCATCGTCCGTATCATCGATCAAACCCTGCTGCCGCACCGCTTTGAGATCATCGAGCTTGCCACCCTTGAGGGTGCCGCCGTCGCCATTGAGACCATGCAAGTGCGCGGTGCACCGTGCATTGGGGCGACCGCTGCCTATGGCATGGCGCTGGCCATGAAGGCGGATAGCTCAAACGCAGGCGTTGATGCCGCCGTCGCACGCCTGGGCCAGACGCGTCCCACGGCAGTCAATCTGCGCTGGGCCTTGCGCGAGATGGAAGCGACCTTGTGCGACCTTGCGCCGGAACATCGCGCCACGCGGGCCTTTACCCGCGCTGCCGAGATTTGTGATGAAGATGTTGAAACCTGCCACAGTATTGGCGTTTATGGGCTGGGTCTGATCCAGGGGATTGCTGCGACCAAGCCTGGGAAGGTGGTCAACATCCTCACGCACTGTAATGCGGGCTGGATCGCCACCGTGGATTGGGGCACGGCATTGGCACCGATCTATATGGCCCACGACAAAGGGCTCAAGATCCACGTGTGGGTCGATGAAACGCGCCCGCGCAATCAGGGGGCAGCGCTGACCGCGTGGGAGCTGGGGGCTCATGGGGTGCCGCATACAATCATTGTGGACAATGCCGGAGGTCACTTGATGCAACGCGGTGAAGTGGATATGTGCATCGTGGGCACGGACCGAACCACGCGCAGTGGGGACGTGGCCAACAAGATTGGCACGTACTTGAAAGCCCTTGCGGCCTTTGACAACAGCATTCCGTTCTATGTAGCCCTGCCGCATACCACCATCGACTGGCACATCAGCGATGGCACGATCATTCCCATAGAAGAACGCGAGCCGGAGGAAGTTACGCATTTGAGTGGGCTTCATGCTGATGGGAGTGTTGAAAGGGTGCAGATCTCCGCTCCGGGCAGTGGGGCTGCAAACCCTGCCTTTGATGTCACGCCTCGGCGTTTGATCAGCGGGCTGATCACCGAGCGCGGCGTGGCAGCCGCCAGTGAAGCGGGGCTTTTGATGCTCTATCCGGAGCATGCTCATGATTGAACAAGATGCACGGGCCGCCGTTCTGGCCACGGCCCAGGAAATGTCGGCCAGCGGCTTGAGCCCCGGTAAATCGGGCAATGTTTCAGCGCGGGCAGGCAAGGGTGAGGGCAGCATGGTCATCACGCCAACCGGGGTTGCCTATGCAGAGCTGACTACTCAGAACTTGTCTTTCGTAGGGCGTGATGGGGCGCTGCGGATAAGTGAGCTGAAACCCTCCAGCGAATGGCATTTCCATCAGGCTATCTATGAGGCGCGCAAGGATATTGACGCCATCGTCCATACCCATTCCGAAGCTGCCACGGCCCTTGCCTGCACCGGCAGAGGTATTCCGGCTTTCCACTACATGGTGGCCGCAGCAGGGGGCAAGGACATCCGCTGCTCGCCCTATGCTTTGTTTGGTACGGAAGAATTGGCAAGCCATGCTGTCGCCGCATTAGAAGGTCGCCGGGCTTGCCTGCTGGGAAACCACGGGGTCATCGCCAGTGGCACAACGCCGGGAGAGGCGCTTGGGCTTGCACAAGAGGTTGAAGCACTGGCCGCGCAATATATCTGTGTTCTGAGCATCGGGGACGGGAATATCCTCAGCGATGAGGAAATGGAGTTGGTGCTGGAGAAATTCAGCACATATGGGCAGCAGGACTAAGTGGCAAGATGTGCTTCTTTATTGGGGTCTTTCAGGAAAGTACAAGAGTACGCCATGAATAGCTTCTATGAGAAAAGTATTGCCATCCAGTGGTCCGTTGGCATCTTGATGCTCCTGATACTGTTTGCTGGCTTTGTTCTGTGGATGAGCACTCTTGCGACCCATTTTGTGGTTGTTCCACTAATACTAATCATTCCCTCGGCGGTGCAGTTCCTCGCCACGCCGGCGGCGAAATTGGCAGGTCCTTATAGTTATCTGTCACCCATGCTCGTGGTCTTTGCTCCGAGTGAGAAGAAATACGATATCCACAATGGTACTCCATTTGACTATCTGCTGGTCATGAAGGGAGTGAAATCGGGGGCGGCATTTAATCGAACGATGATCAAGTACTATCTTGAAGGGTTGCTTCGAATTGTCGAAAAGGTCGAAGCCAAAGAGCTGCCTGATAGCGTAGTCATTTGCGGCAGCTCCTATTTTTTCAGTGATCGAACAGCGAGGAGACTTGGTTTCGAGCTGTCAGAAGCGAGTCTTGCGTTAAAGCTGAACGTTCTCATCAACTACGTGGACCTAGTTTGGATGTATTCATTGTCGCGAGGCAGGTTAGCATTCCCAAAGCTAGGCAATATGAAAACTGCGAGAATTTCAGGGAAGCGGCTGGTACAGAACAAGGCCGAGCTTGTTCGCCTTAAGACGCGATTAGATAGGAATGGCTAGGCCAGCAAGGCTAACCCTGCGCCTCGAATAATTTCATAGTCCGGTCCCAGGCAAGCGCATCGCTCTCCGCGTGATAGTCAGAGCGTCGGTCCGATTGAAACCCGTGCCCTGCGGGATAGACATAAGTCTCCAGGTCTTCGTGAGTTTCCGTAACCTCTTGAACTTGTTTGACTAATTCCATGGGAATGCCACCGTCTGTTTCACCGAAATGACAGATGACGGGGCATTGAGGCAGCTCGCCTAAGTGCTTTGGGATCATGCCGCCATAATAGGTCGAGCCTGCGGCGAAGCCTTTCAGGCGCGCGGCTGCGATCCAGGTGATGGAGCCGCCAAAGCAATAGCCTGCAATAAACACTTTGCCTTTATCGGCCAATGCCGCGCGGCAGGCGTCCACATCGCCAATGTTATCGTCGAGATTGTTTCCCTGACGCAATTCCAATGCGCGTTCAATGCCTGCCTTGTCGTAGCCTGCCTGAAAGCCGCGCTCCAACCGGTCGTAGGTGGAGGGCGCGATCACCTCGTATCCCGTTGCGGCAAAGCGGTCGCATTGTTCTTTGATGTGTTCGGTGACGCCAAAGATTTCCTGCACCAGCACAAGCCCGCCCTTGCGCGCGCCTGTTGCTTCAACATGGTAGGCATCAAATTCGAACCCATCGGCTCCGCTTAACTGAATCATTTGTCCACGGAGCGTCATATCTCTAATCCTTTGGTTTTCTTCCCATGTAAGCCTGGCCGGTAAAGCTCATCACCACCACACCGTCCTGATTGACGGCTTCATTGTGGGATCTCAGGATACCAAATTCCGGACGGGATTTCAGATCAACTTTTTCCATTGAGGTTGCGGAAAAAGAAAGAACGTCCCCCGGGCGCACAGGGGCGAGCCATTTAAGGTCCTTAAAGCCGGGGGAGACGCCGCCCGACATCTGAACGCCATCCTCGCGCATCTTATTGAGGCGGGTGCCCACCATCAGTTTCATCCAGATGGCACAAACCTGCCAACCAGAGGCCACCAGTTCACCAAAGAGGCTGTTCTTGGCTGCCACCGGATCTGTATGAAAGCTCTGTGGGTCCCATTGCTCGGCAAACTCGATGATGTTTTCTTCGGTGAAGGTAAAATCGCCCAGTTCCTCGCGGTTGCCAAGCGGTACATCTTCAAAATAGATCATTGTCATCAAGACGCCTCCAGTGTTTGAGGGCTGCGCGCAATCATACCCCAGATAACCATCGTCATAACCATTACGTTGTCCTGATTGAATACTTCATAGTGCGTCTTGGTCAGTCCCATTCCAGGTTTTGACTTCGACGCCCGTGCCTCAGTGATCTCGGAGGTGGCCCGCAACCTGTCGCCAGGTCTTACCGGCTGGTGCCAGAGAACTTCCTCCACACCGGGAGATCCCAGAAAGGCGGTAGGCTCCGGCGGGTCCTTAAAAACCATGCGCGCCAGGGAACAGGCCATGTGCCAGCCACTGGCGACAAGCTTCTTGTGCGCGGTTTCCTCATCCGCGCCTTCGGCGGTATGAGAGGTTTGCGGGTCGTACTCCTCAGCAAAACCAATGATCTCTTCTCTGGAGATCAATCGTTCGGGGAATTCCTTTTTACCGCCCACGGGAAAGTCTTCATAATAGAGCATGTGTTCACGATCCTTGTGTTGTGCGGAACATGGCACAGCACCCCAGCAGTGGATCAATAAGGGAAGCTCCTGACTCAAAATCGTAGTCCGGGAATCATGTGGGTTCCCCAACGGCGGCATCTGTTGGTGAGGCCTCTGCTCCCTTGGGGCGGCAGGCGATCATGCCCCAGGTCTCCATGGTCATGACCATCACGTCATCCTGATTGAAAACTTCAAAGCGTGTCTTGGTCAGCCCCATGCCCGGTTTTGATTTGGAGTGGCGGGCCTCGATGACTTCCGAAGTGGCGCGCAACGTATCGCCGGGTTTCACGGGCCTGCGCCAGCGCAGTTCTTCCACGCCGGGGGAGCCGAGGAAGGCAGAAGGTTCCGCCGGGTTTTCAAAGATCATGCGGATCAGGCAGCACGCCGTATGCCATCCGCTGGCGACAAGCTCGCCCAGTAACATGTGCTTGGCGGCTTCCTCGTCAATGTGGTGCGGCTGGGGGTCGTATTCCGTGGCGAAGGCGATGATCTCTTCCTTGGAGATCAGCCGCCCGGGCAGTTCGCGCCGGTCGCCGATGGAAATGTCTTCGAAGTAGTTCATTTATTTCTCAAGTCGTTCCGGGGCGGCGTAGCCGAACCCGGAACCTCGCGCCGCAAATTGAGATCCAGAGATTCCGGGTTCCTCGCATTGCTCGGCCCCGGAATGACGTGGGTGGAGTTTGGCACACTCCCCCAACGTCAGGTCAAGGAAGGATCTCAGGATCCAAATATAAGCTCAGAAAAAGCAACCAATATTGGGCTGAGCCCGAATACCCAGCCAGCAATGCCAGCGACCAGAGTGACAATTGCAGGTCTGACCTGAGGCAGGTCTCCACGGATGTCGTGCCCCTGGTGAAGCCGGGAAGAGCGCAGATAGACAGCAAAGTCATCGAACTTGGCAACGACCAATGAGACGGCAAGCAAGACAACCACAAACCACACGCCAGCTGCCTTCTGGCCAAAAGAGAAGTTTCTTTCCCCAAGGAAAGTGATGAGAACGATGGGGGGGAGCATGAAAAGGAATAGGAAAAATGGCAAGCGAAGAACAAATGCGATCCAAAGTCGAAGCGCTCGCATCCTCGCCCCCTAATTCGCAAACCGGAAATGCATGATGTCGCCGTCGTGGACCACGTATTCCTTGCCTTCGAGGCGCATCTTGCCCGCTTCCTTCGCGGCAACTTCTCCGCCCAGCTCAAGGAAATCTGCGCATGCCGTGGTTTCGGCGCGGATGAAACCCTTTTCAAAGTCGGTGTGGATTACCCCGGCAGCTTGTGGGGCCTTGGTGCCCAGGGGCACGGTCCAGGCGCGGGCTTCCTTGGGGCCAGCGGTAAAGTATGTGAGAAGATGCAGTAGGTCATAGCCTGTGTTGATCAAACGGTTCAGGCCTGGTTCTTCAAGGCCCAAGGCTTCGAGATATTCTGTGGCTTCATCTTCTTCCAGAACAGCCAGTTCCGCTTCGATCTTTGCACAGATGATAATCGCCTTGGCCCCCTCGGCCTCAGCAGTTTGCTGGACAATCTTTGAATAATCATTGCCCGTGGCGGCTGCATCTTCATCTACGTTGGCCACGTACAAGACAGGCTTTGAGGTCAAAAGGTTCAGCGCCTGCCAGTCTTTCAATTCCACAGAGTCAATCTCAGCCTGGCGCGCAGGTTTGCCATCGCGCAAGAGGACCAGCGCCTTGTTCATCAGCTCTACTTGCAGCTTGGCATCCTTATCACCCGTAACAGCCTTTTTCTCCAACGGGGAAATGCGTTTTTCAAGGCTTTCAAGGTCAGAAAGCATGAGCTCGGTTTCCACTGTTTCCGCGTCCGCCAGCGGATTGATGGTGCCTTCAACGTGGGTGATATCATCATCGTCAAAACAGCGCAGCACGTAAGCGATGGCATCCACCTCGCGAATATGGGCAAGAAACTGGTTGCCCAGGCCTTCACCAGTAGATGCGCCGCGCACGAGACCTGCGATGTCTACAAAAGTAAGCCGTGTAGGGATGATCTTGGCCGAGCCTGCCACCTTCGCGATGTCATAAAGGCGTGGGTCAGGCACGCCCACATCACCGACGTTGGGCTCGATGGTGCAGAAGGGGTAGTTCTCTGCTTGCGCTGCTGCCGTTTTGGTGAGCGCATTGAACAAAGTGGATTTGCCAACATTGGGCAGACCGACAATACCGCACTTAAAACCCATTACGCTTCGTCCTTGTTCTTGTTTTTCGCTTTAGTTGGCTGCGGAGCGAGCCGCGCCACTTCGCTCATAAAGGCGTCGTCTTCGTCGCCTGCTAGATGATGGGCCGAACGGGCGATGGCATCCAGTGCTTCGTCCAGCCATTGCTCCCGGTCGGCTTTTGAAAAATCATTCAGCACATGGCCGGTAACCCGGTTCTTGTTGCCCGGATGGCCAATGCCGATGCGCACCCGTTTGAACTCATTGCCCCAGTGAGACTTGATGGAACGAATGCCGTTGTGACCCGCCGTGCCGCCTCCCACTTTCACGCGAACCTTGCCGGGGGCAAGATCCAACTCGTCATAGAAGACAACAACCTGGTCTTCGTCCAAGCGGAAGAAGCGTGCGGCTTCGCCCACGGACTGACCGCTGTCATTCATGAAGGTTTGAGGTTTTAAGATCATCACCTTGTGGCGAGTGCCGGCCTGGATAAAGCCTTCGCGGGCCAAGCCCTTAAAACGGACGCGCTCCGAGCCAAACTCGAAGCGCGCCGCAATGGCATCAACAGCCATGAAGCCAACATTGTGACGATGGGATGCGTATTTCGCACCCGGGTTCCCAAGGCCGACAAAAAGCAGCATGGATGAACCTCTTATCTCTGTGAAAGCTCAAGGACTAGTCCTCGGACTTGCCCTCTTCGCCTTCGCCCTCGGCACCTTCTTCACCTTCAGCGCCTTCACCTTCAGCCTCTTCGCCTTCTTCAGCACCAGCAGAAACAAGTGCGGATGGAGCAGCGATGGTGGCAATGGTAAAGTCACGATCGGTAATGGTCGGCGTAACACCATCCGGCAGTTTCACGGATGAGATGTGAATGCCGTCACCAATGTCCAGACCGGTAAGGTCAAGGTCCAGGTGATCAGGAATGGAATCGACCGGTGCGTTCAGCTCGATGGCGTGGCGCACAACGTTCAACGTGCCGCCGCGGGTCAGGCCTTCGCATTCTTCTTCGTTGATAAAGACAACCGGCACTTCCACAGAAATCGTGGCGCCTTCGAGCAGACGCAGGAAATCCACGTGAAGTGGCGCGTCATTGACCGGGTGGTATTGCACATCGCGCGGGATCACGCGGATCTTCTCGCCGCCGACTTCCAGCATAAAGAGGGAGGACAGAAACTTGCCGGTGCGCAATTTCTTGGCCAGCTCGCGGCTCTCGATGGAAATGGAAACGGGGTCTTGCTTGCCGCCATAAATGACGGCTGGAACGTGGCCTTCGTTGCGAGTAGCCCGGGCGGCCCCCTTGCCGGCCCGGTCGCGTGTCGAGGCCACGAGCGCTTCAATCTTGCTCATGGTATTCTCCTAAAAAGGGCGGGCGTTGCCTCCAAGGGTGTCTGCACCCCGCCGAAGGCGCGGGTAATAGCGGAGATAGGGGGGATTTGCAAGGGGGGTGGGCAGGTTGAGAGCTTGATATTGAATAAATTCTAGTAGGCAAACCCGTTGTGAGAGGCCTTTTCCTTTAGGTAAACAGAAAGAATTTGAGCCGGACGGATAAACAGCAATGCCAAAATGAAAATCTCAAATAGTATTACAATCCCTATGATGGGGTTGGCCAAGCAGGCGGATATAAATGTAAGCCGAGCAAAAGCAAAAAAATCATTCTCAACATTCTTGGGCCAACCAAAATCAAAATTGGTTGGGTTTCTATGCCGAATAGAATCTACAACAATTGTCACCGCAATTCTGGGAACAACTACCAACGCCAATCTGAATGCCTCAAATGGACTGACGGAGCGATCCAAGAATCTATCAAGTATATGCTCTGCGCCATTCATTTGAGGGTAGGATCTCAAGCGGTCAGCAGTCTTGAAAAGTTCTTCCCTTATTGGTCTGGCAATATTGTTCGAGCGGACCACTATGAAGGTGTAAGCTGTTAGCACAGCTGTCAGGGCTAAAAGTCCTATAAAATTTTCTTGCATTATTTCCATCACACTCTCCAACTTAGTGTCCTATTGGGACTTTTTCGAGCCCTTGCGACGCTTTTTCTTTGCTCGATGAAGCCTTTTTGCATCTTTTGGGTTTCGCCAGTTCACATGCTTGTTTGAATCGTAGTGAGCCCAAATAATAAAACCATAGATTGCATACAGGAAAAAAACGGGGATTCTAGCTGTCAAAAGGAACAGGGTAACTGCATCTTGTGTGCTACTGACATAAGCTGCCGCCTGAATAAGTCCAGTTATGACCGCTAGATGGAGCAGCGTGTACCAAAACGCACGCATCAAGGATCCTCTCGAATAGGCATTAAGAAACCTATACGGAAAATGCATACCACTCACAACCAAGTTATGCGTGTGGAGGTACTGCTGATTGGTTGAGTGTTTATGGTCTGGTTGTTGCTCGGAAACGTCTAATCAAACAGACTAGACACGCTTTCTTCCCGCGCAATCCGGCGCATGGCTTCGCCCATGAGGGGGGCGACGGAGACCACGCGGATGTTGGCGGCGGATTTCACGGCTTCGGTGGGCTGGATGGAATCGGACACGATGAGGGACTTGAGCGCTGAGTTGCCGACCCGCTCGATGGCCTCACCTGAAAACACACCATGGGTGATATAGGAGTGCACCTCGCCAGCGCCCTGATCCATGATGGCCTGGGCCGCATTACAAAGCGTGCCACCGCTGTCGATGATGTCATCCACCATCAAACAGGTCCGGCCTGTGACATCGCCGATGATGTTCATGACTTCGCTCTCGCCAGCTTTTTCGCGGCGCTTGTCCACGATGGCGAGATCAGCGCCTAGGCGTTTTGCCAGATGACGGGCCCGCACCACGCCGCCCACGTCAGGGGAGACGATCATCAGCTTGTCGAGATCCAGGTTCTCGCGAATGTCTTTTTCAATCACCGGGGCTGCGAACAGGTTGTCGGTGGGAATATCAAAAAAGCCCTGGATCTGACCTGCGTGAAGATCGCAAGTCAGCACCCGGTCGGCGCCGGCCTTGGTGATAAGGTTGGCCACCAGCTTGGCGGAGATCGGCGTGCGGGCAGATGTTTTGCGGTCCTGCCGGGAATAGCCGAAATAAGGGATCACAGCAGTGATGCGCCGGGCAGATGATCGCACCAGGGCATCAATGGAGATCAACAGCTCCATGATGTGGTCATTGGCGGGATAGGAGGTGGACTGGATGACAAAGACATCCTCGCCGCGGACGTTCTCGTCGATCTCAACGAACACTTCTTCGTCGGCGAAGCGCTTGACCGAGGCGCGGGTCAGCGAGAGGTTCAGATAATCGGCAATGTCTGACGCCAGCGCGCGATTCGAATTACAGCTGAGAAGTTTCATCTCGCCATTTCCCTTGGTTTTGGGGCAAAAGCTCAGGTAGAGCCGGTCCCATTACAACTACCACCCGCCTTGATTTTTTGGAATTTTTCTAAAGGCGCTGAGGTCTTCTAACAACGCTGCTGCGTGCCGTAAACAGCCTAATGAGCGCACTACTGGGCGTTGGCAATATTCGCTGTGGATAGCAGGGACATAATGCCTTCTACAGCGCCCATCCCGGCATAAATGGCGATCTCGCCCCAGGGTCCATCCAGGGAGCCCGGCTCGATCAGATTCTCTTGCGCGATATTGCCCAGGTGTGCGCCGTCGGGCCCATAAAGGTCCCAGGAAATCGTGATCATCTGCCCGCCCTCGGCCAGGGGCTCGCCGAGTGCGACCTGACCTTGAACCGTATGGGCCTCCTCTGCCGAGAAATCGGCAGGGGGGTTATCCGGGTCGATGGCGCGGTTGCCTTCCTCGGTGAGAATCAGGCGCACCGCGCGGGTCAGCGAGATGCTGCCATCCCCCGGCGCACCGGTGATGGCAGGCACCAGAATGGGAGGGCCGTTGAGGATTGTCTCCGTACCCGGCAGGCCAGCCAGGCGCGCGGCGGCGGCAGGGCGCGCGTCGATGATCTGGCGCAGGGAAATGGCTGTCGCTGCGGCGATGTCGCGCTGCCAGGTCAAATCCGTTTCGTTATCGTTACGGGGCAGGCGCGCGCTGGCGGAGAATTCATTGATTAGAAATCCGCTGGAAGTTTCAAAGCGCCAGTTGATGGTGCCTATAGTGCCGTTCGATGTGGGGTCGGTCTGGTAGCTGCCGCGCAAACGGTCTGCTGTTCGGGCGGAAGTAATGGTGGAAAGAGGAATATCATTTTCCTGAGCAACACCGGCCACTTCGCCGCTCAGGGTTTTGTTGAGTTCTTCGGGCAGGCCTTCCACCGGTTCAACAACGATGCTGGCGGTCTCGGTGATGGAGTTCACCAGATCAGAGTTTGCCCGGTCTCCAGAAAAGGGCAGGGGCACTTGAAACGGATCGGGCACCGCAAAGAAATCCGGACGGCTGGTGCCGCAGGCGCTCAACGTGATGGCTAGTAGGGTGATAATGATCAGGCGCGCATATCTCATGGGATCAAACCTATCACGGAAATATTGCGCCCGTAATCAGGCTCGTCGCGATGAGTGGAACGGCGGTAGCTGAAATAGCGCGCCTCGTCTGCGTATGTGCAGCAGGCTGTATCTATAATCTCGCCAATGCCCGCCGCGCTGAGGCGTGCGTGGACAAATCCCGGCAGATCGAACTGCTGATGATTTTCTTTGGAGGATGGTTCAAAGAACTTCTCGTTGCTGGCATCTTCTTCAAGAAAGCGCGCTTTGAATTCCGGGCCAACTTCGTAATTGGCCTGAGAGATGGTGGGGCCTATCGCAGCATGAATATCGCCCCGCGCGGCGCCAAGTGCCTCCATGGCCTGCACGGTGTTTTCCAGAACGCCGCCAATGGCACCTTTCCATCCGGCATGTGCAGCGCCGATGACGCCAGACTTTTGATCTGCCAGTAAAATTGGTGCGCAGTCCGCCGTCAGAATCCCAAGGCCAAGGCCGGGAGTTTTCGTTACCATCGCATCCGCTTGTGGAGCGTCCTCATAGGCGTGGCGCTCAGTGATGGTCACCACATCTGCGGAATGGATTTGATAGACGGTGAGCAGGTCTGCCGGTTCGAAACGCAAAACGCTAGCAACACGAGCGCGGTTCTTTTGCACTGTTGCTGCATCATCGTTCGATCCCAGCCCGCAATTAAGACCACGATAGAGCCCCGTTGAGAGCCCGCCCGCACGACCGAAAAAACCATGGGCCATGCTTGGACCAAGCGCTGGCACGCAAACGGGTTCAAGATCGGCAGCGTCCCTCACAATGAAAATGCCTCATCTGCCTCGTACCCAGGCGGTGTGATGCCTTCTGGGGCAATGGCCATGACCTTGAACAGGCTGCCCATCTCTTTGGCTTCCACCAAACGATCAAGCGCTGCCTTGATGGCATCTTCATGGGCAGGATTGGCTTGGGTCAGGGATTGCGCCCGTTGCGGCATGCCAATGCGGGTCAGGAACTCGCCTTGTGTAAGAGGCCCAAAGGCTCGTGCGCCACCCATCCAGGCAGCGCGCGCCACCGCTTCAAAATCCACGTGAGCGGTCAGGTCTGTTTCACCCGGTGCTTCAAGGGGCAGGGCCGGTTTGTGATCTTTCACCGCTTGAAAAGTCTCGCCCACGCCGCTTTGCCCGTGGCCATAGTCAACAAACAATCCCAAGCCGCCGCGTGTGGCGATGGCGTGGCCGCACTCCTTCACCGTGCCCACAACGCTGGGGCAGATCTCTGCGATAGCGCCAAGCTCATCTGTCCGCCCACGGAGGGTTTGATCGATGGCGGGAGGCGGGGTCTCGCTGGAAACTGTGTAAGCCAGCTCGCCTTCACTCCCACCCTCGGCGAGGACCACCATGCGTTCGCGCCAGCCGTCATCGGTCAGCACAAATTGGTGGATGGGCAGGGCGTCGAGAAACTCATTCGCCAGGATAAACAGAGCCCCTTGGGAGGCCTCAACAGCCTCGCCAATGCTCTCATGCCATTGCGGGGTAAAGCCGGAGTTCGCCAGCTTTTCTTCCTGAGCGGCGCGCAGGACCGGGCTGATCTCCACAAGGTGCAGATGGCAGGCCTTGGCAAAATCGGGAAAGCCGCTGGCAGCGCGCAAAGCATCGCTCATCAAAGTGCCGCGCCCGGGGCCTAACTCTAGCAATGTGAAAGGCGCAGGGCTGCCAAGGGCTTGCCAGCCTGCCAGGATCCAAAGCCCTAGAAGCTCGCCAAACATCT
>JAJFIL010000019.1 GCA_021774965.1 Alphaproteobacteria bacterium
CCCCAGCGTGGGGGAGGGGTAGGGAGGGGGGGATGCCGCAGGCACGTGGGATGTTCATGGGTCGTTTGGATTCAAGTCGGGCAATAGTGGGTTAAACCGGGGAATGACCAAGGCAGGGTTATTTTGTCAAAACATCCGCCACCGCATCGACCACGTGCACCAGATCTTCTGAATCCATGGCAGGGAACAACGGCAGGGAGAGGCACTGGGCATAGAATGCATCAGCCCCAGGTAGTTCCACATGAGTGCGGCGGGCGGCATAGTAAGGTTGGCTGTGCACAGGTACATAATGGACCTGTGTGCCTATGCCCCGTTCCTTGAGAGCTGCCATCACCGCATCACGCGTTGTGCCCAGGGCCTCGAAATCAATCCGGACCACATAAAGATGCCAGGCAGGGTCGCAACCTTCCGTACGGGACGGTGTGGCGATGGGGATGTTCCGTTGGCTGAATAAATGATCGTATTCGTGAGCCAGATTGCGCCGAGCCTCGCTGAAACTTTCCAGTTTTAGAAGCTGACTTGCCCCCAGTGCGCAATGAATGTCGCTGGCGCGGTAGTTAAACCCCGGCTGGGCCATTTCATAATACCAGGCATGCGCTTCGCCATCCGTTGCGCGGGCCGCATCATGGTTGGTAAATTCATCTGCATCGCGAGAAAGGCCATGGCTGCGATCCAGTTCCATGGCGCGGGACAGGTCTGCATCCTTGCAGGTCACCGCGCCACCTTCGCCCATGGCAATGGTTTTTACCGGGTGAAAGGAAAACGCCGCGGCATCCGAGTGAGCGCAAGCACCGATTTGATATGTCTCACCCTCAATCATGTAGGTGGTCCCCAGCGCATGGCAGGCGTCTTCCAGAACCTTTGCTCCGGCCACCTGCGCGATGTGTTGTATCTCGGCCATGTCCTCGCATTGCCCTGCATAGTGCACGGGCACCACAAGGTCGGCTTTGCCGCCGCAGCGATCCAGTGCTTCAAGCAAGGTTGCTGGTGTCATAAGGCCCGAGCCCGCGTCCACATCCGCGAAGAAGACAGTTGCGCCTTCAAGCTTGGCCACATTGGCCGTGGCGACAAAGGTGATAGATGGCACGATGACTTTAGAGCCCAGGCCAATACCCAGCGCCCGCATGGCCAGGTGAAGGGCCGCGGTGCCGCTGGAACAGGAGAGGGTATAAGGGGCCGAGCAGGCTTCGCTCAGGCGTGCCTCAAAGAGATCAACAGCGGGCCCCGTGGTGAGCATAGCGCCCCGCAACACCTCGACAACCGCATCGATATCGTCTTCGTCAATACACTGACGACCGTAGGGGAGAAAATCTCTCTTTACGCGAAGCATGTGGCAAGAAGGTATTGAAGCCCGCGCGCATCCAGCATTTCAGGATTGGTATTGCTGGCGTAGGAAAACTCTTCCGCCACCATGCGTGCCCCATCCGCCAAATAGGGTTCCGGACCAAAGCCGTTGAACGAAGGCAGGATCACATAGCGATCATCAAGTTCCACGGTCATGCGGCCATCGTCTTCCGGCACCATGATCTCATGGAGCTTTTCGCCAGGACGGATGCCGATGATTTTGTGCGGCATGCCAGGCGCAATGGTCTCAGCCAGATCCGTCATGCTCATGGATGGGATCTTGGGCACATAGATTTCGCCGCCGCGCATCATCTCCATGGAGGAGAGAACCAGGTTCACCCCCTGATCCAGCGTGATCCAGAAGCGCGTCATGCGCGGATCGGTGATGGGCAGGGCGTCTACGCCTTCGTCCATCAGCTTGCGGAAGAAAGGCACCACAGAGCCGCGAGAGCCTACAACATTGCCATAGCGCACCACAGAGAACTTGGTGCCGTTCTTGCCGGACATGTTGTTGCCCGCCACGAAGATCTTGTCAGCGGCCAGTTTGCTGGCGCCGTAAAGATTGATGGGGTTGGCTGCTTTGTCAGTAGACAGCGCCACCACCCGTCGCACACCGGCGCGGATGGAAGCCGTCACAACGTTTTCGGCCCCCATGACATTGGTCTGGATACACTCAAAGGGATTGTATTCAGCAATGGGAACATGCTTTAGCGCAGCTGCGTGGATCACATAGTCGACCCCGCGCATGGCCATTTCCAGCCGTTCGCGATTGCGCACATCACCAATGAAATACCGCATGAAGGGGTATTTATCCTGAGGGAAGACCTGCGCCATCTCATATTGCTTCAGCTCATCACGAGAGAAGATGATCAGGCGGCGAGGCTTGTATTCTTCGATGATCTGCCGGACGAATTGATAGCCGAACGAGCCCGTACCGCCGGTGATCAACACCGTTGCATCATTCAAGTTGACGCGCGGCTCATGAAAGTCGCGGCTCAGAAAAGCTGGGTTCTGCTCAAGCGGGTCGCGAGCAACTTCAGCGGCATTTGATTTCTTAGCTGGCGAGGGCAAAGGAAAACTCCCGGGGGCCATTGTTGTTGTCAATCGGGTTGCGCGTCTCATCCATTTCAGATGCGGACAAAGAGACGCGGCAGAAGGAACGTCCATCGACTTGTCTATGCGTCACTAAGCCCAGTAGTGCAGCCTTCGTCATGTCGACCTCTATGCGATAGCGCCGCTTTGCGTCGCCAATTTCCATCCATCCTTCGGTCAGGCCCACGCCCGCATTTGCAGAGACCAAAAATGAGACAGGTGCACCGTGATCAACGACTTGATCCAGCAATGGAAATGCTGTGGTATCCCGTCCCCCGTTATGCGCCCAAAAGTTCAAGGACTTCGCCTCAAAAGCTTCTGGATTAAGCGTGAAATTCCCGAGCCGTAAGGACCCTCGGGGCCATTCTGGCCAGTCAATGGTTAATCGCCATTTAAGGTTGGCTGCGGTCTTTCCGACCTCAATGACCTTGGTCATGGGGCCCAGAGGCGTCGCGATCTGGGCCGTGATGATGACTGCATCATCATGCTCTTCGATCAGCGGCGTTGTGGGGGCGAAATCGGTAACCTTGGGCGCACCAGGGGCCTCAAGGATGGTGGTGCCGGTGTAGAAGTCCGCGCCATAGCCGATGTCGTCGAAATAACCATGGGGCAGGGTGGCAAAGGGGGCAGGCCCCTCGAATGTATCCAGCCACACCGCATCAATGGCCAATCCTTTACGGGTGTTAAGACGTAAGCGGACTTTGTCGGTCTGAATTTCCAGATGGCGCTCTTCCTGACGAATGGCAGCAGAGGCAGGCTGGTTTACGCGGGGGCGCGTGCCTGAGCTTTCAGATTGCGGAAAGGCGGCCAAAGCACCTTTCATCCTGGCCTGAAAGCCGCTCCAGCGTTTCTCCGTAATGTGTGTGCGGAAATCGCTGGACCAGAGATAACAAAGATCACGCCATTGATCATTTGTGCTGCTTGCCGCCTCGCTGCTCCAGCCCGTCGGAGAAGCTTCGCGCAAGCGGTTGTAGAGCTTCCAGCAGGAGGTGTTGGCGTAAAGATCATCCCGGCCCGAAACCGCCCAGCGGCTGACATTGTATTTGTGCTGTTTCTTCACCGGGATGGGGTGTTGAGGGGAATCAAGTCGCAACGGTTGGGCTGCAGGTTCAAGTTCGTCCAGCGCCAGAATTGCGCTTGGCGATTTAAATTCGGTATCAGGCAGTTCAAGAAAGGCCGCAAAGGCGCTACGCACACGGGCCCATTCACTGGTGTTGGCACCTTTACTCGAAGTGGCTTCGGTCTTGTAGCGACCGGGGCGGAAATCAAAGACCTCGGCGTCGTTGCCATAAAGCGGCAGGGCGCGCGGGGCATCCCCCCGGCGGGTCTCAAGGTAGGTCTGATAATCCTTGAGGCTTATGTCATCATGGGCAAGGCGCTGGACTTTCTGGAACGCCACGGTGTGGGTCCATAGAACGGGAATGCTCTCGCCGTTTGGTCCGGCGGCCCGTTGAGGGGCAAAGCGCCATTCCTTATCCCAGTCGTCATGGTTCGCCGCGCAGGCATCCCAGTCCATGATCAGGGCCTTGAAGCCTGCTTGGGTGTACGATGGGATGAGCCCTGCGGAAAAGGCCTGTTCATTCACCAACGCCAGTTTGGGTTTAAAGCCCAGAAGGCGTTCGTATTCCATCTGCCCCAGTTCAAGATTGGCCTGCAGCACATCATTGGGCACCAGGGGCCCGATAAGTTGGCTAAAGCCGGAGCCGATGAACTCGATCTGACCCTTGGCCGCCATGTCCTTGAACGTCTCAACCCAGGTGGGATCGATACGGTTGATTTCCCGCAGCGTATAACCAGTAGCTTCCACGCCTAAAGGTACTTTGAGATCTGCGGCAAGGCGCAATAAAGGCCAGTAGCACTTCTCAACAATCTCCGGCCTGCGCCCTTCTTCCACCGAAGAAAAGGCAAGATTCAGATGAAAGAGTGCGTAGCCGTAAAGCTGGGCCATCAGGGTCTCACAGGTTGGCAACCGCAGGGGTCACAAGAGGTATGGTCTTGATACGGATTGTTTCAGTGGCGCGCGCGACATTGGCTTGCGCCTCATCGCGCGTAGCGCCGGAGGCGATGACCATGGCGGCGCGCGGGGTGCAATTGGTGGGTTCGGCGATGATCTCGCCTATAGTTGTTGTAATCACCACTTCCTCAACGCCGGGAAGCGTGCGGGCCGCATCGAACCCTTCAATGGCCACCACCTCACCGGGGTCTGCCCAAAGATAACGCTGGCAGATGGGAACATCTTGCGTGGGTTCCAGCTCGCGGGGTTCGGTGGGCAAGCCCACAGCATGGCGCATGACCTTGCCCAGAAAATCGACGCCGCTGTTGAGCGGAATTTCCAGCGAGCAGAAAAAGCCGCCTGAAAGGCGCGTTGCCACTTCGATGATATGCGCTGTGCCATTGTGCAGGACCACATCACCCTTGATGGAGCCGTTGGTCAGGCCCAGCGAGGCTGCAGCCTTTGAGATGACATCACAGACAGATGCTTTTTCTTCGTCCGTCAACGTCGCGGGTAAGTCGCCGCCGTTCTCCACAAAGAAAGGCGCAAAGCGATCCAGGAATTCGTAATTGCGGTCTGACAGGCCGGGGGTCATGCACACCCCATCGATGACCAGGGATTCTGTGCTGACTTGAGGACCGGAAAGATAAGCTTCCACCATCACACGATCAGTGGGGGAGTGCTCTTTTGCCTGTGCATAGGCCCAAGCTGGATCAACGTCGGGCAAGAGACGCGCAACCCCTCGGCTGCCGCGACTGTCTACGGGTTTGACCACCAGGGTCTCGTCGCGGAGCTCAACAAAGCGTTTCAGCTCCTCTGCATTTGCCACTGAGGCAAACCAGGGAATGGGCACGCCATCCCGGGCAAAACGTTCTTTCATGGCGAGCTTGTCGGCGGCCAAGGCAGCGGTCTCGTCGGAGAGACCATCAAGTCCAAGGCGCTTGTTCGCGGCGGCAACTGTCATGGGCACGTCAGAGCCCAGCGCGATCACCCCATGAATAGGGCCAACGGTATCCACATAGGCTTGCGCCGCATCGGCGGTGGCTACTGTATCATAAGTGCTGGCGACGAGAACAGCGTCCGCTTCCGCCATGGCCGGGGCCATAGGGTCCTGATCAGAGACGAGCACGCGAAAGCCCATGGCCTTTGCGTGACGCACTCCATGAACGGCTTCGATGCCGCCACAGATGATCAGGAGTGTTTTTTGTTCTGGCATTAGAAATAAAGCCCGCCGTTCACATTCAGTGTTTGCGCGGTGATGTAGCTCGAGGCATCAGAGGCCAGGAAGACCACTGCATCAGAAACCTCTTCCGGCATGCCCATGCGTTTAAGCACGATATTTTCTGCGGCCTGCTTTACAGCGCCTGCGGCCATGCCGGCAGCGGCCATCTCGGACTGGATCAAGCCTGCGGCTACAACGTTTGAACGAATGTTCGATTCTGCCCCAAAGCGGGCGATGACTTGTGCAAGGGACAGCAAGCCTGCCTTGGAGGCAGCGTAGTGCGCCGTACGTGGGCCGCCATATTGTCCACTGACCGATCCAATATGAACGATGGACCCACCGCCACTGCGTTTCAGGAACGGCAAAGCCTCCTGAGAGCACACAAAGGGCCCTTTCAGGTTCACCGACAAGATGTTGTCCCAGTCTTCGTCCGTAATCTGATCAAAGTCCGTGGGATTATTGATGCCCGCATTGTTCACCAGCACGTCGAAAGATCCGAAAGCCTCTTCGGTGGCGGCGAAAGCTGCCTGAAGCGCGTTGCGATCTGTAACCTCGGCCTGAAGGGAAATGGCTTTACCGCCTGCCGCAAGGATGGCGCCAACCACATCATCGGCGGCGTCCTTGGCAGAGTTGTAGCTGAAACCAACCGAGGCACCTGCCGCAGCAAGCCCCTCGGCAATGGCTCGGCCAATGCCGCGACTGCCGCCGGTAACGAATGCTGTTTTGCCCGTCAAAGAACTCATGCTGCCACTCCATAGCGTTTGCGCGTAATGGCGCGGCGGGCGGCTTCGGCGATGTGCGGTGCCGTCAAGCCATAGGCATGCGCCAGCTCATCAGGTTCGCCGCTTTCACCGAACGTGTCATCCACGCCGACAAATTCAATAGGGGCAGGGGTGGAGGTGCTGAGCGCTTCGGCTACCGCACTTCCCAGACCGCCATGGATGTTGTGATCTTCTGCGGTCACAAAACAACCGGTTTCGGTGGCGCAACGGGTGAGCAAGGTTTTGTCGATGGGCTTGATGGTAGGCATGTTCACAACGCGTGCTGCGATGCCATCCGTGGCCAGAGCTTCTGCCGCCTCAAGGGCACGGCCCACTTCAACACCGCACGCAACCAGGGTGACATCGTCGCCATCGCGAATGATCTGGCCTTTGCCGATCTCGAACGTATGGTTCTCATCAAAGATGCTGTCGCAATTGCTACGTCCCGTGCGCATGTAGACCGGGCCATCGAAATCGATGATGGCCTGGGTCGCCAGCGCCATCTCTGTGGGGTCAGCGGGGGAGATCACGGTCATGCCGGGAATGGCGCGGAACGCTGCCATGTCTTCGACAGATTGCGCAGAACCTCCATCGGGGCCCACATCCAGACCGGGATGAGAAGCGACGATCTTGATATTGTGCTGCATATAGCCGCCCTGCAGGCGAGCCTGTTCATAGGCGCGCAGGCAAAAGACGGCAAAGGTGGTGACAATCGGGATCAGCCCCGTTGCTGCCATGCCGCCCGCAGCAGACATCATGTTTTGCTCCGCAATGCCAAATTGGAAAAAGCGATCGGGAAAAGCTTTGCGGAAATGATGCACGCCTGTGCCGCCGGCAATGTCGGCATCCAGCACCACCACTTCAGGGCGGTTCTTTGCGACCTGGGTCAGCGCCTTGCCAAAGGCTTCGCGCAAGCTGTCACCGGATTGTGCAATGAGATTTGGTTGAGACATTAGAGCGCCTCCTGAATTTCTGTTTCAGTCATGCCAAGCTCGCCGAGGGCTTGTGCAGTTTCATCGCGGCTTAGGGTGACGCTGCCGTGCCATAGGGGCTTGCCCGCCATATAGGAGATGCCCTGACCCTTCACCGTGTGCGCAATGATCATGGTGGGCTTGGCTTTTGTATCCCCAGCCTCTTTCAACGCAGCAAGAAACTCAGCGGTGTTATGCCCGTCAATCTCCAGCGTGTGCCAGCCAAAGGCGCGGAACTTGTCAGCCAAAGGCTCCAGCCCGCAGATGTTTTCATTGAGATCATCAGACTGCATTTTGTTGTAGTCCACAACGGCGCAGAGATTATCGAGCTTGTGATGCGCGCCGGACATGGCCGCTTCCCAAACCTGACCTTCCTGCAACTCGCCATCGCCCAACATGGTGTAAACCCGTGCAGGGCTGTTCTGGTAGCGAAGCCCCAGCGCCATGCCGATAGCGGCAGAGAAGCCTTGGCCCAAAGAGCCGGTGCTGGTCTCGACCCAAGGCAGATCATGTACATGAGGGTGGCCCTGCAAGGGCGATCCAAATTTGCGCAAAGTTTTGAGTTGATCGTTGCTCAGGAACCCACATTCCGCACCTACCGCATAAAGGGCAGGGGCCCCATGACCCTTGGACAGCACAAAACGATCCCGATGCGGATCACTCATCGTGGCCGGGGAGACGTTCATCTCTGCCCCATAGAGCGTAGCAAAGAGTTCCGCACTGGAGAGCGAGCCGCCCGGATGCCCTGAGCGCGCGTGATAAATCGCAATCAGGGAACCCTGACGCACCTTATTGGCAAGGGCGTCCAGTTTGGCGACAAGATCGCTCATAGTCTCAGAGGAAACGGCGCTTGTTGTGGCATGTGCTGTTGTCATGTCTTGGTCCTAACTCGCATCTTTCAGGTTTCCAGATCGCGCGCGGGCCATGAGGTCAGCCAGACTGATCACTTCCGCGTCGGGGGCCAGGGTGTTGGCTTGTTCCTTGATCTCATCGAAGAACGCCCGAGAGGCGACAACGATGCGATCAGGGTTCATGTCCTTGATGTCTTCGGGCGCATGAAGCGGCGCACCGCCTACATCGGACTGGTGCCGGATCAGGTGTGCATCGATCAGCCCTTGCAGGCCACGCGGATCAAGCCCGCCATGGACCATGAGGGAGTTGAGCAAACGCCCAGCTCCCCAGACCGTGGTGGTTTGATCACCTTCGCCCTGGATGAAGTTTGCAACTTCAGTCAGTGCTTTGATGTTCTCATGTCGTGCGTGGCAATAGGCTTTTACCAGCTGCCGGGCGCGATTGGCCTCTTGTCCGTTGATGGTGCCGGAGACCGGCTCATCTTTGCGGGCCAGCAAAGCCACATTGGTCAGGTCATCCGGGCGGCTCATCCAGAACACGGACAGTCCGGCCTCTTCGGCGAGCAACCGCAGCGTGGCAGCCGAGAAGTGATAAAGGTGCTTGTCGATGAACCATTCCTCGACAATGTCGTCTGCTCCCAGAAGATCCACATTGGGCCCTTCAAGGAACAACCAGCCGCCGGTCTTCAGGGTCCGCACATGGTCCGCCAGCGCGTGAGCGGCCGAAGGCAGGTGCTCGATGGTGTGGCAGGAATAAATCAGATCATAAGTCTCATCCGGAAGATCGGTGTTTTCCAGTCGCGCCTTGTGCAAGGTCTTGTGAGGCAGGTCGCTATAGGCGTCCCACAGGCGCTCGTCCGGCTCGACGGCGGTAACCTCTGCATCGTTCCAGGTCTCTGCGGCCAGTTTCAGGAAAGTCCCGCGGTTTGAGCCCACATCCAGAATTTGCGGTGCTTCGGGTAGGCCGCAGTGATGGAGGATGGTCTCCACATTGGCAGCGGTACGAAAGCCCTTGCCGTAACGCACGTTGCCCCAGTCTGCTCCGGCGCTGACAGATGCCGGTTGCCGCGGGCTGTGATCAATGCGGGGCAGGCTTTGCAGCAGGCCACAGTTTTCACAGAGATAGACCTTCAAGCCCCGGGTTGAGCCTTCGGGCTCATAAACCAGATCTAGATCATCGGAATCACAAATATCGCAAGGCGCATTATCCGCCTGGTCGCTAGGCTCAGTCATAGGTTTTCCCGCCCGGTTGTTTTGCCGGTGAGAATGCGCCTGTCATGGTTTATAGGAGGTGAATTTCTGGAGAATCTACGTCGCCGATGACTTTAATATGCAACGCGATATTCCAGGGTTCCCGCATAGCCCAAACGGGCCATCATTTCCCCGCCCAAAGCCTCGAATTGTGTCGCCTGTTGGGGGCTTAATGGAGTGTCCTGGGGTTTGTTCACATTGTGGGGTCGTTGAAACAGGGCGAACAAGTCATCGCGCGGCGGCAATTCCAGAAAATCGGTAAGATCGCCGATGGCGGATGGGTTGGCGCAAAGATCCTCCAGACGCACAAAATGGTGCTGTGCATCGGGCAGTGCCTCAAGGCCCGCAAAGATCACTTCATTGATCTCGACCCAGTGAAAGGCGATGCGCTGAAATTGATCGAAGCTGGCAAAGTCCGCGGCCTGTGGATGGGAGCCCTGAGGCTGGGGCCACCAGAAACGTTTCTCCGCCGGAGGGGCGGGGTTGTTCAGGGGGTCTCTTACGAAATCCGCCAAGGCCCTTGTCGCCTCATCGTCGTAGCATTCCGCCCCCAATTTATGGAGATAGGAACTTGCCACCTTGCGTCCGTCGCGGACCACGTGAACGAACTTTGCACCCGGAAAATGATCCGCCAGTTCGGGGATGATCCAGGAAAGCTTGTTCGATGAATCTCCCCACAAGGGGCGCTGGCAATTGGCCAGGGCGGGCGCGTAAATCTCGTCCAGCATGGCGTGGACATCATCTGTCCCGGCAAGCCCCATGTAGCGCGAAACGGCTACCTGCTGGACGGCCTCACAATGGAACTCGTGGTGCATCTCCAGCTCGGCATAAGACCCAAGAGCTTTTTGCATCATGGCTGATCCGGCGCGGCCCGAAGAGAGGATGAAAATGGGTTTTGCGCTCATGTTGACACTCAAGCTCATCAGGAATTTTTCTGAGCAAAAACAATGGCTTCACGACCCAAACCTGATGTAGCAAGTGAGGCGTAGAGCGATTCGCGAATCGCAGGGTCCAAAGCCTGATCAAAAGCTTTTCGCTTGTTGTGAAGGCCGCGGCCGAGCTCTGGATTGGCGATATAATCGTCCCCCAAAAGGGCGAACATCTCCATGGGAAAGCTGCTCAGCCGACCGCGCAAAAGACCACCCGTGCGGGTGATCAAAGCCTCCAATGTGTCGAACGAAAAGTAGTTCAAATGATGGGGCGCTGCCAGCCACCAGGGCTTGGTGCCTTTCGCCCGCAGGCTGGTCTGAAAGCCATTATAATCGTTCGGCACGGTGATGCAGATCACCCCGCCGGGACGCAAAGCGGCGAAGGCCAGCTCCACCAGTTCAATCGGCGCCGGCACATGTTCCAGCATATTGGTCATGACCACCGCATCGAACGTGCCTAGGTCGGCAGCCGTCTCAGCGTTGAAAAAATCATTGGTGACTTTAAGCCCTCGACCTTTTGCAAAGCTGCTGGCTTGCTGTGAGGGTTCGATGCCTGAAGCGTCCCAACCGGTGGTCGCCGCCCGTTCAAGAAAGAACCCGGGGCCGGAGCCGATATCCAGAAGGCGGCCTTTATTCTTCGAAGGGGGGTTCCCCAACAACTGTTCGATTTTGTTCAGCCGATCATCATAGGCCAGCTGCGCCCATTCGGCGTCTTCGGCGGCGTGGGCCAGATAATCGGGCTTTTCCTCACTGTAATATTCCTCGGAATACGTCGCTTCCAGCTCTTCTGCCGTGGGAAGCGGGGAGGCGTGGCGGAAGCCGCATTGGGCGCACTCAATGATGTCAAAACCATTGGAGGTGTCGATCACCGGGCCGCTGTGACCGCTGTCATTATGATCATGGGCAAGCGACATGAGATCCGCCTTTTGGTGCTTATTCTGTATGGCCAAAAAACTGGCATGAAAATCGTTAACAAACTCGTTTTACTCGGATTTTGTAGGAGGTCTTTAACCCTATTTGGCCATGGTGGCTTTGGTTAAATCTCGTCCAGAAATAAGGCTGTCACTATGTCTGCAACCTTTATCGCTGAAGTCTCGTCCAATCACGCACAGGATCTGCAGCGCTGTCTGGATTTCGTGGATGCGGCGGCTGATGCAGGCTGCGACGCCGTGAAGTTCCAACTGTTCCGCGTGGACAAGATGTTTGCCCCCGAAATTCTGGCTCAAAGCGAAGAGCATCGCCGGCGTAAGGCCTGGGAATTGCCAACGTCCTTTCTTGAGCCCATCGCAGAGCGTTGCGCGGTCAAGCACATCGCCTTTGGTTGCACGCCATTTGATCTCGAAGCGGTTGCGGAACTGAGGTCCTATGTCTCCTTCTACAAAATCGCCTCGTATGAGCTGTTGTGGGACGATCTGCTAAGCGCGGTCGCGGAAACCGGCAAGCCTGTTATTCTATCTACTGGCATGGCCACTGTTTCCGAAGTTCAGCATGCCACCGATACCTTGCGCCGGGCAGGGGCTCTGGATATTACCTTGATGCATTGCGTCTCCGATTATCCAACACCGCCGTCTCAGGCAAACTTGCGGGCCATTGAGACCTTGCGCAAGATTGCAGGCTGCGAAGCAGGGTGGAGCGATCATACGGCCAACGCCGATGTCATTCATCGCGCGGTTACGCGCTGGGGCGCATCAACCGTTGAGTTTCATTTGGATCTTGATGGCAAGGGTGACGAATACAGTGGTGGGCATTGCTGGTTGCCTGATGAAATCGCCATGGTTATCGGACGCTTGAGACGTTGGGATGCGGTGGATACTGACCCTGTCTCCGATGGCACGGGTGAGAAAAAGCCCACCATCGCAGAGATGCCGGAAAGAGACTGGCGCGCAGACCCTATCGACGGACTGCGCCCCCTCTGTCATATTCGCAAATCCTGGAAGGCCGCGTAATGCGTGTCGCAGCTGTTGTTCAGGCGCGCATGGGCTCGACCCGGCTGCCGGGCAAGGTGCTGCAACCTATCGCAGGACGCCCCCTTCTTTGGCACATCCTTCATCGCCTGAAAAAGGCCACCCGCCTGGATGATATCGCGGTGGCAACTTCGGATTCTCCTGAAGATGATGCGGTGGCACAATATGCTTTGCGTGAAGGCGTCAAAGTGGTGCGGGGCCCGGAAGACGATGTGTTGGAACGTTATCGGCTTTCGGCAAATGCCCTGAACCCAGACATTATTGTGCGCATTGTTGGGGATGCGCCTCTGGTGGACCCCAAATTCATCGATCAACTGGTGGATGCGATGGAGCAAAGCGGCTCCGACTTCATCATGCTGAAAGATGGGGTGGAGTGTATCCACGATGGCATCGATCCATTTTCCCGCAAGGCGCTGGAAACCCTGGTCAGAGATGCGGGGAATGATCCGGTCGCTCGCGAACATGTAACAGGCTACTTCAAGGACAATCAGAACGGCATCCATATTCACAAGATTGACGTGGACCCGGCCTATCAGTTCTCCGGTGCACGTACCTCAGTAGATACGCCGGACGATATCAAGTTCATCGAAACCCTCTATGACCGCCTGGGTGCAGAGCCTGGTGATGCAGAGCTGTCCGATGTTGTAGAACTGCTCAAGCGGGAGCCGGGTCTTTTGGATATCAACAATAACGTAAAGCAAAAGCGCACCACCTCCACCAGTGGTCTGGTGATCATGCGTCTGGATGCGGGGCCGCAAATCGGGTTCGGTCACTTAACGCGCTGTCTTGCGCTGGCCAAAGTGCTGCGCGATTCAGAAGGCCTCGGTGTGCGTTTTGCCATTGCGGGCAATCCTGATGCCCAAGCGCGGATCAAGGCATCGGGCTTTCCCTTTGATGTCCGCCCCCAAAGCGAACATGAGGCGGACTGGATCAGCGATCTGATTACCGCCCACCGGGCATCGACCCTGGTTTTGGACATTCGCACCCGCATGTCGCGGCAATCGGTGGCCCGGCTTCGGGAGCTGGCTCCGGTATGTGTCATCGATGATGGCTCGGATCGTCGCTTCGAAGCAGACCTTGCGATCTACCCGCCTGTGCCTCAGGTGCGGGAATTGGAATGGAATGGTTTTACCGGCGACTTGGTCACTGGCTGGGATGTTGTCATGCTGGCTGAAGAGCCTCATGCGCATACACCGAAGACAGATACCCCTCGGGTTCTGGTCAGCATGGGGGGCGCTGACCCTCGCGCGCTGACCGTACCTGTCGTCCGTGCCCTGATGAGATTGGACCGGACACAGACACCGTTCCAGCTTACCACCGTCATTGGTCCGGCGCTCGAGCGTCCTGATCTGGTGGAAGAGGCGGTTTACCGTCTTGACCCCAAGGCAGAAGTATTGCGCGAGCCCCCGTCGCTGGCGGGTGCTTTGGCGAATTCAGATCTGGCAATTTTGTCGTTTGGTGTTACAGCCTATGAAGCCGCCGCCGCAGGCGTTCCCAACGTCTCGCTCTGTCTGGATGAGGATCATGCCCGGTCAGCAAGCGCCTTTACCGAGGCCAATATCGGTCAGGGTATCCTTGTGGATGAGGCAAACTGGACCAAGTCTCTGTCCGATCAGGTCCAGGCCCTTCTCAGCGATCCTGATGCGCTGGCTGCACAAGGCGCAAAAGCCACAAACCTGGTGGACGGCAAGGGTGCGGCCCGCGTCGCTGCGCGTATTGCAGGGCTGATTACGGCCCGCTGTAAAGCCGCGGCTTAGGTCTCCATCTTCTACTTTTCTGACGCACCCCGGTTTAGCCGGGGTGTCCATGCCTGCTGCACGATGGATCACCCGGTCAAGCCGGGTGATGTCAAGCAGAGGGAATGGAATATATCAAGGGTCCTGAGTTTGAACCGGGCATGGCGGTTTACTACTTCGCCAATGCCGCTTTCGCAGCATCAAACACTGCAGTCCAATCGCCGTTGCCATTGCCGGAGGCCAGTTTACAGGCGGGCTGGAAGGGTTCGAACTCCTGATCCATAGAGGTCCAGCCTCTGGTATAGAGGACTTTCACGGTCTTGGTGCCCACGGCAGCTGATTGGGCGGCCACAGCAGTTGGTGCACTGACTACTTGATCGAGAGCTGCAAACAAAGCGCAGGAACGATCGATTTCTTGTTTCTGATCCAGTTTCGGCGGCAGGTGCACAGTACGCCCAATAAGATCGGACAGTTCCGCCACTTCACCTGCGCTGGCGTCATATTGAGTGCAGATCAATTCACCGGGCAGTTGTTTGGCAAAGCTGGCCCAGGCTTCCAGCGGTGCGTATTGCACCCCGCGAACGCCTGCGGTGTTGCCGCTGCGCCAGCAAAGGCCGGTCTTGGGACCTTCCCCAAGTGTGCTCAGCCATTTCTCCCAGGCCTTGACCTCAGTTTCGTCCGTACCGAGATAGTTCGGGCTCTCAGGGGCCCAGTTGCCATCAACGCGAAGAAGTTTTGGCAGGCTTGCCAGATGAATGGATCGATGCGCGCCACCAACGCCCTCCAGCCAATGATATTTCGCATGGCGGGTGCCGTCTTGCTCGATGAGGTATTGCTCATGGACAGTGGCATCCGGAAAGGAGCGGGCGAATAGCGGCACCAGACGGGCCTCGCATTCGATGATGATCTTGCCTTTGAAGAGCTCAGCAGCTTTCTTGATGCAGGACGCAAACATGATCTGATCGCCCACGCCTTGTTCGGCGGTGATGAGCAAGGTGCGGTCCGGCATTTCCTTGCCGTCCCAGGGGCGCAGTCCGTGGTGATAGCGCAAGGGACTTTCCATGGCGCGGAAGCGCCACTCATATTCGCGCCAACCTTTGGACGTGTCCCCCAGAGAGAGAGCCGCCACCGCCCGGTTCAGGCGCAGTTGAGCGTTCTTGGGCGAGCACTGCACGGCCCGGTCGTAATGTTCCATGGCAACTTCGCGGTCGCCCTTATCGAAAAGAAGATCCGCCAGATTGCCCAAAGCGGCCCCATATCGGGGTTTAAGGTTTACCGCCTCGCGATAGAAAGTCTCCGCCTTCTCAAAGTCGTTCTGCTCGCGCACCGTATTGCCCAGGGAAAGCCAGAGGGGTGCTGCGGAAGGATTGCGATCAATGCCTTCCTTTAAAACCTCGATGTCTTGATCATGTTTGTCTGCTGCCCGATAGGCCGAAGCAAGGCCGGCACGGGCCTCAATGGCATCTGTGTCCAGCATCAGTGCGCGGGCGAAGAAATCCGTGGCCGCCTCAACCATGCCAAGCCGCTGGGCCGCAACGCCCAGACCTGCAAGGGCAGGGGTGCTGTCGGGATCGGCCTCAAGGGCTGCTTCGAACGAGCTCAAAGCCTCGGAAATACGTCCCGCCGCAATCAGGGCATGGCCCTTGTGGAGCGGATCGGATTTACGCTGTGATTTCTGGCTTGTATTGCGGAGCGCGGCCATGGTTTTTCCCTCATAAATCGAAGGCCGTCAGTGTGGCGTGGTTTTGGTTAAACCCCGCTTAAAATCCAAGACTCCAGCATCAGTTCGGCTCAGGGCCTTAACGGAACGGCAATGAATATTAATCAATTCTCTTAAGACGCTATTCACTGGATTTCGGCCATTCTGTGGGCATTGACGCCTGCGCTTTTGCGGGCTCGTCAGGTCATGGAGTGCAGGCGTGTTTAGCTTAGGCGGTGGAGCCCAAACAGGATTGAGCATTGTGCAGTTCGACAACTCGTTGTTGTCGGCCTACTACCAGTCAAAAAACCTGACTTCGTTGGTGAATTCCTCAACCGCCACATCACCCACTGCACTGAACGCCAATCTTGATAGCGATATTATCCCGCCGTGGGATGCCTCCAAAACGCAACTGGATGTGGATGAGCGCCTGCGCAAAGCGCTGGCCACCACAAACTTTGTGAATTTGAAAGATGCGACCCTTGGCGGCAAGGACGTGAATGTGGATTACCGCTCACTCTTTGCCGTTTACAAAGGCATCAACCTTCTGTCGGCCATTGCCTCAAGCGCAGGCGACAAAGCGACCAGTGAACTACGCCTGAACAGCCTGAACCGGGAATTCCAGGATGGCCTAGGCCAGGTCTTTGATTTCCTCAATGGCTTTACGCCAACCGATTTCATCGTCGCCGCAGGTTCCCAATCAGACAGGGTGGATGCGGACATTGGCATCGCGCGCCCCACGGATGAATATTCCACTGGCATCATTCATAACACCGCCCCGGCTGACCCTCTTGCCGGGTTGACGGGCACTGAGGTTTTCACGATCTCGGTCACCAAAGGCGGTGTGGCAACGGACGTTGTCATTGATCTGAACAACATCACCGGCGATCTGCACCTCAACGCCATATCGGACTACGTCAATACCCAGCTTCAAGCAGCGGGCATGGCTACGCGGTTCGTGCGGGAGAAAATTGAAATTCAGCCCACCGTGGATGATGGCGACACACTGGCTGCCGATCGCGACCCCACTATCGGCTATGGCCTGAAGATCGACGGCATTTCCACAGAGGCGCTGAGCTTCAGTTCTGCTGCCGCCACGGGCGCGGTTTATATCTCCGGTATCTCCGGTGCCCGCGAAGAAGAAGGTGGACAAATCTTCAAGCTGTCCGGCATTGAAGGGGCTGATCCTGTTTTGGAAGGTGGCAGCCGCATTGCCCCCGAGGGCACAGGCACGGCCCAGGCTTTGGGCTCTGCCATGGACAGCAACGGCAATACATTCGTTGTGGGCTCATCCACCGGTGATATGGGCAACTACAATGTGGGGACAGAACAAGACGTCTTCCTTACGAAATTCGACAGCGCGGGCAACCTGATCTGGCAGCGTATGTTGGGCGCCTCTGATACGGCTTCGGGGTTTGCCGTTGAGGTGGACAGCAATAACAATGTGATCATTGCAGGTTCGGTAACCGGGGAACTATCCACCAGCTCACGCGGGGGGGGTACAGACAGTTTCGTGACCAAATATGATCATGATGGCCAAGAGGTTTTCACCCGGCAGGTAGCTCCGTCTGCGGATGATAGTGCCATGGCGCTGACCGTGGCTGCGGATGGCTCCATCTATGTGGGCGGGGAGACCCGAAGCGCCATGGCCGCCGGGCTGACTTACGGCGGCGGCACGGATGGGTATATCACCAAGCTCGATAGCGCGGGCACTCTTGTTTATAACAGGCAGTTCGGAACAGCAGCAGACGAGAAAGTTACCTCCCTTGCCCTAGCCAGCGACGGTAACCTGGTCGTGGGCAGCGAGGAAGGCACCAACGCCGTGGTCCGCAAATTTGACGCGGCGGACGGTGTGTCTGCGGCCCTGTGGGAAGTGGACCTGGGCGATCTGACCGCCGGGCACCTAAACGCCATTGCGGTGGATGGCACCAATGTCTATGCGGTGGGTTCGACCACCAATGCGGCGCTGGATGCAGGCGGCACGGCCACAATAAACGGTGCGCTTAGCGGCGCGCAGGATGGCTTTGTCTTCCAGATCAATGACGCCGGTGCCAGTGCCAGTGCCGTGCGCAATACGTATATTGGCACGGCCAACACAGACCGCATCTATGACATCAAGGTGGCGGGGGGCGATCTCTATATCGCAGGCGACACTCTTGGTAATCTCAATGGGGAAACTCTCTCCGGCAGCGTGGACGGGTTTGCCGCAAAACTTGCCGCCGACGGCACTGTGCAATGGACGCATCAGTACAGTGGCCGGGACGGCTTTGCGTCCGCCCGCGGCATCGAAGTGGACTTGAGCGGAAGCTCCGTGCTCGACGTGTTGGGCATTCCTGTGGGTGAGATGGATTTTTCCCCTTCCCGCACGGTGACGGCGGCGACCTCTGTGCGCGCCGGGCAATATTTTGAAATCTCCGTAGACGGCGGTCTGGCCCGAAAGATCAGCATCGAAGCAGGCGACACATTGCGCGCCGTAGCCTTCAAGGTTCAAAACGTGCTTTTGTTGGATGGTACTGCGCGGGCACGACGCACGACCAATGGCGACACCTTGCGCATTGAAGGCGACAAGGGCGTGCGTATCGATCTTATCCCCGGGACAGGGGAGTTGGATGCATTGCGCGGGTTGGGTCTGGAGCCGGGCACTGTCTATAACGATGGTAGCCTGCTGGACACAGAAAACGTGGATGCGAATGGCAACGAGCTGTTGCCGTTCTATGGCCTGGGTCTGCCTCACACTTTATCATTGCTGACCAAAGATGATGCCGCGATCGCTGCCAAAACCTTGCAAGATGTCATGAGCACTTTGCGCAAAGCGTTCAATGACCTTACCCGCGATCCTGCACTGGACGAATTGTTGAACGGGCAGGGCGGCGCTAATGGCCCACCTCCGGCTTATCTGACCAAGCAACTGGCGAACTACACCGCTGGCCTCGAACGCCTGAACAGTGGCGGCGGCTCCTCAACGCTGGGCCTGTTTTAGGGGCGCTCCCTCAGAACTAAGAAACTGGTCATTCCGGGACTTGATCCACTACTGTCCGGTTTAGATTCCAATGGTTCCCGGGAAACTCCAAATGCCTCCGGCACCCCCCCCCATCCGGACCGTCCCCCACGCTGGGGGGAAGGGACGAAATCCGCATGAGTACACCAATAATTACCTCCCCCTTGTGGATGGGGGAGGTCCGAACGAAGTGAGGGGTGGGGGTGGCAGATTATCGCTGG
>JAJFIL010000181.1 GCA_021774965.1 Alphaproteobacteria bacterium
AATGTCCCGTGCAACTGTTCAGGTTGGGTACGATGTACTGGGTGGGGGTCCGTGCCGGAATACGGTCTCATAAGGACCTGGAATCTAACGGCCTCCCACCCAACCCCAATATGACACAGATCCAAGACACAGGAATCTCGACCTAGATGCTGAGACCCAGAGATTCCGGATATTTGCGTCCGCAAATTCCGGAATGACGATTGAAACTACCCCGCCACAAACTTCCCGAAATCTTCAATGAGGCCCTTGGAGCATGCTTCCACGATGATCTTGCCGTCCTCGCCGTTGGCTTGAGCGGGGTTAGAGCCAATGCGCCCGTCAGGAAAACGCCGGCGATAGTCTGCTGCGTCATGGATGGGGCCGTTGGGGGCGATCTTGGGTGACATCTCTACATCTTTGACCGCATCAGGATAGCCGTAATATGTCACGGCCACTTCCGATGGGGTGGCGTGACTGCCATGCCCTTCGGGGTACATTTTCTCGCACAGTTTGATGATGCCCGAAAGCTCCCACCAATTGCGCAGTTGCAGCTTCAGCGGCGGGCTGTTGGTGCCTTGGGTATCCAGCGAGCCCTCAGCATAGATCTCTGCGAAAGCCGCATTGATGGTGGCAGTGTTTCCGCCGTGGCCATTGAACCAATAGATATGTTCAAACCCGTGTTTGCGAAGGCTGGCGACCCAGTCATACATGGCAGCGATCATGGTTGAAGGGCGCAAGGTGATGGTGCCGGAAAAGCCCATGTGATGCTGGGCGATGCCCACGTTGAAGGTTGGCCCCACCAGAATACCTGAGGCATCCCCTGCGTGTTTGGCGATGATTTCCGGGCACAGGGCGTCGGTGCCCAAAAGCCCATTGGGGCCGTGCTGTTCGGTAGAGCCGATGGGCACAATGATGCCTTTGCTTTGCTTGAGATAGTCGTCGATCTCAGCCCATGTGGATTGATGCAATTGCATGATGCGGCCCTCTACTTGCTGTCAAGTTCCAAGGATAGTGGCTTAGACCGGGCGCGCCGCTTCGACAAGGCTTTTGCCCGTCCGCCAAGACCTGCTAGGATGGAGAAAATCCATCCCCGCTCTGGAGATTTGTTTATGACCAGCCATCCCGAAGACGCCCTAATTGATGTGCCCGCCGACTGGGCCGCCAACGCCTATATCGACAGCGCCACCTATGACGAGCTTTACAAGCGCTCTGTGGAAGACCCCGAAGGCTTCTGGCGCGAGCAAGGCAAGCGCATTGACTGGATCAAGCCTTATTCCAAGATCCAGGATGTCTCGTTCGATATCGAAAACCTGCACATCCGCTGGTACGAAGACGGCACCCTGAACGCTTGCGCGAACTGCATCGACAGACATCTCGCAGACAAAGCCAACGATACCGCCATCATCTGGGAAGGGGACAACCCGGAAGATTCAAAAAACATCACCTACCAGCAAGTGCACGACGATGTTTGCCGCATGGCCAATGTGATGAAAGCCAATGGAGTGAGCAAGGGAGATCGGGTCACCATCTACATGCCCATGATCCCTGAAGCCGCCTACGCCATGCTGGCCTGTGCACGCATCGGAGCGGTTCATTCCGTTGTCTTTGGCGGGTTCTCTCCGGAGAGCCTGTCCGGGCGCATCATCGATTGCAAATCCACCTTTGTAATCACAGCCGATGAAGGCGTGCGCGGCGGCAAGCCTATCCCGCTGAAAGCCAACACCGATGAAGCATTGAAGAAATGCCCCGACGTGGAACATGTGCTGGTGATCAAGCGCACCGGCGGCAACATCGACATGGTTGAGGGTCGAGACATTTGGTATCACGAAGCCATCAAGGATGTGCCCGCAACGTGCGAGCCTGAGGAGATGAGCGCGGAAGATCCGCTTTTTATTCTGTACACGTCGGGTTCCACCGGCAAACCCAAAGGCGTTTTGCACACCACTGGCGGCTATATGGTCTATGCCTCGCTGACCCACCAATATGTCTTTGATTACAAGCCAGGGGACGTTTACTGGTGCACAGCGGACGTGGGCTGGGTTACGGGCCACAGTTACATCGTATACGGACCATTGGCCAATGGCGCCATTACCTTGATGTTTGAAGGGGTGCCCAACTACCCGGATATCTCCCGTTTCTGGCAGGTAGTGGAAAAACACAAGGTCAACACCTTCTACACCGCCCCCACCGCAATCCGTGCCCTGATGCGGGATGGGGATGAGCCAGTGAAATCCACAGATCGCAGCTCCTTGCGCCTTTTGGGTTCGGTGGGCGAGCCGATCAACCCAGAGGCCTGGGGCTGGTATTATGACGTGGTGGGTGACAAACGCTGCCCGATTGTTGACACCTGGTGGCAGACAGAAACTGGCGGCATCATGATCACACCGCTTCCCGGTGCGACCGCGCTTAAACCCGGCTCGGCCTCAAAGCCGTTCTTCGGGGTTCGACCTGCCTTGGTGGATGAGCAAGGCAATACATTGGAAGGGGCCACATCGGGCAATCTCGTGCTCGACGGCTCCTGGCCGGGTCAGATGCGCACGCTTTATGGCAACCACGAGCGCTTTGTTGAGACCTATTTCACCACCTACCCCGGACGGTACTTTGCAGGGGACGGATGTCGGCGCGATGAAGACGGCTATTACTGGATCACAGGTCGCGTTGACGATGTGATCAATGTCTCCGGCCACCGCATTGGCACCGCCGAAGTGGAAAGCGCTCTGGTGGCTCATGAAAAAGTCGCCGAAGCCGCTGTGGTAGGCTTCCCTCACGAGATCAAGGGCGCGGGCATTTATGCCTATGTGACACCGATGGCGGGGGAAGAGTTCACCGATGATCTGCGTAAAGAGCTTGTCGCCCACGTGCGCAAGGAAATCGGCCCCATCGCCTCACCGGACGTAATCCAGAACGCGCCGGGTCTGCCCAAGACCCGATCGGGCAAGATCATGCGACGTATCCTGCGCAAGATCGCGGAGAACGATTTCTCAAATCTGGGGGATACCTCCACTCTGGCAGATCCGGCAGTGGTGGAAGAACTAATCGCGCACAGAGAGAAGGTTTAGTTTCTGGTTCCGTCATTCCGGGGCCAAACGAAGTGCGGAACCCGGAATCTCGAGGTTCCGGGTTCGATCGCAAGCGCTCGCCCCGGAACGACGGAGTTCTCTCTAGAAATCTGACGCCACACCGCCTTTTTCCCAGTCGCCATAGCGGGTGGGTTCAAGACCCTTTTTGCGTCCACCTTTCTCGGCAGGCAGGGCAGCGACAGCCTCGTCTAGCGCCGCGCGGCGAGCCTCGGCCTCGGCCAGGGCACGCTTGGCGGCGGGGGTTAGATTCTTGGGCCGGGGTTCATTTGATCTATCATCGCTCATAGCCGTTATTTGGGCGCAATTGGCCTGAGAGTCAATCGACTGCGCCGGCGGGTCAAACCAAACGTCTTGAGCATCGTCAAATGCAACATAACTAATTGATAAATATAAGAAAATAGCGTATACTGCTGTGATAAACGGCCCCCAAATCAGAGTGTCAAACGCAACTTCCATTCGACGGAGCATGAACATGCCAAACCAACACCAAAATCGCCGACGTTTTTTAGTCCGTATACAGACTATCTTTGTACAGATTGTAATGGAACATTCTGAAATCTCCGAGCATGGCAGTAAAGACGCGAATTCGAAAGCGACAGAAGACGCGTCTTTACTGCCATGCTCATGAAAAGTCAAGGTATCTAGCTAATTTTAACCCAGATTCGCCCTGCTCTATAGAGGTTTTCCTGTGCCAGCACGATCTGGTGCGGCAGACCCAACTACATGCCAGAGTCAATTCCTCTTGCATATCCTTCCCAAAAGACGGCAGAACACCCACATATGAGACGGCTTTGTGGCCGTTGAAAGGAACCCGCCCATGAACATGATCCGCACTGCCGCCTTGATGGCCGCTATGACCGCGCTTTTCGTCGGCATTGGCTTTTTAATCGGCGGCGTGGCCGGGCTTGGCATCGCGTTCACGATTGCGACGGTCATGAACGGATTTGCCTATTGGAAGTCCGACCAGATGGTGCTGGCCATGTATGGCGCGCGCGAGGTGGATGAGGCCACGGCACGGGAATATTATCGCACCGTTCGGCAGCTGGCGCAGAATGCAAACCTGCCCATGCCGAAAGTCTATCTGATCGAAAACCCTCAGCCCAATGCCTTCGCCACCGGGCGCAACCCTGAAAATGCAGCTGTTGCCGCAACCACAGGACTGCTCAAAATGCTGAGCCCGCAGGAAGTTGCCGGCGTGATGGCGCATGAGCTGGCCCACGTGAAAAACCGCGATACCCTTACCATGACCATCACGGCCACCCTTGCAGGGGCCATTGCCATGTTGGCGAACTTTGCCTTTTTCTTCGGTGGTCATCGCAACAATGCCATGGGAATTTTCGGGCTTATCGCTCTGATGATTTTTGCGCCTTTGGCAGCAGCCCTGGTGCAAATGGCCATCAGCCGCACGCGGGAATATTCCGCCGACCGCTTGGGGGCTGAGATCTCCGGGCATCCTTTGTGGCTGGCCAGCGCGCTGGGCAAGATCAGCGACGGGGCACAAGCCATCGACAATGACGCAGCAGAGCGTAATCCCGCCACCGCGCATATGTTCATCATCAACCCCCTTCATGCCCACGCCATGGATAGCTTATTTTCAACTCATCCGAATACGGAAGACCGCATTGTCCGCCTGCAACAAATGGCCGGAGAATACGGGCAATCACAAGACAAAGGGCCTTGGGCTTGAGTGACAATCGAAAATCTACCGTCCGCGGCGGCGGCGCGCGTCAGGCAGCCGCTGATCTTGTGGAAGCGGTGTTGATCACCAAGACCTCGCTGGACGAACGCCTTGCCTGGTCCATGGAACGGGGCCCCCTGAAACGGCTGGAGCCCCGCGACCGCGCCTTTGCCCGCGCCATTGCGGCGACCACCTTGCGCCGGTTGGGTCAGATCGATGCTTTGTTAGAGGCGCGCCTCCAGCGGCCTCTGCCCAGCACGGCTCACGGTATTCGTACGATCCTCCGCTGCGCCATTGCGGAGCTGGTGTTCATCGGCACCGCCTCTCATGCCACGGTCTCTACTGCGGTGGCGCTCACGGAAAACATCGAGAAGGGCTATCACTACAAGGGCCTGGTGAACGCCATCCTGCGGCGCATCTCCGAAGAAGGTACAACGGACGCCGAAACATTGGATGCCGCCAAGCTGAACACGCCGGAATGGCTATGGGACAGCTGGGTTGAGGCCTATGGCGAGGACACCGCCCGCGCCATCGCTCTGGCCCATACCAGTGAGCCCCCGCTTGATATATCCACGCGGGGTACGCCCGATGATTGGGCAAAGGGGCTGGAAGCTGAAGTTCTGCCAACCGGATCCTTGCGCCGGGATAGCGGCGGGCGCATTGAGGATCTGCCGGGCTTTAAGAGCGGCGCGATCTGGGTTCAGGATGCTGCTGCTGCCCTCCCCGCTCAATTGCTGGGGGATATAAAAGGCAAGCGTGTTATTGATCTTTGCGCGGCCCCGGGCGGCAAGACCATGCAGCTGACCGCCATGGGCGCAGAGGTTACCGCCGTAGACCGCGCGCCCAAACGTCTGGCGCTTCTGTCCAAGAACCTCAAGCGCACAGAACTTTCCGCGCAATTGAACCAGGGCGACGCCCGCAAATGGCAACCAAAAGAGCCTGCGCCTTTCGTATTGTTGGATGCGCCGTGCAGCGCTACCGGCACATTGCGGCGGCACCCGGATGTAGCGCGGCTCAAAAAACCCGAAGAGATTACATCGCTGAACGAGGTGCAAGCGGCCCTTTTGGACAATGCCGCGAAGATGACGGCCCCCGGTGGCACGCTGGTCTATTGCGTGTGCTCTCTGCAGCCCGAAGAAGGACCTGCCCAGATCGAGGCCTTCCTTGCACGGAACGAATCCTTCACCCGAGCCGCGATTACAGCAGCAGACGTTGGCGGGCAGGATGAGTTCATAACGGCGGAGGGCGATATGCGCACCCTTCCATGCCACCTTGGCGACAAAGGCGGCATGGATGGATTTTTTGCGGCACGCCTAAGACGCCGCGACTAGTCCTTCGCCTTGCTCCAAAATAGATAGACGAACAACAGCACGCTCAGGTAAGTGGCACCAAGGCTGGCATCCATGAAAGGGCCGAACTTTGGCCCATACACTGCCGGGTCCGACAACACGAAGTAGAGCAGAAACATAGACACCGCGACGCTGATCGTGTGCAGCAAATAGTGCACTTTCGCCAAGCCTGATTCCCGTATTTTGGGCCAGGCGTGGTGGATCAAACCAATCAGTGTCATGAATACAAAGCCCAGCAGGTTGAGATGAGCGTGCAACCCGCCAAGCGTGAAGTCCTGGCGCCCGCTCATCATGAGCCCCAGAGCCATGCCAACCAACACAAAGATAAAGCCCGTCAGCACAAACAGGCGGTCAAGATTCTGCATATTGAAATCCTCCCTCAAGGCTTTCCCCTGCCTGCAGCCATTTGAAGTGGCAGGGAGCATTCAGTCTTTACCGGTTTGCGTGTACTCGCAATAAATATCTCTCCGGAACAACCCCAGGCCTGGTAGGGCACCAACTTCGAAAACCATAGATATTGCGCTGAATCCTGGGCTGATGTTACTTCTTAAGGCATGCCTCAACTGATTCGAATCGCTCCATCCATCCTGTCCGCCGACTTTGCCGATCTTGGCAAAGAAGTCCGCGCCATTACGGCTGCGGGGGCAGATTATGTTCATATCGATGTCATGGACGGCCATTTCGTGCCCAATCTGACCATCGGACCGGGCGTGGTGAAGGCCCTGCGCCCTCACACGGACCTGCCCTTTGATGTGCATCTGATGATCTCGCCGGTTGATGGCTTCCTTGAAGGCTTTGCTGAAGCGGGGGCCGATATCCTGACCGTGCACCCTGAGGCCGGGCCTCACCTGCATCGCACGATCCAGAACATCAAATCCCTGGGCAAGAAGGCCGGCGTGGCTCTGAACCCTGCTTCCCCCATATCCATGATCGAACAGGTCATCGACGATATTGACCTGATCCTGGTGATGACCGTGAACCCGGGCTTTGGCGGGCAGAAGTTCATTGAAAGCCAACTGTCCAAGATCGAAGCCTTACGCAAGATGATCGATGCCTCAGGGCGCATCATTGGCCGCGATATTGACCTGGAAGTGGACGGCGGCGTTGATCCAGGCACCGCCCCTCGGGTGATCGCGGCGGGTGCCAATGTACTGGTCGCGGGCACTGCCACCTTCAAAGGCGGCCCGGACCATTACGCCGGCAACATCAAGGCGGTACGCGGCCAAGACTGAAATTCAGAACGAAAGTGATAGTGAGAATGGCGTTGGGGGTAAGCAATCTGGCAGAGGTAACGGGCGCAAGCCTGGCCAATGCCGTGCGCGCGGCCCAAGCCCAGACCGCCCTCTCCGCTGCTGATCTCTTGAGCCTCACAGGTCCCATGCCGGACCGCATGTTGCACTACCCTCTTGATCTGATCCCCGGCGACAAAGAACACGCGCTGCACATTCTTGAAGGCAGCTTCACCCTGCCCGGCGGTACCGTGCGCGCGCCAGGCGGCGCTGCCCCGTGGGATGCCAAAGCACCCAATCCGACCTGGGCAGAAGAACTGAATGGTTTTTCATGGCTGAGAGATTTGGGTGCCGCAGCAGATGAGCATGAAGAGGTCCCGCCCCATGTGCGCTGGCTCATCACCACCTGGATGGCCTCCCTTGGCCGCTGGGACGAGCTTGCGTGGCGACCTCATGTAATTGCGCGGCGATTGATTTCGTGGTTTTCCAATGGGCGCCTGATCATTGAAGGCTCGGACCTCATTTGGCGTTCGCGATTGCTGGTCTCGATTGCGCGGCAGGCAAAACACCTTCATCGCACCGCCAATTGGGTGCCCGATGGCCCGGACAGACTGACGACTGCCATAGGCTTGTGCTTTTCTGCACTGTGTCTGCCCCACCCCGGAAGACGCCTCTCGCGCGGCCTGGCGATGTTGGACGCAGAAGTGCGCAAGCAGATCCTTGCCGATGGGGGCCATATCACCCGCTCCCCCGAGGCTGGCCTTCAAGCACTGGCAGATCTTATCTCGCTTAAAGACGCGCTGATCGTGCGGGAAAAACCCGTACCCGACATGATCCAGAACGCCATTGATCGCATGATGCCGACTTTGCGTTTCTTTCGTCATGGGGACCGCAAGCTGGCCCTGTTCAACGGCGGCACCGAAGGCCCGGTCGGCGCTGTGGATGCCATCTTAAAACACGACGACACAGATGGCCGCCCCTTGCGCCAGCTGCGCCATGCAGGATATCAGCGCATAGCCGCAGGCCGCACGCTTATCCTGATGGATGCGGGCACAGCACCCGATGGCGCCTTTTCCGAAAAGGCCCATGCGGGCAGTCTTTCCATGGAAATGAGTGTCGGGCGCTGTCGCCTGATCACCAATTGTGGGGCAACGGAGCTGCGAGGGCCGGAGTGGCAAGAAGCTTTCCGCTCCACCGCCGCCCATTCCACCCTGACCCTCAGCGATGCTTCATCCTGCGGCTTTTTGCACGGCAAGGCCGCGATCCGCATCTTGGGGCAGCGCGTCACCCACAGTCCCCGCGAGGTTGATGTTCAGCGCACAGACGAAGACCACGGCAGCTTTGTCGAGGCAACCCATGATGGCTATGTGGGGCGCTTTGGCCTCAAACATCAGCGCAAGGTCTTCGTCAATACAGAAGGCGATGATATCCGCGGCGAGGATGCGCTGCTGCCCACACAAGGCTGGAAAGTTCCCGGAAGAGATAAGCCGCCTCTGACCTTTGCCGTGCGCTTTCACCTGCACCCGGATGTCCGCGCTTCTCTTGCTCGCGACGGAGGCCGGGTGATCCTGCTGCTACCCAATGGAGATGGTTGGCAGTTCCGCGCAACAGGCGGGGCCATTACGCTGGAATCAAGCGCCTATCTGGGGGCGGGGGACGGCTTTAGGCGGTCCGAGCAGATCGTCATTGCCTCCCTGGTGCGGACCGAAGAGCCGTCTGTGAAATGGGCCATCAAGCGCCTGGCCCGGACGTCAGATGCGCCTGCGAGTTAGCGTGTCACTTCTGCCTCTTTGACAAGGGCAGCTTTCATGATAGCCAGACGCCAATTCTTGTCTCACGCCAGCGCGCGAAACGCGTGCGGCTCCGCTGGGCGGCGCACAAGCGCCGGGTCGCGGTCACGACCTTGACCGTCTTCCAAAAAACCAAGACGGTCCAACATATAGGAAATCCTCATGGCCGATGGGCTCATGCCGGTACGCCGCGCACTTATCTCCGTATCTGACAAATCAGGTCTCGAAGATCTAGCCAAGTCCCTTCATGCCCAGGGCGTGGAGATCCTGTCCACCGGAGGATCGGCCAAGGCCATCGCAGCAGCCGGCGTGCCTGTTATGGAGATCGCAGATTTCACGGGCTTTCCCGAAATGATGGACGGACGGGTCAAGACCCTTCATCCAAAAGTCCACGGCGGATTGCTTGCCATGCGCGGCAATGCGGATCATGAGGCAGCACAAGCGGAACATGACATCAGCAATATCGACTTACTGGTGGTGAACCTTTATCCGTTTGAGAGCACTGTTGCAGGCGGCGCGGACTATGACACCGCCATTGAAAACATCGACATTGGTGGACCCGCCATGATCCGTGCGGCCTCAAAGAACCACGCGGCGGTAACTGTCGTCGTGGAAGCAGAAGACTATGCCCGGGTGCTGGACGAAATGTCTGCCAACAACGGCGCAACCACGTATGCCACCCGTCGATCATTGGCTCAGAAAGCCTACGCACGGACGGCAGCTTATGATGCAGCGATCTCCAACTGGTTTGCAGATGAGATCAGCGAAGATGCGCCTACCTTCCGCACATTTGGAGGGAAGCTGAAGCAAACTCTTCGTTATGGCGAGAACCCTCACCAGAAGGCCGCGCTCTATCTTACTGGCGACACCCGCCCCAGCGTGGCCACCGCGACGCAAATCCAGGGCAAGGAGCTCAGCTACAATAATCTCAACGACACGGATGCAGCATTCGAGCTGGTTGCGGAGTTTGACCCTGCCGAAACCGCAGCCATCGCCATTATCAAACATGCAAACCCTTGCGGTGTTGCCACTGCCGACAGCCTGGAAGAAGCTTATGCCCTTGCGCACAGATGCGATTCCGTCAGTGCCTTTGGCGGCATCGTTGCGGCAAACCGGCCATTGGATGGGCCGACAGCAGCAGCCATCACAAAGGTTTTCACCGAGGTTGTCATTGCACCGGGGGCTGACGCCGAAGCGCGCGAGATATTCTCCGCCAAGAAAAACCTCCGTCTTCTGATTACGGACGCATTGCCTGATCCCGCAGATGAAGGCTGGACAGCAAAGACCGTAGCGGGCGGATTGTTAGTGCAATCCCGCGATTCAGGTCGTGTCACCCTGGATGATTTGAAGGTTGTCACAAAACGGGCGCCCACCGAGCAGGAGCTTAAGGACCTTCTCCTGGCCTTCCGCATTGGCAAGCACGTGAAATCCAACACTATTGTTTATGTCAAAGATGGCGCCACCGCAGGCATCGGTGCAGGCCAGATGAGCCGGATAGATTCAGCCCGCATCGCCGCACAAAAAGCTGTTGAAGCTGCTGAAGTCGCAGGGCTTTCAGAGCCCCTGACGGTGGGCTCTGCTGCCGCATCCGATGCGTTCTTCCCCTTTGCCGATGGGCTTTTGACCGTTGCCGAAGCGGGTGCCACCGCGGTGATCCAGCCCGGCGGCTCCATGCGTGATGACGAGGTCATTGCTGCAGCGGACGAAGCAGGCCTGGCCATGGTCATGACCGGCATGCGCCACTTCCGGCACTAGTTTTTCGCTCACGCCAGAGCATTCTTTGCCCTCGCGTGAGAGATAAAGAACCTACCCCCGAGGCATGCCAATGCCTTGGGAGAGATCTCGCACCTGGCTTACGGCAAGGGCAAGCTTGGCCCCTGTCATCGGACCATGGCTTTCCATTTCCTGCACAAGATGGGTCGTACGATCCACGGCATCTGCATAGGCTTGGGCCCACAGATCAACAGCGTCTGAGCCGTTTCTATTCTCAACGTTCTGGGTTACGGCCTGGCCGATGGCCCCAAGGGTCAGCGTGCGTTGCTGGCGGAACAGATCTTCAATCATCCGTTTGATGGACAGACGCTCAAAATGTTCGCTGAGGGAAAGCTGAGCTGCGCCAGCGCGCAAACCCGGAAGACCCACAAGAGCACCAACTTCAGAATAGGCGCGCGCGGCCTCTTCGACCGGCCAGCTGAATTCCTGGGCAATGTCCACGATATCGCAGGCCGACGAGAGAGGGTCCAGCACGCACACGTCCCGGGCCAGATCAACATCCACCCCTTGATCCACACGGGCCTGAATACGGCTGCGCAGATATTCACCCTCAACATCGCCAAGCGTATTCTCTGTATGCAGAGAGATTTCCTGAACCTGAGAGCGGTAGGAGACGACCATATCAGAAATACTGGTCTTTTCCGCATGATAGCGCAGGAACCACAGAACCTGGCGACGCAGGAAGTTTCCTAGATCCACCTGCATTGAGACTTGCTCGCTGGCAGGCACTTGCAAATCAAGTTCATTGATGCGGCGACGCAAGGCCGCAAGATCAAAAATTTCCCGGGCCGCAATAAAGGCGCGCGCAACAGAAGCCGTATCAGCGCCCGTATGTTCCTTGATACGATTAAGGAACGTCAGCCCGCCCATATTCACGATCTCATTGGCAGCCTTCGTGGCGATGATTTCGCGTCGCAGCTGGTGCTTCTTGATGGCGTCCTCATAGGAGCCTGAAAGCTTTGCCGGGAAATAGGCCAGGAGATCTTTTTCAAGATATTCCTCGTCCGGGAAATCGGTGGCCACCAATTCCTCAAACAATGTGTTCTTGGAGTAAGCAATCAGAACTGAAAGCTCCGGTCGGCGAAGGCCTTGCCCTGCATCCTTGATCTCGCGCATGGCTTCTTCGTCAGGAAGAAACTCCACGTTACGATCAAGCTGACCCCGGCGTTCCAGAATACGCATGAAGCGGGAATGGGAATCCAGATCTGCCCGCGCGCTGCTCTCTGCGATGGTCAAAGCCAGAGATTGGCGATAGTTATTGCGCAGAACAAGGGCGCCTACCTCATCAGTCATGCTAGCCAATGTTGAATTGCGCTCATCGACGCTCAATGAATTGTCGGCAACCACACTGTCGAGCAGGATCTTGATATTGACCTCATGGTCAGACGTGTCCACGCCGGAGACATTGTCGATGAAGTCTGTATTGATCCGTCCGCCAGAACGGGCAAAATCGATGCGGCCCAATTGCGTACAACCCAGGTTCGCACCTTCGCCGATAACCTTAGCGCGCACTTCGCGGCCATCGATCCGGATCGCATCGTTGGAGCGATCACCCACGTCAAAGTTGGATTCATCCTTCGACTTGATATAAGTGCCGATGCCGCCAAACCAAAGAAGATCGGTTGGTGCCTTTAGAATGATCTGGATCAGCTCATTCGGGGATAAACGTTTTTCATCCGTGCCAAGAACGCGCCGCATCTCATCAGTCAAAGTGATGGACTTCTGACTGCGGCTGAATATGCCGCCACCCTTTGACATCAGGGACGTATTATAGTCCTGCCAGCTTGAGCGCGGCATATCGAAGAGACGACGACGCTCCTTATAGCTTGTTGCAGTATCTGGATCGGGATCAATGAAGATGTCCCGATGATCAAAGGCCGCTACGACCTGAGTTGTTTCTGACAACAACATGCCGTTGCCAAAAACATCCCCGGACATGTCTCCCACACCCATAGCCGTAAATGGCGTGGTCTGAATATCTGTACCAATTTCGCGGAAATGGCGTTGCACGGCATCCCATGCGCCGCGCGCCGTGATACCCATTTTCTTGTGATCATACCCCTGACTGCCGCCGGACGCGAACGCATCCCCCAGCCAGTACCCGTAGGATTCCGCCATCTCATTTGCGATGTCAGAGAATGTCGCCGTGCCTTTGTCAGCAGCAACCACCAAGTAGGGGTCATCCTCATCATGACGCACAACATCTTCGGGGTGCACAACAGCGCCGGATTTTATGTTATCCGTGATGTCCAGCAAGCTGGCGATGAAGAGCCGATAGCAGGATATAGCTTCGGTCTGAATTTCTTCTCGGCTACCCCGTTCCGGCAGATGCTTGGGCACGAACCCGCCCTTTGAACCCACCGGCACAATAAGGGAGTTCTTGACCTTTTGCGCTTTCACAAGCCCCAGAACTTCAGTGCGGAAATCTTCTGCACGATCTGACCAGCGAAGGCCTCCGCGCGCGACCTTGCCAAAGCGCAAGTGAACCCCTTCCACCCGAGGAGAATAGACAAAGACTTCTACCCAAGGCTTCGGTGCAGGAAGTTCTTGTACGCGCTGGCTATTGATCTTGATTGATGTATTGGACTTGTACTGACCATTGTTATCAAGCTGATAAAAATTCGTCCGCAGGATAGATCGGATAACATTGCGGAAGCGGCGGATAATACGATCCGCATCAAGACTTTCCACATCATCAAGGGAGGCAGCGATACGAGCGGAAATTTCTTCTTCCTGCTTGATGCGCACTTCATAGATCGTCTCATGAGAGGGCCGCAGGCGAGCATCGAACAAGCTGATCAAATCGCGAGCGATCTCACCATATTGCGAGAATGTCCGCTCCATTAGCGCTTGGCTGAGAGCGGCCCCTGTTTGACGCCAGAATTTTGCGATCACACGCAAGATCAACACATCGCGCCAGGGCAGACCTTGCTCAATCACCAGACGGTTAAAGCCGTCGTTTTCTGCGTCCCCGGACCAGACTGCCCGGAACGCCGTTTCAAAATTTGATCCAATATGCTCCAGCGCAACATCCTGCCCACCTTGGTGCTCCGTATAAAAATCATGGACATAGATTTTGCGGCCCGCACAGTCCTGCCCGCTTTTTGTAGAGCCTGCGGAACCCGCAAAATGAAGCTCATAAGGTGCTTCATCCAGCACCCGGAGCCCCATGTTTTCAAACACAGGTAGCACATCGCTTAGAGGAATAGGCTCGTCCCAATGGTAGACTTTGATGCGCAGGCGATGGTCAGGGTCTTCAGGATTGCGATAAGGATGCAAGGCCACATCAGGAGCTGCCGGCAGCCCTTCGATCTGGGCAATGTCTTCTATGGCGGTTGCCACAGCAAAGTTTTCCCGATAGCCCGCCGGAAAGGCGCGCACAAAGCGTTTAGCCAACAGGCGCCCAGTTTTATCTCCCCAGCGATCAGTTAGTGCTGCCCGCAGATCATCCGTCCAATCTCGCGTTGCTGCCGCGATCCGCGCCTCAAGCTCCTCGACATTTACTTCAGGCCGCTGACCATTGTTCCGCCCAATGATGAAGAGAACCCGCGCAAGGGGACCATCGGTAAAGTTGGGATAGAAAGCAGAAGGCCGTCCGTCAAAGGCTTGCACCAGAATGTCGGCTATGCGCGCGCGCAGTTCTGTCGAATAACGATCCCGCGGTACAAAAACCAAAGCCGAAACATAACGGTCGAACTGGTCATAGCGCAGGAAGACTTTCGTCCGGGGGCGTTTTTGCAGGCGCAGAATGCCCAGCGTCATTTCCTGCAATTCTTCTTCGCTGACCTGAAACAGCTCATCCCGCGGATAGTTCTCAAGAATATTGAACAACGCGGCCTTGTCATGACCGTCAGGGGCGATATTGGCCCGCCCTACAACACGCTCGACTTTTTCGGCCAGCATGGGAATGCGGTGGGCACTGTGGTTATAGGCCGCCGCCGTGAACAGGCCGACAAAACGGCGCTCGCCATTGACCAGACCGTTTTCGTCATAGGTCTTGACGCCGATGTAATCCATATAAACCCGGCGGTGAACGCGGCTGCGGGTATTGGCCTTGGTGACAATGACCGGATCAGGGCTTTGCAGGAACGAGCGCAGCATAGGCGACATGGACAAAGGGCCACTGCCGCGCCGAACCACATGGGTTGAAAGATCGCGCAAGAGACCAAGACCCGTTCCGGAGACCGGCTTTAGTTCGCCGTTGGCAAAATCACCGTCAAATTCATAATCGCGCGCGCCCAGGAAGGCGAAGTGATTATCCTTCAGCCAGGCCAGAAACTCTGCGACTTCATCTAAGTCGGAGGTCTGCGCATTCTTTGGTGGCAAACGGTGAACGTCCTCGATGGTTTCGACCAGCCGGCCCCCCATCTCCCGCCAATCACCGGTGACGACCCGCACATCTGCGAGGACCTGTTCCAGGCGTTGGCGGATCCACATGAGGATTTCTGCATCCTCCTGACGATCGATCTCGATGTGCATGATCGATTCGGCCTGGAAGCCTTCTTCGAGTTCTGCCTCTCTGCCCTGGATTTTGTCGGTTTCGGTGGCGTTGAGAATGTGGACCATGCGTCCGTTTTCATCGCGCTTGATCATCAACACCGGATGCAGGATGGCTTCGATTTGAAGATCCATGTCATTCAGCTCGCCCAGAACTGAATCCACCAGGAACGACATATCATCAATGCCGACCTGAATGATGGTGCGCGGCGATTGCCAGCCATCGTCCTCTGGCGAGGGATTGAATATCCGCACCTTGGTGGTGCTGGCGTCGCGTTCACTGAGAAAACGATAAAACGACAAGGCCGCAGGCTTCAGCGTCTCGCCTTGAAAGGTTCTGACGTCATCAAAGGTGGCCCTGAGAACCAGGCATTCCGCCAAAGCCTTGAAGCAGGCTTGCTCGTGCTCGTTCAATCCGGCTTCTGCTGCGGATCGGATCATAGATTCATCGTCCGAAACTGCGTGCGCGTTTGCCATGGTCAACTTCCTTCAAATGACGCGGGCGGCTTGGCCCTCGTGATGTCGGCTGCGGGCATAACAGGAATATGTTTGGCCCCTTGGATGAGCCAATATACGGAAGATCGATTACACGTTTACTAAGTTCCCGTGCAAGGAGACAAATCATCCGAAAATTCAATATTTCAAGGGTTAACGGACGAGGTTTTTCAGGCTCTTTCGACGTCGCGGCGAGCCTTGTCGGCGGCCAAATGATAAAGGCCCAATCCGCAGAGGACCGAAAGCCCCCCGGCCAGCGCCACTGAGGCGGCCAGATCATGGGCCCCGCGGAGAATTAATACACCGCTAACCATACCGATGCTCGGGCCCAGAACTGCTGCCAAGGCCTTAACAGACGTGGAAGAAAGAATGCCCGCTACGATGCCCGTGCTGACCAAAATAAGGCACAAGGCCTGCAAATGGGTGGGGCTGGTGTCCGGAAAGATGAGCAAAATGCCGCTGGCCAGAGCCAGAAACAAAAACCACAGGTTAGAGACATGAACATCACGCCAGGAACTGGAGGCACCAGGACGCAGCATGGGCCGCTGAGCCCGCCACCATTGAGCGCCCAATCCGCCCCAGGTTACCGCAACAAGCGTGGACCACAGGATCAGCCCCCACACAGAGACCACAGGCCAGAGGGCCAAGGCAGTGATGCCCCAGGCAATAGCAACGGCAATCAGCACCAGAGGCGTGCGCCCATAGAGGTGTTCTGACAAGCGCAAAGCCATGGAGCGCTGGGGAGCCATAAAGACGCCCATGCCGCTGGGCGCCAGATCCCGCACAAATCGCACCCGCGCACGCCATGTGGGCGTGTTGGCGTCAAAATGCTCTGGGGCGTCAAAAGTGCTCATGGGTCTTCGCTTAACCGGGCTTTATGTCTTTGCGGGGCTCGAAGGGGAACGGTGCAGGGCCTCGGGTTAACAAGGTATTACCGAGTTACGTTTCTAAGCCATACTCGACTGATTCGGGCCCATTTTGTGGGCGATTCGCCCAATTTGGAGGGCTCTACGTTGGTCCCTTTTGCTACCATCTTTGATCTGGAGCTCACTGCCTGGGAGGGCTCGCTGGCGCGCAACTGGGCGGGGCCGGGCGAATATCGCGAGATTGTTCAGATCGGTGCCGTAAAGTTGGACGCTGAAACGCTGGAAGAGGTCGGAGCCTTTGAGGTCCTGACCAAGCCGGTGCGCAACCCCATCCTGTCGGATTACTTTATCCGGCTGACCCATATCAGCGACCAGCAGCTCGCCCGTGATGGTATCTCATTCGAGGAAGGTTATGGGGCGTTCCTTGCGTTCTCGCAGGGAGCGCCTTGTTGGTCCTACGGGGACGATACGGCCATTCTCACAGAAAACATCGCCCTGCATGGCTTGGAAGGCAGAATGCCCCCTCAGGCAGGCCACGACATCATTCCGCACCTGCTGGCGGCGGGGCTCAAACTTGCCGGGGTCAATTCAGGAAAGCTTGCCACCCACGTGGGTGCGGAATGGCATGGCCAGGAACATGATGGCCTGGACGATGCTCGATCCATCGCTGCGGCACTGAGGGTGCTCATAGGTCAAGGCATGACGAACCCGTTTTTATAAAACTGCTAGCTCCCCACTGTTTTCCCCACTCATTGCCTCCCTTCTGTCGCCTCCCTTCCGTCAGGATTGACAACATACCGCGCGGTCTGTTATTACATACCGGACGGTCGGTTTGGTGCTTCATTGGGTGAGATTCTTGCAACCTTCTTCAGAATACAGCTTCCAGCACCCTTCAGGGTTCAGCGCGGCAGACATGGTTTTTCCCAGACCTCAAGATTGGTCGGCCCTGCCACGCGCCGAGAAGACCCGGATGGGTCTGATGGCCGCCGCCGCTGCCGAAATCTATGAGAAGGGATTTCACGGCGCATCCCTATCCGACATTCTGAAAAAGGCAGGCGCCACCAAAGGTGCCCTTTATCATCATTTCGAAGACAAACATGCCCTGGGCCTGGAAGCGATGGGCCATTTCCTTCAAACGGATATGGGCGAGATTTGGCTGGAACCCTTTCGCAAATCTGATGACCCGCTGACGACCCTCATCAATCTCATTGGGTTCATGCACACCTCCGGTGCCATGGATGCTGGCATGAAACACGGCTGCCCTCTGGTGAACCTCACCGAGGAAATGAGCGTGAAGGACGAAGGATTTCGGAAAATGCTGGCCGCTCGATCGCTGGAATGGCGAGAGGTGATCGAAGAAGCGCTCCGCCGCGGTCAGGCAGCGGGCAATGTGCGTGTCGACATCGACCCTGAGGGGGTTTCCATGATGATCCTGGCGGTGCGCCACGGCGTCTTGAGTCAGGCAAAAACCATGAACAACTGGGCCATGTTGGAAAAATGTGCATCGGCTTTTTTTGACTATTTGAATTCGCTGCGGCCTCCGGTCGCGAAGAACCTGAACGGGTAGAGTTTTAGAGAGTAAAGGGGATTTCCTCATGGCTGAGGGGAATGTCGGGCGTACAGCATTTGGACGAGCAATCCGCGGCTATTCAAGCGCGCTGATCAAGCTTCGGTTTCTAGTGGTGCTGCTGACCATTGGGGGTGCCTTGTTCATCGCCAGTGGTGGGCGGTTTATCGAGTTTACCACCGATTATCGATATTTCTTTGATGATCAGAATCCCAATCTGGTGGATTTCGAACGCATCCAGCGCACTTACTCCGCGCCGGATTCCGTTCTTTGGGTATTGCAGCCTGACGAAGGCTCCGCCACCTCGCCAGCCATGCTGCAAATGATTGCTGAGATTACCGAAGAGGCCTGGCAGGCCCCCTTTACCACTCGCGTGGATTCCCTCACCAACTTTCAGCACACGGTCGCAACCGACGATGACATTGTAGTCAGTGATCTGGTGGGAGACCCCGCCAATGCCACAGAAGAAGACGCGCTCCACACACTCACCATAGCGCAGGCTGAGCCCGCATTGAACCTTCGGCTTATCTCCGAAGATGGGCGCACCACGGCAATCGTTGCTACCCTTGCCATGCCTGCCGGGGACGCAAATGCCGTCGCAGATATCTCTGCTTTTGCACGAGACGTTGAAGCCCGCTACAGCGAACGCTATCCGGACGTCCACATTGCGTTGACGGGTTCGGTGTTGCTGTCCAACGCATTTTCAGAGGCTGCCCAATCTGACCTCGGGACCCTGATGCCGTTGATGTTGGTCATTCTGACGATCACCATTTACCTGCTAACCCGGTCAGTCTTTGGCACAATCAGCAGTCTGATTGTGGTTATTCTTTCTGCCGCCGCGGCCATGGGAACAGCGGGCTGGTTGGGTATTCCCATCTCTCCTCCCTCTGCCTCCACGCCCACAGTTATTCTCACAGTCGCGGTGGCGGACTCCATTCATATCCTGGTCTCCATGCTGGTGGGGATGCGCCACGGCCAAGACAAGAGAGCCGCATTGATAGAATCGATACGGATCAACTGGACGCCGGTTCTGCTGACCTCGCTGACCACCGCCATCGGGTTCATGAGTTTGAACTTTGCCGACGCCCAACCCTTCCGCGATTTGGGAACCCTGGCGGCCATCGGCTCGATCTATGCTTGGCTCTTGTCCATAACCTTGCTGCCAGCACTTTTGGCCATCCTGCCCGTGCGCGCCAATGCTGCCGTCGAAGGCCAAACCCAGACCATGGAGCGTTTGGGGGAGTTCGTGATCCGTTTCCGCACACCTTTGTTCTTAATACTGATTGCATGTGCCGTTGGGTTTGCCTCCCTTTTGCCCAGTCTGAAATTCAATGATCGCTTTGTGGAGTATTTCGACGAGCGGATCGAATTTCGCGTCGACAGCGATTTTGCCGCCGACAACCTGACCGGCATTTATCAGGCCAGTTATTCGGTTGAGGCCAACGGCAGCGGCGGCATTCAAGAACCAGAGTATCTGGAAAACCTAGAAGCCTTTGCCAATTGGTACCGCACCCAGCCAGAGGTTATTCACGTGGCCAGCTTTACGGATGTGGTCAAGCGGGTGAACCGGTCCATGCATGGGGATGACGAGGCATACTACTCCATCCCGGAAAGCCGAGAAGCCGCAGCTCAGTTCATTCTGCTTTATGAGTTCTCATTGCCCTACGGGCTGGATCTCAATGATCAGATCAATGTGGACAAATCCGCAACGCGACTGATCGTGACGTTGGACGATATTTCCACGGAGGTCTTCACCGACCTGAGAGCCCGGGCCGAGACGTGGATGGAAGGCAACCTGCCTACCTATATGCATGCACAACCTGCTGGGCAGTTCATCATGTTTGCCTATATTGGCAAATCCAATTTCGATCAGATGCGTATCGGCACGGGCGTCGCCCTGCTCTTGATCTCGATGATCCTGATGCTTGCTTTGCGAAATGTGCGTCTGGGGGTGATCTCTCTAGTGCCTAACATCCTGCCGCCTCTGGTCGCCTTTGGTATTTATGCCCTGTTTGCCACGGAAATCGGGTTTTGGGCCTCATTTGTGGTGGCGACGGCCTTGGGCCTTATTGTGGACGCAACTGTGCACTTTTTATCCAAATACCAACGTGCGCGGCTGGAACAAAATGCCAGCCCGGAGGACGCTGTACGCTATGCCTTCTCTACCGTGGGCGTAGCCTTGTGGGTTTCGACCTTTGTGTTGGTGGCAGGCTTTTCGGTCTTGGCGTTCAGTTACTTCAAGATCAACGCTATGATGGGCCTGATGGTGGCAGCTACAATCGCCACTGCGCTGGTGCTGGACTTCTTGTTGTTGCCAGCGCTTTTGATTTTCTTGGACAGGCGGGGGCCTGTAAAAACCGACAAAGCGTCGGCTTGAGTTAAAGAGGAAGACTATAATGATCCGCCAACTGATTAAATCCAGCACCTTTGCTGTATTGATAGCCAGCCCCGTCTTATTTGCCAATGCTGCCTGGGCCCAGATCGAGCTTCCCGATGACCCCGTAGAGCGCGGTCTCGCCATCGCCATGGAAGGGGAGAACCGCGACCAAGGGTTCGGCGATTCTTCCGCTGAGATGCGCATGATCCTGCGCAATACCCAAGGCGAGGAAAGTGTACGCGAATTGCGCCAACGGACTTTGGAAAACCAAGACCCTGATGATGGCGATTTGAGCATGATCATTTTTGATCGCCCGCGGGATGTGGAAGGTACTGCCCTTCTGACCCATGCGCATCTTTTGGATGACGACGATCAGTGGCTCTTCCTGCCTGCCCTGGCGCGGGAGCGGCGTATTTCCTCCTCCAACAAATCTGGACCCTTTTTGGGCTCAGAATTTGCCTTTGAGGATTTCTCATCCACCGAAGTTGGCAAATACAGCTACAATTGGCTGCGCGATGAACCTTGCCCGGCACCGGACGAGGGGTTGACGTGCCACGTAACCGAGCGCATTCCGCTTTATGAAAACTCCGGCTATACGCGCCAGATTGTATGGACCGATACCGTGGACTATCTGCCGCGCACCCTGGAATTTTATAACCGTCGCAATGATCTTCTGAAAACGCTAACCTTTGTGGATTATCGCCAGTACCTGGATCAATTCTGGCGGGCGCATGAGCTGAATATGGTCAATCACCTGACGGGTAAATCAACCTCCCTGACGTGGTCGTCCTTTGAGTTTCAGACCGGCCTGGATGAAGGTGACTTTAATATTGCCAGCTTGCGGCGCGCCCGATAGGGACACGCGCTCACGCGGGTCGGCGGTGAGATGAGGAGCGGGTCTTATGTTCGTTCTGATCTGGACGTATCGGGTAAAGCCCGAGCACGTGGAAGACTTCAAGCACGCCTATGGCGGCGAAGGGGCCTGGGCGGACGCTTTTGCCAACGGCGAGGGTTACATCCGCACCGATCTTTATCAGGACCCGGATGATGCGCTTTTGTTCATCACCCTGGATCACTGGCAAAGCAAGCGCGCGTTTGAAAGGTTCCAGCAGGAGCATGCGGATCGATATAGGGAAATCGATGCGCGCTGCGACGATTGGACCGACGAGGAAACGTTCGACGGAGCGTTTGTA
>JAJFIL010000182.1 GCA_021774965.1 Alphaproteobacteria bacterium
AAAATGACCGGCACCTGGGAGAGCCGTATTGTTGGAGACATGTTCGTCGGGCTTTATACGGCCGCGGCAGACGGCTCCGTCATCTTAGGGGCCGCCGAAGCCCATGAGGTGAGCGAGGATGGTATGACCCATACGTTTACCATTCGCGAGGGGCACAAATGGTCTGACGGCACGCCGGTGACCGCCCATGACTTTGAATATTCATGGCGCCGTTTTGTGAATCCCGAAACAGCCGCCGAGTTCGCCTCCCTGCTGGACATGGTGGTTAACGTCTCTGCGATTATCAGAGGCGATCTGCCTCCCGAACAGTTGGGGGTAAATGCTGTTGATGAGCGGACCTTTGTGGTCCAGCTCACCCATCCCGAGCCCTTCTTTTCTGATATTGTGGCCTCGTACTACACCTATCCGATCCCTCCCCATGTGGAGAGAGTGCACGGCGAGCAATGGGGACGTCCTGCCAATATCGTAACCAATGGCCCATTTGTGCTGACCGAATGGGTTCCCAACGATCACATCACCATTGTCAAGAACGAGCATTTCTATGACGCGAGCAATGTCTCCATTGAAGAAGTGATCTTTTATCCCACGGACGATGCATCCTCGGCCTTGCGCCGGTTCCGGGCTGGCGAGCTTGATTTGAATACGGAGTTTCCTTCTCAACAACATGAATGGTTGCTGGAGAACATGACGCAAGAAACCCGCGTCCATCCGCTATATACCACCAGCTATGTCATCCTTAATCTGTCCGATGAGATCTTTGCCGATGTGCGTGTCCGGCAAGCACTGGCCATGCTTATAGACCGCGACACCGTGGCGGAACGGGTGCTGGGGCAAGGCCAGACCCCTGCTTATACGCTGGTGCCGCCTTACGTGCCTGATTATGTGTCCCCAACACCGGAATATGCGAGCTGGACCATGGAACGGCGCATTGAACGGGCGCGGGAGCTGATGCAGGCGGTTGGATATGGCCCGGAAAACCCGCTGAGCTTTACCTACCGATATCGCGAGTCCATCGATAATCGCCGGGCTGCCGTTGCCGTGGCGGGTTTCTGGGAAGAGGCCTATTTCGATGTCGATCTGCACAACACCGAAGTTGCTGTTCACTATGCCGACCTTCGCGCGGGCAATTTTCAGATTGCCGATGCAGGCTGGGTGGTCAGCTACCCGGACCCGGGCCAGTTCTTGTTGCTGACCAATGCGGACTATGGAGAGCTCAACACCTCCGGCTATGACAATCGCGAATTTGTTGATCTTTATAATCAGGCCATGATGACGGTGGAACGGCGTGCACGCGGGGCGTTGCTGGCGGATGCAGAAGAGATCATGCTGGCGGATTCACCCTTGATCCCTAATTATTATGGGGTCAGCAAAAACCTTGTGGGGGTTCATGTTATCGGCTGGATTGACAATCCGGGGGATGTACACCGCACGCGCTGGCTCAGCATCGACGAGAGCCTGCGGCCCAGCCAGGAAAGCTTCATGAACAACATCATGCGCTGGTTTAACTAGGTCACATCATCGTCAGGCCCCGAGACAACGGCTTCCAAACCCTGTAAAAGTGGGCCCCGTAAAAGTAGGGATGGGCGCCGCTTTACGGGTTTTGTTCCGTGCCCGAGCTTTTTTAGCTCTAGGCGCGTGGGTCAGGATGTGGAAGATACCGCCCGAGCTGACCCGCCTGCTGTCAAATCATCATCATCGCAGGGATATGGAGCATTTGCTCTGGGGCGCGAGAAGATTACAGGGAGAAAATCATGGCATCTCGACTTTTAACCGTTGGCGCGATCGGCGCCCTTTTGGTGGCAGGTATCTTTGGATATAGCGCCATGAACAAAGGGGCGACCGCCCAGAGCGACCCTGCTGCTGGCAACGTGATCACGCTGCACCGGGGCAATGGGACGGAACCTTCCAGCCTTGACCCTCATCGTTCTGCTGGGACGTGGGAGAACAATATCATCGGGGACATGTTCCTGGGCCTCTATACCGAAGACCAGCAGGGGCTGCCTATCCTGGGTGTGGCGGAGACCCATACAACAAGCGAAGACGGCCTGGTTCATACCTTTACCCTGAGGGAAGACGAGGTCTGGTCCGATGGCGTGCCGGTAACCGCCCATGATTTCGAATTTGCGCTGAACCGCATTCTCGACCCTGAAATGGCCGCTGAATACGCCTCGCTGCTCTATCTTATCAAGAATGCAGCGCCCATTAATGCAGGCACTGCAGAAGAGGGCCAAACCCTGGGTGTCTATGCCCTGGATGACCATACGCTGGAAATTCATCTGGAGCGTCCTGCCCCCTATCTGCCCCAGCTCTTGACCCATTACACAACCTTCGCCGTGCCTCAGCATGTGGTTGAGCGGTATGGAGATACCTGGTCTCGGGCTGGTAATATGGTTTCCAACGGAGCCTACATGCTCGCGGATTGGGTGCCCAATGACCACGTCAGGGTGGTAAAGAACGAGCGGTTCTTTGATGCCGACAACGTCTCGATCGAAGAAGTCTACTACTACCCTACCGACGATGCATCCTCGGCCTTGCGCCGGTTTCGCGCAGGCGAGCTGGATCTGAATACGGATTTCCCGATCCAGCAAAACCAGTGGCTGCTGGAGAATATGCCTGAGGAACGGCGTGTCGCTCCCTATATTGTCACCTCCTATATCGCGGTGAATGTACAGGCGCCGCCGTTTGACGACATCCGCATCCGTCAGGCGCTAGCCATGGCGATCAACCGGGACGTTATCGCCTATCAGATCATGGGCATTGGCCAGGAGCCTGCCTATACGCTGGTTCCGCCATTGATCCCGAATTACACACCTCCGCGGGCTTTCTTTGCGGACTGGCCCATGCAGCAGCGTATTGACAGGGCCCGGGAGCTGATGCGGGAGGCCGGATATGGCCCGGATAACCCTCTTCAATTTGAATTCCGCTACCGCGAATCCATCGATAATCGCCGTATTGCCGTGGCCACAGCAGGCTTCTGGGGAGAGATTTACACCGACGTTTCTCTGATCAATACGGAGCCTGCAACTCACTACGATGACCTGCAAAGCGGTAACTTCCAGGTCGGCGGTGCAGGCTGGGTTGCCGACTTTCCGGATGCAGAAAACTACCTGTTCCTGCTGAATTCCAACTCTGGTCTGCTGAATTACGGCAACTACAACAACCCCGAATATGACGCTCTTCTGGACCAAGCCGCCAATACAATTGACCTTATAGAGCGAGCTGAGACCCTGGCCCGCGCTGAAGCCATCATTATGGACGAAATGCCTTTAATTCCAACGATTTACGGTGTTTCTCGCAGTATTGTCGGGCTCCACGTGATTGGTTGGGAGGATAACGCCGTGAATATCCACAGAACCCGCTTTATAAGCCTTGATGAGAGCCAGCGAGCGGAGCAACCAAGCTTCGTGGATCAGATCATGCGGTGGTTCAATTAGGGGGTAAAACTCCCTCAACCAACCCCGGTCAGGGCCCAATCAGGACTGAAAATTGGTCGCGCCCGGCGTATTCGTCGGGCGCGATTTCGTTAATGAAACCGGATTCCTGAGCCAAACTCCTCAGCCGTTCAGTGAACTGTGACACTTGGGCCACGCCCCGCTGCAAATAGGCCGCGCATAGGGGTGCTGGAGCATTTTGAATTTGACTGATTTCCCTCCAGAAAAGTAGCTTTGACGGTGACCAGGCAAGTCTCAAGCAGGGGGCTCTTGCGTTCGTAAGTGACGGATGAGTGTTCTGGGACGAAGCGGGCGTGATGCGCTCCGACAATTGCCTTCCTAACGGAGGGTTGCTTGGACTTAAACAAAGAAGCGACTGATCGCTTCGATTACGAGTTGACCAACTTAGGGGACTTAGACAGTGGTGACGAAAGATTTACAGACAATGAGTCTGCGGTCTCTGTTGCTCGCGGGGGCAGTTTCAGTGGCCGTGTCTTCGTGGTCCGTGCCAGCCTTGGCGCAAGACGACGATGATGAAGAGACATTTGTGATTACAGGTTCACGGATTGCACGTTCCGACGTGGCATCTGAAAATCCTGTAACGATTGTTTCAGGCGAAGAGCTTCGCAGCACGGGGCTATCAAACCTCGGTGAATCGCTACGGCAAACATTGGCAGCAGGTTCGGGCGGTTTTAACCAGTCCTCGATCCTCTCCGGTGGTGGCGCGACTTCAATTGACCTTCGGAACCTCGGTGCAAACCGTGTTCTGATTCTTGTCAATGGCCGTCGCATGGCAGATTTTGCCGACAGCCTTGCAAACCGGGCCGGTGACCTTTCACTGATCCCAACTGCAATGGTTGAGCGGGTAGAAATTCTTCGTGATGGTGCTTCCACCGCTTACGGCGCAGATGCTGTGTCGGGCGTTGTGAACGTCATCTTGAAGGAAGAATATGACGGCCTGACGATTTCGTCTTTGGCCGGTATTTCGACGTATGGCGATGGCGAGCAAGTCACCATTTCCGCGACGATGGGCGGTAACTTTGAGCGCGGTAACATTGTTGCCAGCTTGGAATATCGCTTTAGTGATGAAGTCAAGCAGCATGATCGTGATTGGGCTCTCCCAACACTTTCATCTCTTGGTAACAGCTACAACAATGGCTCGTTCTTCACGCCAGGTGGTGTGTTCTTCGGGCTGAGTGCAGGTGGGTCTACGACCGGTATTACCTGTACGATTCCAAAAGCCATGGGTGGTGATGAAACCACTGTTATTGGCGGCGCTGGCTTCCCAGCCTTCTTGCCTGCCCTGACACAGTGCCCATCATTCCAGCGTGCAACGCCGGAAGCTGGCGGTAACGGTCGCGGTAATGGCGAGATCACTCGTTATGACTATGGCCTTCGTCAGGATCTTCAGGGTGCTTCTCAGATCTTTGGTGCTGCATTCTACGGAACGTATGACATCAATGATTCGATTACGGCATTCATGGAATTCCAGGCAAACCAACGTGAGTCTGACTTCCACCTTGATGGTAACCCGGGCTTCGTTTCAGTAAGTGGGAACAACCCGTTCCTGATTGCTGCTGGTCTTAATGGTGGTTCCTTGGCCATTCGTCCAACGACAACCGTTGGACCTCGGACTTCGACCATTGAAGCAACGATCCTGCGTTCGGTTGCAGGTTTCCGTGGCGATGACCTTTTTGGTCGTTTCTCTTGGGAATTGTCGTATCTCTGGACCAAGTTGAACTCCAACGTCATTGTTGACTCGGTGTACAATCCAACTCGCATGTCTCGGATCTTTGATCCAGTTGCTTGCGCAGCGGATCCATCTGGCCTTTGCGACGCAGCACTGGTTGGTGGTGGAGGTGGTTCTTCCACAACGACAACATCAGATGATGCAATCAGTCCACTGAGCCCTGGAACGTGGGCAGAATCGGAAATTGCTTATTTCCGTCAGACCTCTTTGTCGAACTCGATCTTCGAAACAAACAATATCTTTGCTTCGGTTTCGGGTGACATTGTTGATCTGCCTGCCGGTCCTCTGGCATTTGCAGCTGGTTACGAGTTCCGTGAAGAGCAAGGCTTCAATAAGCCTGACTCCGTTACGGAATCTGGTGAAAGCATTGCGAACCAGGTCTTCACGACCGAAGGCTCTTATGATGTGTCGGAATTCTTCGGCGAATTGAACATTCCTGTCCTGTCAGGCATGCAGTGGGCTGAAGAGCTGACTGTTAACCTTCAGGGTCGTTGGTTTGATTACTCGAACTTCGGCGATGACACGGTTTGGAAAGTTGGCGTGAACTATCAGGTTACTCCTGATATTCGCTTCCGCTTCAACCAGGGCACCGCTTTCCGGGCACCTACCATTGTGAACTTGTTCGGTGGTGGTACAGCCAGCTTTGACTTCTATTCAGATCCGTGTGCGGCAGGTAGCGCATCACAATCTGACCCAGATGTCATTCCAAACTGCTTGGCGGACGGGATTAACCCATTCACCTCTGTTCAGTTTGCTGGTCAGACCCAGGTTCTTTCAGGGTCCAATGCGGCACTGGAACCTGAAACGGCAGATACCATGTCTCTTGGTGTTATCTTGACCCCAGGCTTCCTGCCGAACCTGTCTGCAACGATTGACTGGTGGCAGATTTCTATCGAAAATCTGATTTCACGTCCGGCTTCGGACTCGATTTTCGATGCTTGCTACGCTGGTGCTCAAGTGCTTGCTGATCCAGCATGTGCCCGCTTTACGCGGAACCCTGTTACGGGTCAGCCAATCGGTCTTGTGAACCGCCTTTCAAACACCGCTGGTGGTGTTCGTACGGATGGTCTCGACTGGACAGTCCGGTACTTCTGGGACATGTTGGGTGGTGTGTTCTCCCTGAGCCATGCGGGTACGTATGTGATGGAAAACACGTTCCTTCCAGGTGAAGGTGGTGCTAACGACCGCGGTAGTATTCCGCAGTTCAAGTCCACGAACAGCCTGACCTATGAGCGGAACAATTGGTCTGTGACCTGGGGTGCCCGTATCGTTGGTGACATGGATGATCCAGATTTCAACGGTGTAAACCGTCTGGGTTACGATGGTCCTGAAGAGCAGGTTCTGCACGACATCCGCGGACGTTACCAGTACAACAACTATGCATTCTTGGTTGGTGTACGGAACATCTTCGATGAAGAGCCACCATATGTGTTCGCATCAGGGAACAATACTGACTTGTTCACCTACAACCCAATCGGGCGTTACTTCTTCGCTCGGGTTACAGCGGACTTCTAAGAAACTTAGATCCACTTCGGATCGATCGGATGCGGTGGCCCTTGGGCCGCCGCATTTGTTTTGGGGGAAGCAAAATTTCCCTCGATTCTCTAACCACACCGTTCCGCAAAAGAACAGCTTCTAGACAACTCAACTGGAACACTTTCTCTAGGCTGGACAGCCCCTCAAGGAGGTCATATGAGGTGAGGTAACTTCCCTCTCAGGCGTCCAACCTCTCTGAAATGACCATGACCTCTTTCGAGCCAGGCACTTGCTTTTTCGATGATCGCCGAACCCGCTTTGGGCGCGCGCCTTCGGTTGCCATGCCCGACACGAGCGCTCGCCTTTACGCCTCCCCTCGCTCGGTGATCGAGGCCCAAAACTCATCCGAGATTGAATCTGCCCTTCTGGACCTGGATGCGGCCCTTGCCGCCGGCCACCATGCGGCGGGATACATTGCCTATGAGGCCGGCTACGCTCTTGAGCCTCACTTGAAAACCCTAATGCCGCAGGGCGAAGATGCGACAGACCGGGCGAACGCCCTGCCCCTGCTGCGGTTCTGGATCTATGATCAGGTGGAATTATTAAATGCGCGCGAGGCGGATCAGACTGTCCTCGCCGCCCGCAAAGGGGGCCATGTCCTTGATCCGCTGGCAAGCGCCGTTGGAAGCACCGACTATTGCAAGAAGATCGACCAGGTTCTGGACTACATTCGCGCTGGCGACATCTATCAAGCCAATTTCACCTTCCCTTTGATCGGCAAATTCAAGGGAGATGCCCTCTCTCTTTTTGCGGCCCTGCGCACAGCTCAACCTGTCGCCTATGGCGCGTTCCTGCGCATGGACGAGGCCGATCTTCTATCCCTCTCGCCGGAGCTTTTTGTTGCTCGCGCGATGGATCAACTCACCACCCGACCCATGAAGGGCACCGCGGCAAGAGGTGTTGAAGGCGCAGAGGATGAAGCCGCCAAGACGCGCCTGCGCAAGGATCCCAAGGAACGCGCGGAGAACCTCATGATCGTGGATCTCCTGCGCAATGATCTCTCCCGCGTGTGCCGGCCGGGCACGGTTGAGGTGCCACATCTTTTCGAGGTGGAGACCTACCCCACCCTCCACACCATGACCTCTGATGTAACCGGCAAGTTGGTTCCGGGGCGCCGCGTATCAAGCATCCTCAAAGCACTCTTTCCTTGTGGCTCCGTGACCGGGGCGCCGAAGATCCGGGCCATGGAAATCATTCGCGAGCTGGAGGATACTCCCCGTGGCCCCTACACCGGCGCCATTGGATATCTTACCCCTGAAGGAGATTTCCAGTTTAATGTGGCCATCCGTACCCTGACAGCCTTCGCCGATGGCACGGTGACCTATCCCATAGGCAGCGGCGTTGTGGCAGATTCAGACCCTGCTCGCGAGTACGACGAATGCTTGTTAAAGGCTCAGGTTCTTACAAACGAAACCGCTCCCTTTGACTTGATCGAAACGATAGCTTGGCACCGGGGCAAGGGCTTTCAGCTTCTGGACCGTCACATGGCGCGTCTTGGCCAATCCGCAGCTCACTTTCATCGTCCTTTTAATGAGAAGGACGTCCTGAAGCTTCTGGATACAGGGATAGAGGAGTTGACCAACTCAACTCATCCGCTGTTGCGCGTGCGCCTGACCTTGGATCCATCTGGTGAACTGGATGTCACAGCATTGCCGCTGGATTTGCCCGACCCTCCAGACGCCTTACCCTTTGTCTTGAGCAATAAGCATATAGATGCGGGCGACCCAATTCTCCAGCACAAGACCTCCCGGCGCGATACTTATGAGGCGGAGCTTGCCCGCTATCAGGCCAAGAGCAACTGCCGGGAAGTGATCTTTACCAATCAGTATGGCGAGTTGACCGAAGGCACTTGGACCAATCTTTTTCTGCAGCAGGGCGGCCAGCTTCTCACCCCGGCCAGATCCTGCGGTCTTCTGCCCGGCACCCTGCGCGCCGAGTTGATAGAAACCGGAAGGGCCAATGAGGCCATCCTGACGCAAGGCGACTTGCGTGATGCTGAGGCAGTTTTCCTTGGAAACTCCGTACGCGGATTGATGCCTGCTACGGAGATGCGCCCAAACATAGCTGAATCGGTAAACCAAAAACGTAAATTTACTGAATAATATCAGCAGGTTAAGACGCTTCGCCTGTATCCACAGATTGCCCGTCACGCAGGCGCTCGGCACCCCGTATGACAACCTGGTCTCCGGCCATCAGGGAGCCGCGAACTTCAATGCGATCCCCATGGGCCACGCCCACCTGAACCTGGAGGCGTTCGGCGACGTTTCCCGCATTGATCCGGAAAACATAATTTCCATCCGCACGAAGAACAATGGCGTCCCGCGGCACAGCGGTGACGATGCGGGCCTCATCCGATGGTACCGCGACACGAACGGGGGTGCCGATGATCCAACCGTTTTCCGGCAGGATCACACGGATCTCAAAGGTACGGGTAATTTGATCTCCCACGGGAATGATGGTGCGAACTTCACCCTGGATCAAGCCATCCTCATCGGTACTAACGCTCAGAGTCTCGCTGTTAGCTACGAAACTTGCCACAGAAATTGGAGCCTGGGCCTGAACCTCAAGGTTGACCGTATCCACCACGCGGGCGACCACCTCACCTACTGAGGCGTATTCGCCTGGCTCAACCAGGCGGTCCACCACACGGCCTGCGAAGGGCGCTTTGATCTCCGTGCGCTCAAGGTCATACAAAGTACGATCATGGGCGATGCGCGCTTGCACAAGTTGTTGTTCTGCAACCTCCATGGTCGAAACCGCCTCTTCCACGCGAGAGGCTGGCGCATTGTTCCGTGTTGCCAATTCGCGCAAGCGACGGACTTCAGAGCGTTGATATCTGAGGCTGGCTTCCAGACTGGTGACACTTGCCTCAGTTTCCTGCAGGCGAAGCTCCAACATGCGCGCATCCAGGCGAACCACAGGATGGCCTGCATCCACCAAGGTGCCAACTTCGGCGACCCAATCCACACGACCGGAGATTTCCGATGCGATACGGCTGTCATTGCGGCTGATAACAGTGCCCGGAATATCCAGATGCGGTGCCATCATCTCCTCAGTCACCACGTCAATGCGCACATTGGCAGGTGGCGGGCCATCGGCGCCGCCAGGTCCGCCTTGAGCCCAGCTGGCAGCAGGCGCCAGAAGAATGAAACTTAAAGCCGCTGCGCTGATCGCTTTTGGGGCCAGGCTCAATAGTGTTTGCATAATATCACCCTCACTCGCCGGCTGCCGGCAAGGCATCTTCGGCAAACTTTGTCTTTGGTTTTTCGGTCACGAACATATCTTCCCCCATGCGCAACAGCGTCGGGAGCAAGATCAGCGTGAACAAGGTACTGATGGCCATGCCGCCAACAATGGTCGCCGCAAGGCCTCGGTATATCACACTGCCGGGACCGGGGATCAACACCAGAGGCAACATGCCCATGATCGTGGTCATGGTGGTCATGAAGATGGGGCGCAGGCGCACTTGCAAGGCATCGCGCACCGCATCCTTTCGTGACATGCCGTCAGATTGGCTTTGCCGGGTTCTATGCACCAGCAGGATTGCATTGTTCACAACGATGCCCATCAAAATGATGAAGCCGATCATGGTCAAAAGGTCCAGGTCCTGAGAGGTGAACATGTTCAAGACCACCAGACCCAAGACCCCGCCGAAACAGGCAGGCCCCAGGATAAGCAGCACAAGAACCGAGTCTTTCACAGAGCGGAACATCCCCGCCATGAGCAGGAACAACACGCCAACGGCAAACAACAGGTTCGGCCCCATAGAGCCCATGACGCGCTCCAATGACCCCGCGCTGCCGCCATAGCGCAGGGTTCCATTGCCGCCCAAGACCGCACGAATGCTGGGCTCAACCTCCCGTTCAATAGTCTCGATGGCTTCTTGCAGGGCCATGCCTTCGGGTCGATTGACAAACAGGCTTATGGTGCGTCGACGGTCAATCCGGGTAATCCCCCGGGGACCCACACTTTCGCGGATGTCCACGAGCTCGCCCAGAGGCACAATACTGCCGGACGGGGTGGCAAGCGGTATGGCGCCCAGAGCCTGAGGCGAATCCCATTCCCGCGTTTTAAGCAGGATATCGATGGAATTTTCCCCGTTGAAGAAATCGCCCATATAAAGGCCATCGCCCAAGGCGCGAACGATGCTTGCCACTTGGGAACGGTTCCATCCCGCCTCCGATATGCGTCGGTCATTGGGCACAATGCTTAGCATGGGTTGGCTGTCACCGCCGATGGCCGGAGGGTTTACCTGTGCTTCGGGCATAGCTTCGCGCAAAGCCGCAATGCCGGCTTCGGCAGCAGCTACAAGAGTATCGGGATCAGAGGACTGAACGTTCAGTACTATGCCGCCAGAATTTCCAAACCCGCCGAACAGATCTCCCTGGCGCCCACGGCCGAATGTGTCGGGAAAGCCGGACAGTATCTCTTCATTGACGATGCGCCCCAGCTCTCCGATATCCGCTTGATCCAACGGACGCACACCCAAGGATCCACCGCCCGGGAAAGAAAAGACGTAATAATTCAATAGGGCAGGTTCTTGCGTTCCATCCATATAGGGCTGAAGGCGCTCCACCATAGGCAGGATGATCTCTTCTTCGACGGTATCCAGATTTGCCCCCGGCGGCAGGGAGAAGCCTGCATCAATGGCATCCCTGCGCACTGTCGGCAAATAGCCCAGCGGGGGTGCCAGGAAGAAGGAGGCAATAATCGGCACAAAGATCAACAGCACGATCCATGTGAGGCGCGCAACGAAAGTTCCGGTCAGCCTCATGAGAATATCTGCAAACCTGTTCCAGAACTTTCGGCTCCCACCGCCAACTGACACGGTCTTCAGGGAATGGGTCGCCACAACGGGCAAGACCATCACTGCCACCAACAAAGATGCAGAGACAGCGATAGCAATAGTCAGTGCCAGATCAGCGAACAATTGACCTTCCGCATCCTGCAGAAACATCACCGGCAAAAACACCGCAACCGTGGTGGCTGTGGAGGCCACAAGTGCGTTCCAGACCCGCGATGCCCCAACTTCCGAGGCCTTGACCTTGTCCAGACCGTTCTCACGTTGGCGCACAATACCTTCCAGCACCACGATAGCCGCATCCAGCACCATGCCGACCGCAAAGGCCAGCCCCGCCAGAGAAATCACATTGAGCGAGCGTCCGGTCATCTGAAGTACCGTGAATGTCACCAGCAAGCTGATGGGGATGGTCATGCCAATGATCAAAGTGGCGCGCACATTGCGCAGGAACATCCATAATGCGCCGACAGCAAGAGCAATCCCCAGTGCCAAGTTGGTGGTCAGAAGATTGATGGCGCGTTTGATGAAAACGGAAGGGTCATAGGAATGAGCGATGGCCAGACCTCGTTCTTCCAGAGGGCCTTCGTTAAGTTCGGTAATTACGGCCTTCACCGCGTCAATAGTAGAAAGAACATTTGCGCCATTGGTTCGGAAAACCCGCAAACCAATAGCGGAATTACCGTTTTGATAGACGATGGCGAACCGATCCGCGCGCGCCACGGCGACGCTTGCTACATCCCCCAGGCGCACGGGGTTTCCATCGCGCCAGTCCAGGATTTGATCTTCCAGCTGGGCAGGGGAGAACTCACCGTCATACCGCACATTGTAACTGCGACGCCCAATATCCACGAAACCAGCGGTCACGTCCTGTGAACGTCCGGCTATGGCGGCGATCTGCGGGATCTGAATGCCATATTGCGCAAGAGTGAACGGATCGAAGATGATTTCCAAAACCTCAGGTGCTGTGCCCGGACCTTGGATTTCGGCGGCGGCCACACCATCAATGGCTTCAAGGCGCGGCACAACATTATCTACCAGAAACTGGGCTTGCTCCATAATGGGTACGGAGTTGCCGGGCAAAGACTGCACAAAGAGATAGATCAGTGTGTCATTGGAATCGCCTGTTGCCGCGCTTTGTACCACGGGTGGATTGGCGTCTGCTGGCAGGGGCGGTAGTCGGTTCAATCGGCTGATCACCTCCACCATGGTCTGATCCATGTCGGTGGCAATATCGAACGTCAGGCTGATGTTTACAAAATTGGGGTTGATGTTTGCACGCATTTCCTCAAGGCCAGGGATGCCTTGCAGCACAGCTTCCTGTTCCTCAACAATGACCCGTTCCATCTGTTCGGGGTCTGCGGCGCGCCAAAAGGTCTGCACCGTCATTTGCGGTTGTTCGATGTTGGGAAACAATTGCAGGGGCAGACGGGTGACACTGATCGCGCCAATCAAGACCACAATCGCCATGACAACAGCGACCGCGACCCCATTTTTAAGGCAATAGCTGATAAGCCCCATTATAAGCCCCTTCTTCGCGCAGCTTATGGGAAGCCTGCCACGAGTTCCTGCCTAGAGAGCGGCCTTCGTACTAAGGCCAGCCGGAGATTCACTGTCTCCTTGGCTGCAAAGATGCTCCTCAGTGACCTCGCGAATCCAATCAGGTCTTTTCACATCGCCGTGACGGGATGGCGAAAGTTCAAGACGAGATGAAACCCTTGATTGAACACATCAAATACCATTGAGCCACGGGGCTTATATAGTCCGACACGCCACCGTGTCGCGTTACAAAGCGTCCATGTCTTAAGGCCATATGTTTCACTCCCCCGGCTTCAATTTAAGCCAGGGGAAATACCTATGGGTGGATCATTAAGTTTTGTTAATGTTTCACGGCTCTTGCCAAAGAGGCACGAACCGATGGCTAGTCGACCGTCACATTGACCAGGGAAGATGATGCGCACGCACCTCCCAGGAACGTTTCATCGGCATATTGCGGAAACCACGCGATAGCAGCGCCATAGGTCAGGCACCGTTCCTCAACATTCTCAAGCCGGGCATCACCAGCAATCGCCGCAAGAACGTCGGTGCCGCTCAAAGCACCCTCTTCCATACGAAGGCCCCCATCGGCCTGTGTATCAAGGACCATATGCGCCCCTGCACTGCCCCAGGCATCCCACGGCGTTGCGTCTTGAGGTGTTCCTCTTCCGGCTCCCGGATGGCCCGAACGTGCAAACTCTGCCCAATAGGACATCATGGCATCAGACAGCTCGACGCGAGTTTCCTCATTGCTTTGCGTAAACAGGAAACGATCAGCATCGCCTGCAAAGGAGAAATTCCCAAAGATGAAAGGGATCTCCATTCCATGAGCCGCCCCCATCAATCTTCCGAAATCGGAAATCAAAAATGAGCCTTCCTCATCCCAGTCGAATCGATAGGCGTAAACCTGATCATGGCCGCCGCCCACCATCGCTTGGGCTGTTGTGTCCACGGCCCGCACGCGCCACAGCATGCTTTGGTAATCGGAGATCGCATCATAAAGACGCTGGCTCTTGGCCACATAGATAATGCCGAAGTAGTTGTTCACAAAACGCGGGTCCAGGAGATTAAAGAGCCGGGTCTCATCGCGATTGCTTCCGGTCATCACTGGCACTGCGTTGAATGTATCTGGCGCAGCAAAGGCTGCCTCCATGCCATCGACAGGAAGAACGATGCCATCAGCAATGACGCGGGGCAGCGACATGTTCCCCTCACCCTCATGATAGGCCCCAAAGAGGGCCTCAATATCAAGGCTCCGCATGGCTGCGGCCATCTCCACGGGCTCTGGTGCCTGGACAAACTGCAAGATGCTGTTCATCGCTTCCTGCGAGGAGACCATGGGCCAGTCATATGGCATGGGAGCTGTGCCCTGAGCTGCCTCAAGGGAGACCGTGTCCAGCGATCCGCTTTGGATGATGGCCCGATGAAACAGGCCCGCGGCAGGAGGGGCCGCCAGCAAGCTGGCTACATTGTGCCCGCCCGCGCTTTCTCCAAATATTGTCACCCGCGAGGCGTCCCCACCAAAAGCAGAGATGTTGCCCTGAACCCACTCAAGGGATTTGATCAAATCCAGAGTGCCGAAGTTCGCGCTTTCATCCAACGGGGTTTGCGCCGTGGCCCGCAATGCAGGGTGCGCGAGCCAGCCAAGGGGCCCCAACCGATATTGCGCCACCACGACAATTACATTGTACCGCGCGGCAAGTTCACTGGCGTCATATTGTTCGGCGCGGCCCCAAGTATTACCCCCACCATGGATCCACACCATGACCGGCAATTGCTCGCCCTCGCTCGGCACTCCATCCGGCGTAAAAGGTGGCGCGTAGACATTCAGATAAAGACAGTCTTCAGAGCCTACCAACGTGCCCGGCTCAAAACCAAAACCATTATCAAGCGCATGAGTATATTGAACACACCACGCGGGCTGCTCCAGGCTTGTTCGCACCCCGTCCCAGTTTGCCGCTGCGCGCGGAGCACGCCAACGTAAGTCCCCCACAGGTGCCGCGGCAAAAGGAACATTGCGCCACACGTGCGCCGTGCCGGTGCTTGTCTCATCAGCAAAACCCAAAAGGGTGCCCGTTGCCACCTGGCGCAATGTGGATGCATCTGTTTCCAGAACAACTTCTTGGGCTTCTTCAGCTGGGCTACATGCCGCAAGCCCCACAACGAACGAAGCCAGAAAAAGCCTTTTCCAATTGCCGAATGCCATAGTGAAACCCCCTTGAGACTGAACGGGTTTAATCACCCGGATTAAACCTCAGAAATTATCTTACAAAATTTGACGCGTGAACAAACTAGTATAGTTTTTGTGGGTATGCACGATTCATGATGCGCAACACCTCAATCGGGGCCATTGTCCGCGCTTCGTTTCCTTTCAGCGCCTCAGCACAGAGAACCAATCAGTGCCGACTTCAATCGAAACCGATAATGAAACCTCGACCATTACGGTGCATTTCTTTGGACTGTTAACAATGGAACAGCGGTATGAGATGATGGCTAGTCTTGTGCCTATTCTCAAAAGCCGGGCCTTTAAATATGTCCTCTTTGACAGCACGCAAATGAGCGCGGAAAATGACCTCGCCGATGCGTTCGTGATAAAGGATGCTTATCTGGAGAATGCCAAATACCTTCAGGGTCATCGTGTGGCCGTTGCCCTTTCGCCCAGCTATCTTTCTCCGGCAAGTACTGTTCTAGGATTTCAGAAGCTAGGCATAACAGCCATGGACTTTAGTTCCGTTATCAAGGCCAAACATTGGCTCTATGAAGATCAACCATCATGATTGGGTTTATTATCGCAGGTGGACAATCCTGCCGCATGAACACGGCGCGGAAATGCCTGTGTGATCTTGATGGCAAATCAATCCTTGAGCGGATTATATCTCGCACCAAAGACCAAGTGGATGAGCTTGTCTTGAACGCCAATGATCCAGAACCAGAACTGGCAGCATTCGATCTGTCGATCATTCGCGATGAGCTTTCCGGGTCCTTGGGGCCTCTTGCCGGGCTGCATGCGTGCCTGAAATATGCGGCGAAGAAATCTCCTCCTGAGACATGGATTGCGACTTTCGCTTCCGATACGCCTTTTATTCCCACCGACATGGTCGCAAAGCTTCTCGCCGCAGCCACGGAGAAGACAGAGGCAGTCATCGCCACAAGCGCAGGCCGCCCGCACCCCCTGTCAGCGATCTGGCGGGCGGGACTTTTGCCGCGTTTGGAACGGGCCATTCTTGACGAGAATTTACGTGCCGTGCGCCACTGGCTGGCTCAGCTAAAGGTCGAGGAGGTGGAATTCGAGGCCAGCCTCTATGACTCATTTTTCAATATCAATGATCGAGACGACCTGGCCGCAGGCGAACGCCTGGCGCGGAAATACAACCTATAAGCTTTGACTTGATGTCTGGCTTTGATTTCCGGGAGAAATGGTACCGCCTCCCCGAATTGAACGGGGGACCTCTAGATCCACATTCTAGCGCTCTAACCAACTGAGCTAAGGCGGCACAGGGTGATTTACCCAATCAGGCTTCATGGCGAAGCCGCGGGACCCTAGCCATATCTTATCCCGATTTCAAGCTCAGGATAAGCCAAAGCTGCCTCCCACAGGCGGCCCTGTGGATAAATGAGCATTAGGCCAAAGGACATGGGCACCCGTTTGTGCGGCATTGCAATAACAGGTCAGAGCACCTGCGACAACTCATTCTGTCGCCTTCCAAATTTATACTTTTCCACAAGCCCTTATCTGCGCTATGAGCAGAGGCCGCGCCAAGCGCAAAAGGCAAATGAGTGGAGGTGAGCATGGGTATCAATAAAGAAACTGACCAAGAAGCCGGTCTGCAAATCGGCCCGACTGATCGCGGCATGGTGCGCGTTTTTATCAGCACGCCGCAGATCGATCTGCCCATGGATTTCGAACCGGATGAAGCGGTTGAGATTGCCGAAGAACTCATGGCCGCTGCCGAACAAGCACGCAAGATGGCTGTGAGTAAAAAGCGCTAGTCCAACCCGCGACTTTTTACTCACAGGTGTTGCCTTCCAGTGATGGCGCAAAAGCCACAAGAATCTTGATGAGGCGTCTAGCGATGCGCCTCCTTTGGGGTTAATATTTCCTTACGTTCAAAACGATCTTGCCGTCGGCCACTTTCGGTTTTCCTAACCGCGTACGGGCAGTTGGCTCACGTACCCCCGTCGGCATTCGTCCACTATTACTTGTTTTAAGAGGCGCCCGCTCGTGACCTTTCCTCCTGGTGCAAACCATGTGCACCTTGATGACATTTCTGAACCTGCCTGGGTCTGGGACCTGGATCGCGCTCGCGTAGTAGATGCCAACGCAGCAGCGCTTGATCTATGGAACGAGCCCTCTGTTGCTGATCTGATGGAACGGGAGTTCACCGCCAGCGATGCGTTCGCTCAATCTTTGGCGCAGGAAACCCTGGATGCCACCTCAGAAACTCTCACCCAGGATTTGGTACTTCCCTTTCCGGGGGGTAGCCGAAAAGTAAACTGCGACATTTCCCATCACACTTTGAAAGATGGTCGCATCGGTTTTCTGATTATTGCCCGGCGCGAAATTTCTGCGGATGATGGTGAGGATACAGCGCGCCTTGCCATGGCCGCGACGAATGCCCCGGCAGCGCTTTTGGTGCTCGATCTTGAAGGTCAGGTGCTTTCCGAAAATATCGCCGCGCAGGAAATCTTCGGCACGGGACGCCGCGATGATCTGGCAACCCGGCTTGGGTCCAGCGCTGACGCCACGGCCCTCATTGAAGAGGCCCTGGCTCAAGGCCGGGCCAGCGCCACGCGCAATATTCCCACGCGGATTGGCTCGCGCCTGGTGCGTCTGACCGCTCGGCGCGGTGAGGAGCCAAGCACGGGCCGCCCCGCCGTTCTGGTTCAGGTGGTGGACATAACTGATCAGCGCTCCCGCGAGGCAGAGCTTGTGGCAGAAAACGCCGCCCTGACAGAGTTCCTGAGTGCAGGCTGTGATTTTTATCTGGAAGTGGATTCTGATCTCCGCATCACCCGGGCCTCGGGACTGATGGCAAATCGGGATGATGGGTTGCCGCTGCTGGGTAAGCATTGGCGCGATCTGGTAAGCCAGTTCGGCTTTATTCCCTCCAACGATATTGAGCTGGCCCTGGGGGCTCGCGGCGGCTGGCGCGATCTCTCGCTTACTTTAAAGAATGATAGCGAAGAAACGCACTATGTGAGTAGCGCCCGGGTGCTGACCAGCGAGCTGGGCGATTTCCGCGGCTATCGCATTATTGGGCGGGAGGCAGCAGCACCCCGCGCCCAGGCAGAGATCACACCGCTGATCAGCCCGGCTGCGGTCGCACCGGTTTCATCCGTGCCCTCGGATTTTGCAGATATTCTGAACGCGGCCCCTTGGGCTGTGGTGATCCATCGGGATTTCAAACCGCTCTATATCAATGTCGCTTTTACGGAACTTGTGGGCGTGCCCGATGAACGCATTGAGATGCCCGGTGAGATCAAGCTGTTGCCGCATTTCCCCGAAGGGGCAAAAGCCCTTGCCGATGATTATAACCGGCTGATGCATGATGATCTTTCGTTCGCCGTGCGGGATTTAACCGTCAGACGCGAAGATGGGCGCATGGTGGCAAGCCAATTGCGCGCACGGCGCATCGAATGGGCTGGTGAGCCCGCCGTTGAATATATCATCGAGGATATCTCCATCCAAAACCGGGAGCGACGGGCCAGCGAACAACGCGCCACCGTCATGTCCTCGCTGTTGGATTCAGTGCCCGAGGCCATGTTCCTGCTCAAGGCCAACGGTAAGATCGAATGGACCAACCTGGCCGCCTTGCGCATGTTGGGTCTGCCGGATGCGGGACCCGCTCCTCATGATCTCTCTGATGTTCTGTGCCCTGGCGATTCTGCTTGGGCACGAGATTACGTGGCAGGCTTGAGCGAAGGAGGGGTTACGCAACTGTTCGCCGAGGGCCGCGAGGTGGCCATCGTAGATGCGGAAGGCACGCGCATTCCGGCCCTACTGGCGCTGAACCGGGTTGATACAGGCTCACAGATCAAGATCTGCGCCGTGCTGCGTGACCTTTCTGAATGGAAACGCAATCAGGCGGACATGGCAGAGGTTCGCGGCGAGGCCGCGCAATCCTCAACCCGCAAGACAGAGTTTCTGGCCAGCATCAGTCACGAGCTGCGCACACCGCTGACGGCGATCCTTGGCTTTGCTGAGGTTATGAGCACCCAAAAGCTCGGCCCCATCGGTAATGAGCGTTATCTCGAATATGCCCGCGATATCGTGGACTCTGGCGGACACTTGCTCAGCCTGATCAATGATCTTCTGGACATGTCCAAGGTAGAGACCGGTAATCTGGATCTCAGCTTTTCCAGCGTGGATCTTTTGAACCTCACGGATTCCTGCGTGCGCCTGATGAACTCTGTGGCCAGTGGGCGTCAGATCAACCTGCACGCCACCTTGCCGGAACACCTGCCCGCAGTTGTCGCCGATGAACGATCCTTGCGACAGATCCTGCTCAATCTCATTTCCAACGCTTTGCGCTTTACCGAACCGGGTGGTGAGGTTCAGGTCTCCATTGCGGCCGATGCTACTGGCGGGCTGACTATTTCTGTGGCGGACACCGGCGTCGGCATGACAGAGGAAGAGCTGGCCATTGCGCTGGAGCCTTTCGAGCAAGTGGAAAAGGCCGTGGCCAACGGCACGCCCGGCACAGGCTTGGGCCTGCCTCTCGCGCGCGCGCTAACAGAGGCAAACCGCGCCTATTTCCGCATTATCAGCGAGCCCAAGGCGGGCACCACGGTCGCTATCACCTTCCCCAGCACTCAGGTGCTGGCGTAGTTGAGCCCCGCAGAGAGCTTTCCAAGGGGGCTTGAAGAGTGGTTATGGGCATTTTGTGCGGGATCTAACGCCCTTTCGCGCGATTTTGTCGCCTTGCGCTGATCCTATCTTCACGCCATGCTCCAGTTGCGAATGATTTTCAACTAAGTCAAAAAAGACCCATCAACCTCAATGAGTGACGCCACCGCCAACACGCCCTCTGCCAGCTCGCGACCTGATAACCTGCGCCTTTTGCGCAGCCTGGGTTGGGGCTTTTCTCCGTTGAGCCTTGGAGCCCTGGCTATTGCGCTTCTCATCGCCTCGCCCATCGCGGCGGTAGCCATTCAGGGCATCGGTGCCGAGATGGGCGGCTGGCAGCAGCTTTGGGATACGGTCCTGCCGCGTTATCTGACCAACAGTTTCTGGCTGGTCATTGGGGTTGGCCTGGGCGTTACGGTCATTGGTACAGGCACCGCCTGGCTGGTGACCATGTGCCGGTTTCCCGGACGCCGCATTTTCGAATGGGCCTTGATCCTGCCCCTTGCCGTGCCCGCCTATGTGATCGCTTATGCGTATACGGACTTTCTGCAACATTCCGGACCTGTCCAATCCCTGTTGCGAGACGTCACAGGGTGGGGGCCGCGCGATTATTGGTTCCCCAATATACGCTCGCTCCCCGGGGCGATCTCCATGTTCACGCTGGTGCTGTACCCGTATGTCTATCTGTTGGCGCGGGCAGCGTTTATGCAGCAATCAGCTTGCGTGATTGAAGTGGCCCGCACTCTTGGTGCTTCGCCCTTCACCGCATTCTGGCGTGTGGCTCTGCCCCTGGCCCGGCCTGCCATTGCGGGCGGCGCAGCCTTGGCGCTTATGGAGACCTTGGCAGATTTCGGCGCGGTCTCTCATTTCAGTGTGCAGACCTTTACCACCGGCATTTATCGCGCCTGGTTTTCCTTTGGCGACAGGCCCTTGGCGGCTCAATTGGCGCTGACATTATTGATGATCGTGATCCTGCTGATCACGCTCGAGCGCATCGCACGAGGGCGAGCCGAATATAATCTTTCGTCGGAGCGGTATCGCCCCCTGCCCGTCTTTGAACTGACAGGCAACAAGGCCGCAGCAGCACTTGCAGCCTGTTTCTTGCCCATCGCCATTGGGTTCTTGTTGCCAGGCGCGATCCTAGCCGAGATGGCTCTTACGGATGGGCATAATCTATTTTCTAACCGTTATCTCAGCCTGACCCTTAACAGCGTTACCCTTGCTGGGATTGCCGCGGTGTTGGCTGTGATCCTCGCCACAGGGCTTTTATATGCCCAGCGCCTGGGCCCAGGAGCAATAAGCCACCTGGCGGTGCGCATGGGCGGGTTGGGATATGCCGTACCCGGATCAATTATCGCTGTGGGCATTTTGGTACCGCTAGCTCTGTTTGACAATGCGCTGGACGGATGGATGCGAGCGAGTTTCGGCATTTCCACGGGCTTGCTGCTGACGGGCTCCATCGCAGCCCTGACCTTTGCCTACCTTGTGCGGTTTCTGGCCATCGCCATGCAAAGCGTGGATGCCTCCTTACACAAAATCACGCCGAACATGGAGGCTGCCGCCCGCAGTCTGGGCGCGGGACGCTGGCGCACGCTGGCACATGTACATCTACCATTATTGCGGGGCGGGCTGGCCACAGCGGGGTTGATTGTTTTTGTGGAAGTGATGAAGGAGCTGCCCGCCACATTACTGATGCGGCCGTTCAATTTCGACACCCTGGCAGTGCAAGCCTATCGCCTGGCTTCGGACGAACGCCTGACTGAAGCCTCCACCGCCGCCTTGGTGATTGTAGCGGTGGCAATGGTGCCGGTGATCCTGCTCTCGCGAAACATTGCGCACTCCCGGCCCGGCAAGGCCCAACCGGGTAAAGCCCAATCGAAGAAGTAATCTCGCCGCGAGCCTGCCCCCCCAGCGACTACCTGTAGCCAACTTCGTCGTATATTTCCTGCGCCAAACGCTGGTTCTGTCCAAGAATGATGAGCATCAAATCATCCGCCTCGAACTCACCTAGTGAGGCGACACTTGGGGCAAGAGGCGCATCCTCTACCGCAGGGTACTCATCATTGCCCGCGCTGAAATAGGCTTGAGCGCTATCACTGGCAAGATACTCCAGGAACAGACGAGCGTTTTCCGGATGGGGCGCATGGGCCAGAATACCGCCGCCAGAAACATTCACGTGCGCGCCAGTGGTTTGCTGATTGGGAAAGATCACGCCGATGCGAGATGTGTCTTCAGGATTTGCCAGCCCCCGCACTTCGCGGCGCAAGGCCCGGGCAAAGTAATAAGTATTGGCAACGGCAATGGCACATTGGCCTGACGCGATGCCGCGCAATTGATCTGTGTCGCCCCCTTCAGGGTCCCGCGCACGGTTGTTCCACAGGCCGGTTGCCCAAGCCCGCGCAGCGTCTTCTCCCATATGATGGATTTGGGCCGCCATAAGTGAGAGCATATAGATGTTACTGCTGCTTCGTGTACAGATCATCCCTTCCCACCGGGGGTCCGCCAGATCGGCGTAGGTTTGAAGATCAGCGGGATCCACACGCGCCTTGTCATAAAAGATCACGCGCGCACGTTGGGAGAAGGCAAACCATTGGCCATCAGGATCACGCAACTTGGCGGGAATGCGACTCTCAAGGATGTTTGAAGAGACCTCCTGGAACAGATCGGCCTCTTCTGCAGCCCAAAGACGGCCAATGTCCGTGGTCATAAGGATATCGGCGGGGCTGTTGGCGCCCTCGGCCTGAATGCGGGCCATCAGGGCGCTGGCGCTATCTTCCAGGCGATTGATCTGAATGCCGGTCGCTTCGGTAAAGTCCGAATAGAGCCGCTGGTCCGTATCATAGTGGCGCGCAGAATAGAGGTTCAAAACCGCTTCTTCGGCGACAGCAGCAACGTTTATTTCCGCGTTGGCCCCTTCTGGTTTTGAGGCGATGAGGAAAAAGGCCACTGCTGCCAAGGCAATCGCTGCTCCGCCCAAAAGATAGAAACGCATAAGATCTGTCCTTTAATCAAATTCTTCTGTCGTCAATATATCTACGCATTGTTGCGAATGATTATTAATATCAAATACAATAATTTGCCAGAAGTTTTATTGCGACAAGTTGTCCCTCGAGCTCTCTCCCCCAAAGATCTGACAATTGTCACCAAGGTATCACCCCGCCTGCTCCCCAATATGGTAAATTACGCGCATATTTCATCCATTGACCTAGATCCATTGGTCGCCATTCCTTTTGGAGATTTGCCATGCGCCGATTGTTTAGATTGCTCATCCTTCTTGTGGTCCTGGTGATTGTGGGGCTTTTGGTAGCGCCCAATTTCATTCCCATGGATGTTTACAAGACCCAGATCGAGCGGGCCGCAGAAAATGCGACGGGGCGGCAGCTGACCATCAATGGGGATTTGAAGCTCGCGTTCTTCCCCCAGTTCCAGATCGAACTCAATGATGTGACCTTTGCCAATCGTGAGGGAAGCGAGCCCGCCCACATGGCGACCATGGAACAGCTTTCCATTGGGCTTGACGTTTTGCCGCTGATTTTGGAGCGGCAGGTCATTGTTGAACGCTTTGTCCTCAGCCGCCCCATCATTGTTCTGGACATGGATCGCCGGGGACACGGCAATTGGGAGTTTGGAATTGAAACTCCGGACGATGCGTCTGCGGATGATGCTGACGGCGGCGGAGATGCATTCTTCCTGAATGAGATCAGCCTGGGCGACATGCGCCTGGTCAATGGAGACGTCAGCTATCGCGATCGGCGCAGCGGGGCTGCCTATCATTTTGAAGACATCGATCTTACGGTCTCTCTTCCCACCCTGTCAGGGCCATTGGGTCTTGACGGTCAGCTAACCTATAACGGGGAACGCCTCAACCTGGATACCCTAGTTGCCAGCCCAAGCGATTTTCTAAACGGCACCTCTACGCCCGTGGAAGTCGCCATGCGCTCAAGCGTGATGAACCTCAATTTCAATGGTGCAGCAACCACAGCATCCGGTGGAGCCTTGCCGTTCAATGCAGGCGGTGATGTTGACCTTGATGTTTCTTCCGTCCGC
>JAJFIL010000183.1 GCA_021774965.1 Alphaproteobacteria bacterium
CAGAGACGCCAGCGCCACCAGCGCCATGGTCAACAAAAGGCTGCCGTCAGCCCAGCTGGTGATCATCAAGGAAAATGTGTTGCCCACACCGGTCATGCCGATGACGTTGATGATCAAACCCACAGCGATGAGCAGCACTGCCGTTTGCGTCATGGTGCGTACAGCGTTTACCGCTGCCTGCAGGATTGCGCGCGGACCCATTTTGTCTTTTGAGACCCAGGACAAGAGGATGATGGAAAGCGTCGCGATCCCGGCAGCATAGGTAGGGGTGAAGCCTGCGACCAGAGCTGCCACCAACACCATGAGCGGGATAAGAAATGTCCAGCCGCTGGCCAGGACTTGCAGGGTGGTCTCGCCTTCGTGGGCGTCTGGTGTGAGGCCCATCTTTTGCGCCTCGATGCGCACAAAAACGCCCACGGAAAAGAAATACAAAAACGCCGGCACAATGGAAACCGCCACAATCTGCAGGTATGAGATCTGCGTGAAGGTCGCCATCACAAAGGCGCCTGCGCCCATCACTGGCGGCATCAGTTGGCCCCCCGTGGAGGCAGCAGCTTCTACACCAGCTGCAAAGCGGGCTGGAAATCCTGCGCGTTTCATCAGGGGGATGGTGACAGCGCCCGTGGAAACAGCGTTGGCCACTGCAGAACCCGTTACCGATCCCATGAGGCCCGAGGCGAGCACCGCTATCAACCCGGGCCCTCCGGTAAGGCGTCTTGCTGCCGCGCGGGCCAGGCGCACGATGAATTCACTTGCGCCGGATTGCACAAGAAACGCGCCGAACAAAATGAACATGAAAACAAAGGACCAGGAAATGCGGGCGATGGGCCCGAACATGCCTTCTTCGCCAAAATAAGAGCGGCGCAGCAGCGTCTCCCAGCTCAACCCCGGAAAATGAAACACCCCGCCGATCCATTGCCCCCAGATCACCACATAGGAGAGTGCAATGAGGATGAGTACAGGAATAAACCATCCCGCCGTCCTCCGCGCCAATTCCAGGATCAGCAGGATCGCTACGCCTGAGGCAATCCAGTCGCCGGCCGCAAACTCTGTGCCTCGGGCGTAAAGCGCGTTCTCATTGGTGATGAGATAGGCAGCGCACGCCACGGCACAAAGCCCAAAGGCGATATCAACCCCAAGGACCAGTTTGCGTGAAGTCTTGGTCTTGGGTCGTGCAAGCGGATAGAGCAGACTGGCCGTCAGTCCAAACAATCCAAAGTGAATGGCCGAGCGCCACAGGTCTGAGGTGGTGGAGATGGTGTTGAAATAGAGATGCACAACAGCGATGAGGGCTGCCAGCACCGTAAAGGCGATCCCCAGCTTTCCCGTTAAGGCGCGCTCACGAGAGTGGGTAAGGTCCGTAAGCGGATCGTCGGCAGCTGGGTTATTCAACCGGAGTATCCATCACAGGCGCTGCACCTCGCAGGTGCTCCGGCACTTCCAAGCCTACTTCGTCATAGTACCGCAAAGCACCGGGGTGCAGGGGCATGGGCAGACCAGCTACGGCGCGACTTATGTCCATATAAGATGTGGCGGCATGGATGCTGGCCAGAAATGGCAAGTTCTCATAGATTGTCTTGGTAATGAGGTAGACCGCTTCTTCATCCACATCCGCGCGCACGGTTAGAAAATTTGGCTGCGCGATGGTCGAGATCTCGCTGTCCTGATTAGGGTAGGTGCCCGCCGGAATGAGGTAACGCGTCCACAGATCATACTGCGCATTCACGCGCCCCATTTCCTCTTCGGTAAAGCCCAGCACTGCGAGGTCTTCGCCATCTGCCGCAAAGGCGCGAGTGACCGCAGAAACGGGCACGCCAGCAGGGGTGTTCATACCATCGATCACATGATTTTGCAGTGAATCCGCGCTGGGGCCATAGCCCTGAAAGACCACGTCGAAATCTGTGTCGACATCGTATCCCAGCGCGCCGAGGATATGCCGCCCGGAACCTTCGGTGCCGGAATTGCGCGCGCCAATGGAAAACCGCGAGCCGCGCAAGCCTTCCATATCCGCAATGGTGCCAGTGGTGGCGAACTCTGAGCGTACCGTGAAATGCTCGACATTGGGCCACAACATGGTAATGGCGCGCAGATTTGTCTGAGGTCCCACCTCGCTGAGCGGCCCCTCGCCGTTCCAGGCCCAGGCCCCATAGAGCCCTTGGAGAATGGCAAACTGAACTTCTCCGTCGCGCAACAGGCGGACGTTCTCCGAAGATCCTGCCGAGCTGATGGCTGAGAGAGAAACACCGGTTGAGGGCTCCAGGCGGATTTTGGTCAAGGTCGCAATGGCCACGCCCACGGGATAATAAGTGCCGCCCGTTGTGGCGGTGGACAGGATGTAGGAGCGGTCTTCGTCCTGCTGGGCCTGCGTGGGGGAAAACCCCGCAACTAAAATCAAGGCAAGGATACTACTCGTCAGAATACGGAACATGTCATGTCCTTAGCTGGGCTGGCGGCCACAGAGAATTTTAGTAATATAAGTGCAAACCACATCGTCATCCTGGTTGAGGATAAAGTTCTGGCTCTCCACAATACCCCGAGCCTCATCCTTGGGCTCCAGGGCTGATATTTCTGTCTCCAGGTGGATGGTATCGCCAATAAAAACTGGGGCCAGGAATTTCACCTCCTCCATGCCGTAAAAGGCGATGAAGGATTGCGGCATGGCTTCGTACTGTCCCAGCCGGGTCACCAGGGCCGAGCCGATGGAAAGCACCAACATGCCGTGGGCGATGCGTTGGCCGTAGGAGCTTTCCTCGGCATAGGTGGTGTCGGTGTGCAGGGGGTGCCAATCGCCTGTTAAGCCTGCAAAGGCGCCGATATCGGCCTCCGTGATGGTGCGGCCCGGTGTTGTGCGCCGTTCCCCCACTTCATAGTCTTCAAAATATGCTCGCGGCATTAACCGTCTCCCTTTATTTCACCACAATACAATGCCGGTATAAGGGGGCAAGCGGCGCGTTGCCTGTTTTGCATAAGAGAATGGAGTTACCCCCATGTTCCGCTCAATTCTGGTGAGTTCCGCTCTGGCGATAGGCCTTGTTTGGTCATCCATGACAATTGCGCAGGATCTGCTGGTCCCGGAAAGCGCAGTCGAGGCGAAGATCGCGGCCAGCATACCTGGCTGGTGGCGTCTGGATGATTTTGCGATCACCAGCGTGGGCGATGAGGAACTGAGTGCGCGCCCCGCCAGCAAGGTCCCGAGCGCTGCCTCAATGCCAACCGATCCAATGGCCCCCGGTTCCGGCAAACCTGGGGCGATCACAGCGACCGGCACGGTTGATCAGGTGGCAAGCTTCAGCGCCAGTTTGAGCCTCGTGCGCGAGATTTATGAGCCCCTCTATTCCATGGAGGGGGCAGCCTTTGTGATGGAAATCATGGGTCCCGGGGCCAATCTTGGTGTCACCGGCACCATAGGCATCATCGGCTCTGGCAGTGATGCCACGTTCAGTGCGGTCACACTGGATCAGGTGGGTCTTGAGGCCATTGGCAAGCCGCTGGATGAATTTGAACAGCCTGCCTTTGTGCAAGGAAGCGAAGAGGCCGAAGCCTATCTCGCCGAACAAGCCGCCGCCCGCGCCGAAGGCACCATCAACAAGCTTCTGAGCGAAGAAGGCGACGAGCTTTAGGGTTTGTTGCTTTGGTTGAGTGATGTCGGAAGTGCCGCAAGAGATTTGTGCTGTTGAAACACTCTCCCGATAGTCATTCCGGTGCTCGACACCTGAATCTACTGGCCTATCCATTTGGGTTTGGGAACTTTTGAAACGTCGATGCACCAAATGAACAATGAGCCCTTGGATCGTTTGGTAGATTCCGCGATCAAGTCCACTACTGTCCGGTTTAACTTGGCAGGTTATGCTTCGAGTGCTGTAGTTCTTTGGGAACGATGCAGATTGTGAAAACTGAGACTCTGTTCTCAAATGTACCCCAACGGTGGCTTGCCACCCCCACCCGGCGCGCTTCGCTTGCCGACCTCCCCCGTCCCAAAGGGGGAGGTGATTTATGAAAGCCGCTCCCAGCTTCACTTCCCCCCTTGCGGGGGAAGGTCAGGATGGGGGGTATGCCG
>JAJFIL010000184.1 GCA_021774965.1 Alphaproteobacteria bacterium
ACCGCAACTTTGATCTTGCCCTCCAGGAGCTTGGCCTTGATACGGGCACCATTCTCAACAATGCGGATTGGCTGACGTTTGTGGATGCCACGGACAACGCTCACTATCGTATCACGGTTGCCAATTTCATCTCCGATCAGAACATTGTGCTTTCCACTGATGCCATTGATGCCGACACTCTGGATGGCCTGAACAGCACGGTTTTTGCGCAACTCGCTAGTGCCAACTTCACAAGTCTCCAAAAAGGCGGTGCGAATGTTCTGACCACAGCAGATGAAGGCGCAGGCAATGGTCTGGACGCTGATACGGTAGATGGCAAGCAGGCGGCGGCCTTTGCGGAGCTTGCGGCGGGTTCGAACACATTCACGGGCAGCATGGTGGTGCAGGGGGACCTTACCATCTCCGGCACGACGACCACTGTGGACACGGCCAATTTGGCCGTCTCTGACAATATCATCATCTGCAACAATGATGTGACCGCTGCGCCATCCGAAAACGCAGGGCTTGAGATTGAGCGCGGCACGTCCACCAATGCGCAAATGCTGTGGGATGAAACAGCGGACGTATGGAAGGCAGGGATTTCCGGATCGCTGGACACCCTTGTTCTGCAAGCTGATGCCGATGGCGCCTATGCGGCACAGACTATCACCGTTGCGGCTGGGGTGGGGCTTGCTGGCGGCGGCAGTCTTGCAGCAAACCGCACTTTAAACCTGGATATTTCAGGTCTTGGTGCAACGACCACCTTGGCGGGGGCTGATAGCATGCTGGCCTATGACGCCAGTGGCACAGCCCATGTGCGGCGCACCTTCAGCGATGTCATCAGTGATCTGAACATCTTGACCACTGCCAATGAAGGCGCTGGTAATGGGCTGGATGCGGATACGGTAGACGGTATTGAGGGCGCCGCTCTGGTACAGACCGTCCGCACTCTCACCTCAGGCGTGGCTCTTACCGGGGGTGGGGATCTTTCTGCCAATCGCACTTTGAACCTGGATATTTCCGGGCTTGGCGCGACCACAGCCCTTGCAGGCGCGGACAGCGTGTTAGTCTACGATGCCAGCGGCACCATGCACATCCGCCGGACCCTGGATGACGCGGTCAGCGATCTCAGTCTTCTAAAATCCAATACTGAGAACCAAACCATCACTGGCGGAGCCTCTGTTACCACCAAGGATCAGGGGACCAAATCCACCGGCACCTACACCATGGATTTCTCAAACCGGCCCATCCAGAAACTCAGCAACGGGGGTGCGTTTACCCTTGCCCCGGATACCGATGATGGCTCTTGCATCTTGCACATCACAAATTCTGCAACAGCGGGGGCGATCACTACATCTGGCTGGTCCCTGGTGGATGGGGATGCGTTCAGCACCACCAATCTGGACGAATTCGTCTGCTATTGCGTGCGCGCGAATGGCAAAAGCATTCTAACTGTAAAGGCGCTTTAGAAATGTACGCAATCTTCGATACTTCCACCAATTTGATTACCCAAGGCCCCTGGCGCGAGCTTCCGGCCCGGGTGCGCTTTACTGATGGCGACACGATCTCACCACCCCATGTGGGGGCCAGCTTCGGAGCCCAGGTGATTGTCAATGTCATCGACAATGATCGTCCGCCTACGCCCTATCATTCGGAGAGCAATGTTACGCGCGTACTCAGCAATACCACACTGGCCATCTCACGGAGTTTTGCTCTTACGGGGGCACCGACCCCTGATCACATCAAGGGCGAAGCCCGGCGACGGATCCTTGCGCGCTATCCCGAATGGAAACAGTCCAATATGACAGCTCGCGGCCTTGAACTTGCCTTCGTGGTTGCCTCCGGCGGCACGCTGTCTGCCGCAGATATCACAGAGAGGGATGAGCTTATGGCAGCCTTTGCCTGGGTTAAGTCTATTCGCACCCTGTCTGATGGTCTGGAGCTGTCTCTGCCGCTGGATTTTGCCGCCGATGCTCATTGGGGTGCCTGATCGATGCTCTTTTCCCCAAGCCCTCTTTTTGCGCCGTCGGTATCCGCCTTCGCGGTTAATTCCCATTTCCGCATGGATAGCATTCAAGGAACCGCTGCTGCCACGCATACGACGGGCACCGTCAGCATCCCTGCAGCGGCCAAAGGGGCTGTTCTTTGTCTTGTGGAAGTGGATGGCACGGGCGGAACTCTAACTGGCGTCGCCGACAATGTACGTATCGATAATGCCAGTGGCGCTCCGTTCACCCACCGCGCCAATCTCTATGTGGGGGGCGTGGATCACGTCTCCTCGTTCTGGACCCTCAATGATATCCCCACCGGATCTCATTCCATCTATGTGGATCACAAGGGCGCTGAAGTTGGAATGAATGTCCAGATGGTACTGGTGCTCTTTGATACTAACATCACATTTCAGGCAGCAGGATTTTCCGGTGTGACGCTGGATACCAGTCTCAGCGTTGCCGATAGTGTTACCCTCAGTGGGCTGACGACCGCCAACAAGATATTCGTGGGTTTTCCCGGCCAGGACCACGGTGAGAAGGCAACCAATATTGCTGAGGAAACGACGACTGATTATACGCGCCTCATTACCGGATGGAGCAGCACCGGCGATAACACCACCTGGGATTTTGCCACGAGCAGCACCTCTCAGGCAGACGAAACGGCCGCGAGCGTGTTTCACCGGATCTCAACAGGCGGAGTTTCCTCCGAAACCTTCACGGCTCGATACACCACCAGCGTTTCCAAAAATCGGCGACTGACAACAGGCCTTATGGCTGTCACCGAGGCTACATAGTCACTTCGCGCAAAAATTGCAAAATGTTGAAATAACAACAAAAATATTGACAGATATCCCGTTTGGAGAGCATACTAGGAACATATACCTATGGTGGAGTGTGGCACGTTGCTGGAAATCTCGGAAGCAAAAGCAAGGGCCGCATTACGGGTAGAGCAACTTCTTATTCTTTCCCATGCTGTTCAGGCTCTTGCCCCGGACCCAGCCGATAGTATGGCGCGCATTGGGTTGATCCACACTGCTCTGAACCGCGGATTTGAGGCTCTATTTGCAGAAGAAGCCGCTGAGACGAAGGATTGCCTGGCAGCTCAATGGGGAAAGATGGCCAAGTTACAGGCCGTCTCCTCAGGAGATCTGACCGAAGATCTTGCGCGGATTCATTCTCTGGTTTTTGCCTGTGTCGCAGGGGAAATGGCGGATCCCACAGAAGGAGCCATCTTTGTTACCCCTCATGATGAAGATGTGTCGCCGCCTGAACCGATGGAATGCTGTGCTCTGCTGGGGCGCTATGTCTTCTTCAAAAACTCAGCTCCGTTTTGTTAGAGGTCCTATGGCCCCCCTTCCAAATCAGTGCTAATCAGGACTGAGACAGATCGGTGGGATGCCATGGCTGACAATTCAACAGAGTTCGCGTCGCTCATGTACCAGCTCCTCATTGCTGAGGAGGTTAAGGCCGTAAAAGAAGTTGCGGCTGAACTGGGCTTGAAAGAGCAGGCGCTCTATGCGCGGCTCTATGGCCGTGTTCGCTTTAGCGTGGAGGAAGCCCGCCTCATCCTGGCCTATCTGGGGGATGTGCGTGTTGCTGATCACCTGCTTGAAGGATCAGCCTATGTGGCGATTGCCCGCTCGGACAAGCATGACGGTGAAAAGTCAGATGGTGTACGCGAGGGAGCAACCAGCACGCTTTTTGATGTCACAGATCTCATGAAAGAGGTTGAGGGTGCCCTGAGCGATGATGGGCGCATTGATCATCGTGAAAAGATCGATATTGAAAAGCGACTGCATGAAGCAGAGCGCTCGCTAACAGCTCTCCGCAATGCTCTCAGTGGTCTGCATTAGTCCAATTTTTTAGCAACGAAAACTCTAGCCCCGTTTCCAGATTTATCTGAAAACGGGGCAACAAACGCTTGGGCGTGTTTGGTTTTCTATTTGAAGCCAACCTTCCGCAGCATATTTGTCATCAAGCACCAGCCAGTGAACCCTGATTGAAACAGGTTTGCGCCTACAAAGATTGTGAACCAAAGCCAGTTCGGCTTTGTCATGTCGATGCCGGTGGCAAGACCGTTGTAGGTGTAAGCCAGATACAGGCTCAGCAAGGCGAAGAAACCAGCGACGGTCATCGTTGCGCGTTGTGCACTCATGGAAGTAACCCCTCAGTTTTCCATTACATTCTAATTTAGTAATATTAGATGGAATCGGGGCTGCGTGCCTAGAAAAATTCCAAGATATGCTGGAATCCGCTGAAATCAGCCAATTATACTGGGGTTTTTAGTCAGAATCGTTCAAATCCAATCTATCTCCTTCACGACACCTTATGGCGCAGACCATAAAGTGAGCCCAACGACACCTGATGTAAGGCAAAGCGAGACGATGACACGGAATATCTTCGACCGGGAAAAACGCCACCTCCGACGCGAACGGATGGTGCACTTTTTGGCTTGGGGAAGTTTTCTGTGTCTGTCGCTATTGGCTCTTGATCGCATGGGCTTTGCCGCTCTGGCCTCGACGTTCTAGTCGCAGTTCCCGCCCTCGTAGTTTCCCCTCCCAACTTTACCTCCCTCGTTGCTTTACGTAACGGCCCTGTTGACCCTGTCGCTGGTCGCCGTCAGTCTGTTTTCCAAGGAAATCAACCTGACTGAAGGGATCCCCCATTGCTCAATATTGATGGCAAGACCGCGCTGGTAACAGGTGGCGCTCGAGGCCTTGGCGCGGCGGCAGCTCAAAAGCTCGCCAGTGCTGGGGCATCCGTATTCATTACGGACGTTCTTGATGAAGAAGGCGAAGCCACAGCAGCCGCAATTCGTGATGCTGGCGGCAAGGCCGCGTTCTTCCACCACGATGTGACGTCCGAAGCTGAATGGGTGGATGCGGTAAAAGCCTGCGTCGCCGAGTTCGGCAGTCTTGATGTGCTGTTGAACAACGCGGGCATTCTTATGTCCGGCTCGATCCTTGAGACCTCGCTTGAGGATTGGCGCAAGATCATGGCGGTCAATGTGGGTGGTGTGTTTCTTGGCATGAAGTCAGCCCTGCCAGAGCTCATGAAGTCTGGCGAGAAATGGGCGGGCGGCGGCTCCATCATCAATATTTCATCCGTCGCCGGAATAAATGGTGCCTCGACCCTGTCGGCTTATTCGGCCAGCAAGGGGGCGGTGGCGCTTTACACCAAATCTGTGGCGCTGGATTGCGCCCGTGATGGGGCCAAGGTGCGAGTGAATTCCGTTCACCCGGCAATCATCGAGACCAAGATGGCCACCGATGTCATGGATGGATTTGCGGACACCGGTGTTGTTGCCAATCGCGACGAAGCCCGCGGGCTTTTGGCCATGGGCCATCCCATCGGCAGATTAGGCCAGCCAAAAGATGTCGCCAGCGCCGTTTTGTTCCTGGCCTCGGAAGCATCAAGTTATATGACCGGAAGCCAGCTCGTCGTCGACGGCGGCTTTACCGCGCAATAAGATTAGAGGGCAAAGACCATGGGATTACTGGACGGAAAAATTGCTCTTGTGACCGGCGCCGCGCGCGGGCTGGGGGCAGATATTGCAAAAGCCTATATCGAAGAAGGTGCAGAGGTCCTGCTCACCGATGTGATGGAAAAAGAAGGCGCGGCCACAGCATTGGCGCTGGGCAATAAGGCGGCTTTCCAGAAACTGGATGTGACAAGCGAGGAAGACTGGATCGCAGCTATTGCAGCGGTGAAAGAACAGTTCTGCGGCTTGGATGTGCTGGTGAACAATGCGGGCATCGCGAGCGGCGGCCCCTTGGAAGAAACTACCCTGGAAGAATGGCGTCAGGTGACCTCGGTCAATATGGACGGGGTTTTCCTGGGCCATAAATACGCAGCACCGCTGATCCGTGAGCGGGCAGACAAATGGGAAGGGGGTGGCTCCATCATCAACATGTCATCCGTAGCCGGACTAATCGGCTTGGCAGGCGCGCATGCTTATTGCGCCTCTAAAGGCGCTGTGCGGCTCCTCACCAAATCCACAGCTCTGGAATATGGCCGCAATGGCGACAAGATCCGCGTCAACTCCATCCACCCGGCCTTTATCGACACCGACATGGCAGGCCAGATGATCGAAGGCATCCGCGACAATGGCATGGCCGCAAATCTGGAAGATGCCCGCACGCTTTTAACCTCCATGCATCCCATCGGTCGCCTGGGCGTTCCCAGAGACATCGCTTCGGCCGCCACCTTCCTCGCCTCCGACGAAAGCGCGTTTATGACGGGCTCCGAAATGGTCGTGGATGGCGGCATGGTCGCGGGGTAGGGGGGAGTTTTTGGCTTTGGCCAAAAAGTAGGGCCGGGAAGCTACGCATCCCGGCCCTTTGTTGGCGTTCCCGGACAGCTAGGCGGGGCTGGTTAATCTCCCCGGGTCCGCACAGGTATGAAGATGCAATACTGGGCCTGAACGCACTGTGGCTGGCGTGTTCATTTGCTATTCAGGCTCAAGGCTTTAAAAAGACAGCATGACACAGACAGTAAAAACACTCGTAGCGTCCCTTGCCGCAGCTCTTCTGGCACTCAGTCTGGCTCTCAGCCTCGCTGTTCCGGCCTTTGCCTTGGAGGCAGAGACCCAGGTTGCGCAGAATTACGACAGCCGCCGCAACATGGAATTAAACCAGCAGCGGGTGCCTCTCGAATCTGTGATCGCAAGCATTCAAAATCGCTGCCCCGGTCGTTTGGTCAATGCAAGACATGACGCCAGCTCAAACCGGTATATAGTCCGGTGGGAAACAAGTCGGCAGCAGATCGTCTCTATTCAGGCGGATGCGGCCACGGGACAGATCCTGTCAACTGGCGGCTGCTAGCCGCTATTCTCAAGCGGAGGCGGACATGAAACTCCTTGTCATCGAAGATGATGCCGACATCAATCGTCAGCTTGTAGAGGCTTTCAAGGAAGCCAACTACGCCGTTGATTCGTCCCGCGATGGGGAAGAAGGCGAATATATGGGGGAAGATTCCTCCTATGACGCCATTATTCTCGATCTCGGCCTGCCGGGAAAAGACGGCATTTCTGTTCTCAAAAGCTGGCGTGCTGCTGGCATCGCCACGCCGGTTCTCATTCTTACCGCCCGCGGGGTGTGGAGCGAAAAGGTCGAAGGCATCGATGCCGGTGCAGATGACTATGTGGCCAAGCCCTATCAGATCGAGGAAGTGCTGGCGCGAATCAGAGCGCTGGTGCGCCGCGCAGCGGGGCATGTTTCTGCTGAGATCACCTGCGGACCCTTGCGCCTGGATACAAAATCCACGCGCGTGACGGTGGACGGCAATCCTGTCAAGCTGACCTCTCTTGAATATCGTCTTCTCTCATACCTGCTGCATCACACCGGGCGGGTGATCTCCCGGTCAGAACTGGTGGAGCATTTGTATGAGCAGGACTTTGACCGCGACTCAAACACCATCGAGGTTTTCATTGGTCGTTTGCGCAAGAAGCTCAATGTTGACCTCATCAAGACCATCCGTGGCCTGGGCTATAGTGTCGAGGCGCCTGAAAAAGTCGACGATGATTCTGCGAAGGCGGGTTCCTGATTAGATGCTGCGGTCCATCCGCGCCCGATTGGTTCTTTCCAGTGCGATACCCTCGCTGGCCTTTTTGCTTGTGGGCGCGCTCATTGTTCTTCAGATCGCACGGCAGGTGCAGCGGGAAGAGTTTATTGCGACCCTGGAAGTGGAATTGCTCCAGCTGACAGCCTGGGCGCAGGTCAACGATACAGGTGAGTTCGAACCCAAACTGCCTGGAGCTACGCGGTTTGAGACCGCGTTTTCCGGCTGGTATTATCAGGTTTTCAAAGTGCTGGAGGACGGGGCCCTGGACGTGGTCGCCTCTTCAAGTTCCCTGCAACAATCCCGTCTCAATCTCTCGCAAATCACATCAGAAAATGCGCGTTGGTTTACTGAATCGGTTGGCCCCACCGGCGAAGAGCTGATGATCGTCGTTCAGCGGATCAGCGCGGCAACCCTTGCCGATAATGCCCCCATTCCCAATCCCGAAGATGAGTTTCTTATTACCGTTGCCCGTAATCAGGAAACCATCGCCAAGGCGGATCAGGCCCTTTATCGCGCACTTGGTATTGGCGGGTTGGCAGCCTTAGTTCTTGTGGGCTTGGGGCTTTTGATTCTGGTGGGTTTTGGTCTGAAGCCCTTGCGCGATGTGGAACGGGCGCTGGCCCGTATTCGCTCTGGTGAGGTTAAACGCCTGGAAGGTGAGTTTCCTCAGGAAATCGAGCCCATGGCCGAAGAGATCAACTTGCTCATCGATGAGAATGAGAAAGTGGTGGAGCGCGCCCGAACCCAAGTTGGCAATCTTGCCCATGCCCTTAAGACCCCGCTCAGTGTTCTTACGAATGAGGCGGGGAATGCAGACAGCATCCTTGCCAATGCGACACGGGAGCAAGCCTCGCTGATGCGGGCGCAGGTTGATCGCTACCTCGCGCGCGCGCGGGTTGCTGCCACCAGTCAGGTCATCGGTGTACGGACAGAAATAGAACCCATACTGGATCGCCTTGCGCGGGCCATGGAAAAAATCAATATGGATACGGGCGTTGCCCTGGCAACAGATATTCCCGAAGGCTTGTTCCTGCGAGGCGAACAGCAGGACCTTGAGGAAATCATCGGCAACCTTCTGGAGAACGCTTATAAATGGGCACAACACGAAGTGCTCTTGAGCGTTGAAAGGGTTGGGGATGATCTTGTCTTCTCTGTGGAAGACGATGGCCCTGGCCTGAAGCCCGAAGAACGAAAAGAAGCTCTCAAGCGCGGGCAGCGCTTTGATGAAACCACGCCGGGGACGGGCCTTGGGCTATCTATTGTTGCTGATGTGGTGTCCGCCTATGGCGGGTCAATTCACTTGGAACAATCAAAGCTTGGCGGCTTGCAGGTAATTATTAGCCTGCCTTCTGCGCGCTAGCCTCTTCGCTTGCCTTGGGGGTGCTGATAGCCGGGGTGGGCTCAATGCTGTTAGTGCTGCCAGTGGTGCCGGTTTCTCCCCGGGCCGCCAAGTCGGCTTCAACTGCGGCCAGCTCAGCCCGCTCCCGTCTCTTCTGCGCTTTGTCTCGGGCTTTTCGCTCTTTCTTTTCCTTTGCGCGCACTTCCTGGAGCGCAAGAGCTTCTTCCTCAGTGGGGCCGCAATAGCTGGTAACACCCGCGGCAAGGGCATAACACGCCAGATAAACCGAACGGGGCACATTGACTGCCTCGCCGTCGCGCTCGCCTTTTTCATAGTATTGAACCACGCGTCTCTTCAGACCCAAGGCGCTGGCGGCCTCTTTTTGCGAGAGACCCATCCATTTGCGCCAGCGTTTAAATTCGGCCGGTGTCACAGTATTTCCCTTTAGCCGTTGGAAGCCGTTGGCAGTCATTGGCCAAGCTCAGACGGTTAACATGACGTTAACCGGAGCGAAGTGCAAATTCGGGAATATCCGGCCGTTTTGTAAAGGTCGTATCAACCACACCTTAAGGGGTGATCGGCATACTCAGCGCATTGATTGGGCGGATATTTAGGTTACCTAGGCATGCTAGTATCATGAAGGACGATAAGCCTCTGAAATTAAAGGCTTTTCTCAGTGCTTTACCAGAGAGCATTGTCCGGCAGCTAACGGCTGCGGTGGAGATGGATCGTGTCTCCGGCGGCAAGGATTTGCCTCACGGCATGTTGCTGGATGGGCTGCGCCCAACTTTGAGTAATGCCGACTCACAAATTTTTCGCACACCCACTCCCATGCGCCTGTTTTGCATGCCTTTCGAAGACCTGCTTATTGCAGGGGAGAGAAAAGAAAAGCGGGCAGGGCGCATTGCAAGATCCTCTCTTACGCCGGTTTGGAACTGGCTGGCCTCGGATCTTTTGCCAACCCTTTACACCGATCATTGCGTTCGTTTGAGCGATGCTATTCTTGCCAATGATCAGCCGCTTATGCGCCAGATCACTAGAGAAATTCACGCTGCGGGGGCTGCTGCAATTATGCGCGCCATCGAAGGCGCTCCAGACGGTTCTGAGAAGCGCAAGGCAATCGTAAAGATACTTGGCCATGAAGATGTCGTCCAGGATGCCATAGACATGTGCTACGTCCTTGAGGCTGCACCAGAAGTTCTGGACCTTCGTGAGGTCTTTGAAATGCCTGTCACGGAACTGACGCCGGACCTTTTGGAGCAATTGCGGGCTCACTACGAGATGATGGCAAAGCACATGCCGGATTCTGCGCGCTATCTTCTTGTGGTGGTTATGTGCCGCCTGGACAAGCCTTGGGAAATCTTGCGCTCTGGTGCGATGCTGTCCCGCCGGTTGGACGACACGTTGCTCTCGCGGACGGATCTAGGGCTGCTCGGAGAGCTTCTGTTTGGTGATCTTGAAGACGAAGCAGACTATTTCCAAAGCCTGGATGTAAAGACCTTCGACCCTGATGACGCACTGTTTCATCTGGTGCGTTTCTCACGGCTTTCTCACGGTATTACCAATGAGCTTGGCATCTTGCGGGACGGCCCTTGGGGCCAGCGTCTTATGACAGCACGCAAAAGGGCCTCCAGTGCTTTGGAGGATCTGATTGAGCGTATCCCGGGTCAGATTCGTGTTTCCATGCCGATCAAGAATTTTGGTTCAGCTGCCGCTCGCAAAAACGGACGCCCGGATTTGGCAAAAGAGCCAGAACCTGAAGTCTTGGATCGTGGGATCCAATTGGCAACCTTCATGCGTGAATCCCGCCCCATTTCAGGAAATGCTGCCTGTTCTGCCGTTCATGCTGATTCCTATGATTCCATTCTGGATGCCTTGAATAATTATCGCAGCGGTCTTTTGTCAGAGCTCCGCAGCTGTGATGATAAGGACATGCTTTCCCGTGCTCGCGCCTATCTCGACTTGACTGTTGAGCTGACCGCCATATTGGTCAGCGAAGGCGAAGCCCAAATCTTCCGCCGCAAGGGTGTTCTTGCGGAACGCAATGACACCGCGGCAACGGGTTAGTCCAGCCCTATACAATCCTCTATTCTTGTTCTGCACCAGGCCGGTATATGCGTGTGGCTTGCGCGCGCACGGCCTCTTCCGACATGGGAAATTCATAGAGTGTCTCATCGGCAAACAATGTGGCCTGGTCTGCAAAGTGCGGCGAGCTTTCATCCAACGTTGCTGAGCCAAATTGATGAACCATCCGTGAGCGGAGCACTCCTGCCTCATCCCATTCTGCAATCATGATCAGCGTATCGCCAGCGATGGCCGTTAGTTGCCCATCCTCGTTGAGCTCATTCATGGTCCAGATGGCGCGCAGTGAATCGGGCGCACCTGAAAGCGGCAGGTTCACATCCCCCCGGATCAGACGGTTCACATCCCCCCAGGCGGGGTCCAGACGACCATAGGCCTCTTGAAGGGCCGTGACCTGGGCAAGAAGGGTTTCCCGAATATCTGGGGCGGGCTCGCCGTTGAGTTCTGCTGCCACATAAGGCGCGCCAATCATCATCGCCAAGGTGGCATTGGGGTTATCTCGGTTGGCGACATAGTTCCAACGGCCTAATATGTCTTGCGCCTCAAGAATCAGCGGATCATCGCCTGCATCCAGGGCCAGCGCTGCAGCCACTGCCTGACCGGTCAGTGAGTTGCGCTCATAGCCGGTGTCAAACTTGTAGGTCAGAAATTCCTCGTCGGTGATGGAAAGGTCCGCCCCATAAAGAGCCAAGGCGCGCATGGATCTGTTTGTCATGCGGGTCTCTAGCCCGTAGGTGGAGGAATAATCTTCTGCCCGCGCATCATCCGCAGGATCAGTTGACCGAAAAGGGTTGTTGTTGGAATTGATGATATAGCCAGAGGCAGGATTGATCACCATGGGCAAGGCATCCAGCGGCTGATAGGCGGTCCAGATGAGATCGCTGTCATCACCAGGTAAAATCCCTTGCCAGTCATAGCCTTCTGCGCGCACCGGCATTTGGGCGTTATAGAGATAAGCAATATTGCCCGCAGCATCGGCGTAGATGTAATTGATGGAAGGCAGAGCCTGCATGCGCATGGCGCGCGCCCATTCCAGAAAGTTTGTTGATTGGTTGAGGCGATAATATTGCTCCAGCTGGCGCAGCTCACCCCGACCCGCATAGCGCACGGCAAAACTCTCGCCTTCAGACTGCCAGACCGGACCATGTTCGGAATGCAAAATCTCCTGAGCCACTGGCCAGGAAAAAGGCCCAAACAGTTTTACGCGGAACTGAGCAGTGGTGGAGGTGAAATCATGCCATTCCCCATCAAGCAGGTATTGGTTTTCATTCTCCGGGTTGATCTCAAGGTGATAGACATCCACCACGTCCGGGTGGTTCACCGTATTGGCCCAGCCAAGAGATTGCCCATGGCCGTGCAGCATAAGCGGCGCACCGGGGAAAGTGCCGCCGGCCACGTCCCAGCCTTCATCCGAGTGCAGACGAATTTGGTACCACGCCACCGGGCCGGTGAAGGGTTGGTGGGAGTTGATCAAGAGCCGCGTTGCCCCATCTGCTGATCGTTGCGGGGCGATGGCCACCGCGTTGGACCCGATGGGCGGGGTGAATGTGGTATTGCTGGAGACTTGCTCTTCCTCGCCGCGCACCTGGCGGGAGAAGGTTCCGTCATTCAGTTGGGCAAGAGTGTCTTGAAAGCCATAGAAGAACGGTGTGCGGAAAATGAACCCAGCAGCAATATCTTCCCCGTCGACCGGAAGAATACCGTCCCAGATTTGATCTGGATTTTCTGCCGCATAAAGGTTGAGCCCATCTGCATAGGCCTGCGCGAGGGCGCGAACGTCCTCAGGGACCGTGGCCTCATACCCCTCATCAATGCTGTCCCACACGCCCAACCAGTCTGCCAGAAAGTCAGTGGGCGCTCCGTCAACGCCTTGATAGAGACCTAACTCCCCCCGCACCATGGCGATAACAGTCTGCACGGTCCCCCAGTCATCTTCGGCCTGGGCATAGCCGAGACCAAACGCCACATCCGGATCCGTTGCGCCGTAGATGTGCGGCACGCCAAATCGATCCCGAATAATCTCCACATCGAAATCGCTGGCTTTGGCCAATAGGGTCGCCCGGTCCGCGCTGCGCCCATTTGGCGTCCAGGTGATTATGGCAAAGGCGATGGTAAGGGTGAGAACAATCCCCCCTACGGTGTAGGCTAGCCACTTTATGGATGTCATCGATCTTCGCTTTCAATACTGTTTTGGCGCTGCTGCGACTCTTGCGCGGGGTTGGGGGGCATGATAGCGGCATTGGAGGGATTTGCGAAAGGTAAGGGTGATGTCTGAGACGAAAAAGCCGCGTGCGCTGGAGACAAAGCCGCGAGCGCTGGAAACAATGGGTGCCCATGAGGATGCTCGGCTTTCCTCACCCTCCAATTCCCGCAACAAAGGCCCCCTGCTGGAGGCGCTGAGCACCGTTTTGCCTATCAGTGCAAATGTGCTCGAAATTGCCAGCGGCACGGGGGAGCATGCGGTTCATATGTGCACCGCCATGCCGGGGCTGAGCTGGCAACCCAGTGATATTGCCGAAGACGCTCTGGCCTCCATTGAGGCATGGCGACTGGCCGCAGAGCTTGAAAACATTGCCTCCCCCCTCAACCTTGATGTGACCATTGATGCCTGGTGGGACCGGATCAGCATCAGCCCCTCGGTCATGCTATGCAGTAACATGATCCACATCTCTCCCTGGGAAGCGGGGCTGGGTGTCATCAAAGGGGCAGGGGCATTGTTGCCCGCCGAAGGCTTGCTCATTTTCTACGGGCCTTTCTGCAAAGCGGGGGTTCATACCGCGCCATCAAATGAAGAGTTTGATCGCTCATTGAAATCCCGCGATCCAGACTGGGGTGTTCGCGACATTGAACATATCTCCGAGGAGGCTCAGCTTAGCGGGCTCTCATTGGAAAACGAAATTCCCATGCCCGTAAACAATCAGGTGCTCATCTACCGGAAAGGTGCGCGGTGAATTTCTGGATTTTTGCCAGTCTCCTGGCTGCAACGATGCTCTGGTTCGTGTTCCAGCCTCTATTGAGGGCTCGGCGCAACTCGGGCATTCAGCCGAGCGATGTTTACAGGGCACAATTGGCAGAGGTTGAACGCGAGGCCGAGGCGGGTTTGCTCAGCGATGCGGATGCGACCGGTGCGCGGGCAGAAATCGCTCGCCGCTTGTTGCGGGCCTCTGAAGCTGCGCAAAGCTCAAAAGACAGCGATAAGCCGATTGACCCGCGTATCACAACAATTGCCATCACCGTCTTTGTCATAGTGCTGAGCCTTGGGGGTTATCTCTGGCTTGGAAATCCAGGCCTTCCATCCCAGCCCTTTGCCGCTCGTGATTTGGCATCCGAAAGCGCGGCGCGCCTTGGTCCGGCAGCCCAAGAACTAGAGCGACGTTTGGGCGAAATCGAAGACCCCGCGGAACGGGCACGCTTTCTTGCCAACGCCTTGCTTCTTGCCGGGGCGCTGCCTGAGGCTATCGAGGGTTATTTGCGAGTTCTGTCTTATCTGCCGGAAGACGCCGATGCCCTGACCCGCATCGGCGAGATCCAACTGGCCGAAGCTGACGGAATTGTGAACGAAGATATTGTGACCTGGTTTGATCGCGCCTTGGTGTCTGAACCTCTCATGCCGCGCGCCAATTATTACCGCGCCTTGTTTGATTATCAGCAGGCGGATTTTGCCGTCGCACAAGCTCGTCTCGACCACTTGCTGGAAACCGCTCCTGCGGATGCGCCCTGGATTGCGCAAGTAAGCGGACTTCGCGATGAAGCACGGCGCGCACAAGAAGGTGTTCCGGGCGGGGCAGAAGAAATGCTGGCCCTGGACGAAGATGCCCGCACCGCGCGCATTAGAGAAATGGTGGCAGGGCTTGCCGCGCGGCTGGAACAAAGCCCCACCGATTTTGAAGGCTGGTTGCGCCTTGCCAATGCCTATGCGGTGCTGGATCAGCGCACAGAGGCGGGCGAGGCTCTCTTGCGGGCAGGGGTACTCGCGCAAGGCGAACCTCTATTGGAAGCACGGGTTGCAGAGATTGCAGCGGCTCATGATCTGCCTCTCCCATGATCTGTCTCACCTAGGCCCTGTATCGACTAACTCTCTGGTTTAAGAGAAGCCATTAACCCCGGAAACACTGGGGATGTTACCCCCATTCCCTTTGTTGCATCAAAGATCCTCGGGGCTGACGTTCGGTCTCGAAAATTCCAGGGAACCACTCATGAATCATGAGGTGCGGCAATCGGTTGCCTGGAACGGACGGGTCGGGTGGTCGAACAACCCCTCCCTCAGCTGTCTGGCCCGTCCACCTTTCCGCCCCATCCTCCCTCCTATTTTCCCTACATTCACCTAGAGCGACGACAATAAGACGCGAATTCCTACCTTGTGAGGGGCAGGGTTCGGGCTATAAGTCGGGGGAGTTTTTCCAATGGAGGTCCCCAATGCGCCGCCGCACCAGACGCATGATCATGATCGGATCAGCTGGGGTAACGCTTACCCTGGCCATGGCCATGATTCTCACTGCCTTGACGCAGAAAATCACCTATTTCTATGGCCCCTCCGATCTTCTGGCATCCGATACACCGCCCACGGGTGCTGTCCGCCTTGGCGGGCTGGTGGAAGAAGGAAGCATTGTGCGCGGGCAGGGGCTTACTGTTCGGTTCAGGGTCACGGATGGCGCAGGAACTGTAACCGTCCATTATGAAGGTGCTTTGCCGGATCTGTTTGGCGATCGCCAGGGGGTGGTCACCGAGGGGGTCTATGAGGGCCACGGGAACTTCCAGGCCTATGAGGTTCTCGCCAAACACGATGAAACCTATATGCCTCGCGAAGTGGTGGAAGCATTGCAACGCTCCGGCGAATGGCGCGGACCCAATCCCACCGAAGCTTCAGAAGGGCAGGACCAGCCGCGCCCATGATGCTTGAACTTGGCCACTTTGCGCTCTTGCTGGCGCTGGCTCTGGCTATGGTCCAGACCTTTGTGCCTGTCTGGGGTTTTGCGCGCGGCCAGGCCCAATTGTGCGCAGTGGCAGCTCCGGCAGCCTTGGCTCAATTCATCTGTGTAGGAATTTCTTTTCTGGCACTCGTGGTGGCGTTCCTGAGCTCGGATTTTTCTGTTGCCCTTGTGGTGGACAATTCTCATACCGCAAAGCCCTGGCTCTATAAGCTCTCTGGCGTGTGGGGCAACCATGAAGGCTCCATGCTGTTATGGGTGTTGATCCTGGCGGGCTTTGGCGCGCTTGTCGCCTATGGCACCCGCGCCTTGCCGGACGATCTTAAATCGCGCGCTCTTGTGGTGCAGGGACTTATTGGCATTGTGTTCCTTCTTTTTGTGCTGCTGACCTCCAATCCCTTCCTGCGTCTTGACCCGGCGCCGTTCGAAGGGCTGGGGCTTAACCCGGTCTTGCAGGATCCGGCGTTGGCGTTCCATCCACCGCTTCTTTACATGGGCTATGTGGGCCTTTCGGTGTCCTTTGCCTTTGCGGTGGCCGCCCTTTGGCGCGGCGAAGTAAACGCTGCCTGGGCCCGATTTGCGCGACCTTGGATATTGCTCTCCTGGTCATCCCTGACGCTGGGTATCGCGCTGGGGTCCTGGTGGGCCTACTACGAGTTAGGTTGGGGCGGCTGGTGGTTCTGGGACCCGGTGGAAAACGCCTCTCTCATGCCGTGGTTTGTGGCCACGGCCTTGCTCCATTCCGCCATAGTCACGGAACGGCGCGAGGGCCTGAAAGCCTGGACCGTGTTCCTGGCCATGACGGCCTTTGCCTTTTCCTTGCTCGGCACTTTTCTTGTGCGCTCTGGCGTTCTGACCTCCGTTCATGCCTTTGCCAATGATCCGGAACGGGGCGTTTTCATTCTTGCCATTTTGGCGCTGACGGTGGGCGGCTCCTTTGCGCTTTATGCCTGGCGCGCACCCTTGCTCAAGTCCGATGCGATCTTTGCGCCGATCAGCCGGGAAAGCGCGCTCTTGCTCAACAACCTTCTGCTGACCGTCTGCGCCGCAACAGTGCTCATCGGCACGCTTTATCCTCTTTTGCTGGAGGCCGTGACCGGAGACGTAATTTCGGTGGGCCCGCCCTATTTCAATTCAACAGTTTTGCCTCTGTCTATTCCCCTCCTGCTGGCCGTGCCCTTTGGTCCCTTGCTGGCCTGGAAGAGGGGGGACCTACCGGGGGTGAGCCGCCGTCTGATGGTTGTTGCGGGGCTTACAATTTTGCTGATGGTGATCAGCTTCATCCTTACCCGCGCCTCGGAAGGTTTTGCCTTTCTTGGTATAGGCCTGGGCACCTGGCTGGTGCTGGGGGCCGGGCAAGATCTTGTCGACCGCATCAAACTGGGCCGTATTCCTTTTGGCGATAGTCTTTCTCGGGCCGCCGGTCTGCCGCGCGGAGCTTATGGCACAGCACTGGCTCATGCAGGCGTGGGGATCATGGTCATTGGTATTTCTGGTGCGGGATCTTTGCGCACGGATACTGTCGAAATCCTGAGTCCCGGAACAAGTCTCAACCTGGGCGGCTATGAATTGCGCCTTGAGGCCACTGGCGCCTTGGAAGGGCCCAACTATTTCTCCGAGTACGGAGATTTCGCCGTATTGCGCAACACCCGCATCGTTGATCGCGTGCGTGCCGAACGCCGCATCTATCCCAACGAAGGCCAAGCGACCACCGAAGTAGGCCTGCACGCCAGTTTGTGGGGCGATTTCTATGTAGTGCTGGGCGAAGAACAAGACGATGGATCAGGCTGGGCCGTTACCGCTGCATCACATCCTCTTGTGCGATGGATCTGGTTTGGCGCTTTGTTCATGTGTCTGGGCGGGCTGATATCGTTGGTGGATAGAAGGTTCCGCATCGGCGCACCACGCCCCGCAAGGAAGAAACAGACGTCGGTGCAATCATGAGATGGTGTGTGATCTTTATCGCCCTGTTTATCGCCTCACCGCTCAACGCCTTGGAGCCCGGCGAAGCGCTGGAGGATCCGGCGATGGAGTTGCGGGCGCGGGTTCTTATGAGCGAGCTGCGCTGTATGGTCTGTCAGAACGAAACCATTGAAGCCTCCCCATCCCCCTTTGCGGGGGAGGTGCGTTTACTGGTGCGCGAGCAGATCGTTGCCGGGCGCAGCGATGGCGAGGTCAAGGCCTTCCTGAGTGCTCGCTATGGGGACGCCATCCTGTTCCGCCCCCCCATGGGGCCAGCGACCTGGGCTTTGTGGCTTGCGCCCTTTATACTGTTGGGGCTGGGTGGGATCATCACCGTGATCGTTATTCGCAGCGCCAGAGCAAGTGCAGATGCCAATAGCGAGGCAAAAAGCGTCGTGTCTGCAGAGCTTTCTGCCAAGGAAAAGAAGCAGCTTGAGAGTATTTTGCGTCAAGACGATAAACGGCGCAATTAAGTCCGCCCCGTAACCTTGCGGCCTTTGTAACGTCCTATTTTGTAGAAGCCGCTTGCTGAAAAGCCAATCTCCAACAAGGGAGACCCCATCAATGGCGTCAACGCGTATTACGTTTAAGGGCAGTCAAGGTGAAGACCTTGCCGCGAAACTGGATTTACCTCGGGGCCGTCCGCGTGCCTATGCCTTGTTTGCTCATTGCTTTTCTTGCTCGAAGGATATCTTTGCCGCTTCGCGCATATCCGGACAACTGGCAGAAAACGGTATTGCCGTTCTGCGTTTTGATTTTACAGGCCTTGGGCATTCCGGTGGCGATTTTGCCAATACAAACTTCTCCTCCAATGTAGAAGATCTAATCACCGCCGCAGATTTTTTACGCGCCGAATACGAAGCACCGTCTTTGTTGATTGGTCATTCTCTCGGCGGCTCCGCAGTTCTTCTCGCAGCGGATAAAGTGCCGGAGTGCAAAGCCGTGGTGACTCTTGGTGCGCCTGCGGACACAGAACACGTGACCCATAATTTCGCAGAGCATCTGGACGAAATCGAAGAGCAGGGGCATGCGGAGGTCAAGCTGGGCGGCCGGCCTTTTACCATCAAACAGCAGTTCGTTGATGATCTGAAAGAACATAAAGTGACTGATGCCGCAGCGGCTCTTAAGCGCGCGCTTCTGGTTATCCATGCGCCCCTTGATGCTCAGGTTGGGGTCGAGAACGCCTCGCAGATTTTCTCTGCCGCCAAACACCCCAAAAGCTTTGTCTCATTAGACGGGGCGGATCATCTGATCACTGGGCATGAGGATGCGATCTATGCCGCGAATGTTCTTTGTTCGTGGGCGGAGCGATATATTGCAAAGAACGAAGTGCCCGCTGATGCACTTCCGAGTGAAGCCAAGACCGTTACCGTGCGGGAGACGGGTGCGTCCCCATGGGAAAATGAGGCAGATGCCAGTGGGCATTTTCTCCTGGGCGATCAGCCTAAACCGGCTGGGGGTAATGCTGGCCCAAGTCCTTATGACTTTGTGGCCATGGGGTTGGGTCTCTGCACCAACCAAACTTTGCGCATGTATGCCACGCGAAAGAAATTACCCGTAGAGCGAGTTTCGACAAAGGTGCGATACGAAAAGGTCTATGTCGAAGACTGCGAGCATTGCGCCGAGGGAGAAAAGGTCAAGGTTCTGACCTTCTTCCGGGAGATCAGTATTGAAGGGGATATTGTGCCGGATGTTCGGGCGCGAATGCTGGAAATTGCTGATAAATGCCCCGTCCATGAAGCCTTGGAACGCGAGACGCCGATCAAGACCAGCCTAATTGGTTAACGCCATATGGGTTTGGCGGTCACTATTTCGCCTCCTTACTTATATGTAATTTGCGCAAACAGGCCCTGTAAGGCATGGCTTGAGGCCCTACATCTATGGCGGGGCTCGATTTGGGCTGAGCGCGATGGGTTGGGGGTAATGGGATGAAACTGGCGTTGGATGATCACAATTAAGTTTCTTGAATGATGAATTGGAATTGGGCGTGACTGGCTAAGGAATGTCGGATCACTGCCAACTGGCTGCGTGCCCCTCATGCGGTCAAAAGGTGCCAACTGATGAACGATGGTGCCGGTTGATGAATAACGAAGGACCAAAAACTGATGACGGAACTCAATGTTAAGCGCGTGCCTACTGCTACCTCCCCTGACAAGCGGCGGCGTGGACCTTCAGCTCTTCTAGGGGCAGGCGTGCTTGTTGCGGGCTTGGCCCTCGTTGGAACGGGTTTGAGCTTCAGTTATGGGCCTGCCAACGCCCAGTCAAACGCACAGTCATCGGATGAGTTGCAAGTTGCAGAATTGACTGGCGGCGAGATCACACCGATCCCCATTCGCCCACCTCTCAATGCGCCTATGAGTTTTGCTGATCTTGTGGAACGGGTCAGTCCTGCAGTGGTGAGTGTGACCGTGCAACAGGCGCCGCCTGAATTTGTTCAGGGGCAGGTTCCTCCCGGCTTGCCTTTTCCCTTTGGCGATATGCTTCCGCGCGGTCCTCAAGGTCCAGGAGGCCCTGGTGGTCCGGGTGGTGGCGGCGGTACCTCGCAAGGTTCGGGATTTGCCATTAGTGGAGAAGGGCACATCGTCACCAACAACCACGTTGTCGGCAACGGCGTTGAGTTCACTGTCACCCTTGCAGATGGCACGGAACTGGAAGCGGAACTGATCGGTACTGATCCAGCGACGGATCTTGCCGTCCTGCGCGTTCAACCAGAAGAGCCGCTGCCTTATGTGAGGTTTGCGGAAGATGGAGATCTGCGCGTGGGTGATTGGGTTGTTGCTGTGGGTAATCCCTTCGGCCTTGGTGGCACGGTTACCGCGGGCATTGTCTCAGCGCGCGGTCGTGACCTTAACAACACCGCTTACAATGATTTCATTCAGATTGATGCGCCAATCAACTCAGGCAATTCCGGCGGCCCGACGTTCGATCTGCGCGGTCGGGTCATTGGTGTGAATACGTTGATCTTTTCTCCCTCTGGCGGGAATGTGGGCATTGGATTTGCCATTCCTTCGGAAGTGGCGGCAAGCGTAATTGAGCAGATCATTGAGAACGGCAGTGTCCGCCGCGGCTGGCTGGGTGTTCAGATCCAGCCCATCGACGAAGACGTTGCAGCGTCTCTCGGTCTGGACGAAGCTCAAGGGGCAATCGTTGTTCAGGTTATCGAAGACACCCCCGCTGAACGGGCAGGTTTTGAACAGGGAGATGTAGTCCTGGCGGTCAATGGTATTTCCGTTGAGGATAATCTTGATCTCACTCGCCGCATTGGTGCCTTGCGCCCCGGTGAGGCAACCGACTTCCTGCTGTGGCGAGATGGTGAGGAACAACGCATCACCGCAACGCTGGATCTTCGTGAAGACCCCAATGCTGTTGAGGACCCGGTAGAAGACCTGCCGCCGGGCAAGGATGGTGGCCAGCCGGTACCACAAGAAGCGTTGCCGGGGGTATCGCTTTTGCCCTCACAAACTGGCGAAGGTGTAACGGTCGTCGCAGTTGTCCCAAATAGCGAAGCCCAGGAGAAGGGCATTCGCGCTGGCAACCTTATACTGACCGTGTCTGGGAACCCGGTTTCAACACCTGATGAGGTTGCCGCCCAAGTGGCAGCAGCTGAGGCAGAGGGCCGAAGCGCTGTTTTATTGTTGCTGCGCGACGGGCCCCAGGAGCGTTTTGTCGCCCTGCGCCTGGAAACAGACGAAGGCTAGGGCAGGCTAAAATCATGAACTTGAGGGGGGCAAGGGCGATGAAACCCTAGCTCCCCTCCAAAAAGGCAACGGCCCCCACCCCGTCAACCTGGGGTCGATGCACCCGCGCCGGTGGCAACCGAGATCATCCCCCCGTGTTGCTGCCGGTGCGGACTTGATTTCTGAGGCGAACTGGTTTGCAACTGGGTCACTGCGTCAAGCGTTCCAGGTTCACACCGCACAGGACCAACATCATGCGCATTCTGGTAATCGAAGATGACGAACAGGCCGCCACCTATATTCAGCGCGGCCTGAAAGAACAGGGCCATCTGGTGGAACATGCCGCCGATGGGGAGCTGGGGCTCGCCCTTGCCCGCGAGGATCGGTTCGATGCTCTGATTGTGGACCGTATGTTGCCCAAACTTGATGGCTTGAGCATTGTTGCCACCTTGCGTGACGAAGAAGTCCGCACACCAGTCTTGTTCCTCAGCGCCTTGGGGGAAGTGGATGATCGGGTCAAAGGCCTTAAAGCTGGCGGCGATGATTATCTGACCAAGCCTTTTGCCTTTGCCGAACTTGATGCGCGCCTCGAAGCTTTGGTGCGGCGCGGGGCACCTGAAGAAGTTCAGACAAAGTTTAGCGTTGGCGACATGGAGATCGATATTCTCTCTCGTCGTTGCATGCGCGGGGGGCAGCGCATTGACCTGCAGCCCCGCGAATTCAAACTGTTGGAATATCTCATGCGCAATGCAGGGCAGGTGGTCACCCGCACCATGTTGCTGGAGAACGTTTGGGAGTACCATTTCGACCCGCAAACAAATGTGATTGACGTGCATATCTCGCGGCTAAGGTCAAAGATTGACAAAAGTTTTGACGCGCCGTTGCTGCATACCATTCGCGGTGCTGGATATTCGCTCCGTGACCCTGCTTAGGCTCCTTAACTCCACCACTTTCCGAATGGCGTTGATCTACATGATCTTCTTCGCCGCCTCGGTCTTTGCCCTTTTGGTGTTCATCTATTGGTCCACCACCGGATTCATGGCGCGTCAGACCGATGACACCGTAGCAGCCGAGATGGTGGGCATCACCGATCAGCTTCGAAGCGGTGGCGTGCGCCAGATGATCAGTGTGATCAGGCGTCGGGGCAGAACAGAAGGAGACGGCCTCTATCTTCTTGTCCAGGCCGATGGCACCTATGTTGTTGGCAATATCGAAGCCTGGCCCTCAACCGAAGTAGACAAACATGGCTGGATGGAGTTCGAATTCGAACGGCCTACGGAAGAAGGCCCACAAATCCACCGAGCTCGCGCGCAGGTCTTCGAAATCGAGAACACGTTGAAGCTTCTTGTGGGCCGCGACATTGAAAGCCGTCTTCAAGTGGAAAACATGATCCGCAACTCCCTGCTGTGGGCTATGGGAATCATGTCTGTGCTGGGCCTTGTGGGGGGAGGCTTTGTCGCCCGTCACATGATGGGAAGGTTAGATGAGATCAACCGCACGGCCCGCCGTATCATGGCGGGGGATTTAACCCGGCGTATTTCCATCCGCGGATCAGATGATGAAATTGATCAGCTTGCGGAGAACCTCAATGCCATGTTGGGCCAGATTGAGCGGTTGATGACGGGCATGCGTCAGGTAACAGACAATATCGCCCATGACTTGCGCTCGCCGCTCAATCGCCTGCGCAACCGTATTGAAGTGGCCTTGCTGGAACAAGATAAAGACGGATCATATGAAACGGCGCTGCGCCAAACCATCGAAGAAGCCGATGGGGTCATCAAGACCTTCAACGCATTGCTCAGCATCGCTCAAGTGGAGGCTGGTGCCTTGCGGGACGAAATGGCGGAGCTTGACCTTGGCGCGCTGGCCCACGATGTGGCAGACCTTTATGAGCCGGTGGCAGAGGATAAGAACATTACCTTCACCTCATATATTGCAGAGGGCATCACCGTTACCGGCAATCGGGAGCTTATCTCCCAATCGCTCGCAAATCTCATGGACAACGCGATTAAATACGCACCAGAAAACGGTGCTATGTCTCTGCGGGTAGGCCCTCTCGAAGGCTTTGAGGGCATGGTGGAGATGGTGGTGACCGACACGGGCCCCGGCATTCCGAAAGAAGAATGGGAACGGGTGGCCGAGCGTTTCGTGCGCCTGGAGGGCAGCCGCACTGAACCCGGTGCTGGTTTGGGACTTAGCCTTGTGGCTGCCGTGGCACGGCTTCACGAGGGCCGCCTTGAGTTGGGGGTGGGCGAAGATAACAAAGGCCTTCGCGCCAGTCTGATTATCACAAAAGCAGCAAGCTAAACTTAGTGCTCGAATGCTTCAGTGCGTTCTTCCTTGACAAAGAAAAGTAACGCTGCACCGACAAACAAGAAAATAAAGATGACACCCATGCCGGTGCGCTGACTGCCTGAGATGTCTGTTGCCAGGCCAATAGCGAAAGGCCCAAGAAACGCTGTCATCTTGCCGGTGAGATTATAGAGCCCGAAAAACTCTGCGGTCATGCTGGGCGGAATAATACGCGAAAGCATGGTTCGGCTTGATGCCAATGCCGGGCCCACAAAGAAAGTACTGAATATTCCGCAAGCGAAATACCAACGCTCTGACAGCATTTCAAATCCAAGTCCCTGAAGAAGTCCGCCGATCAATGGCACATCATAACCTTCCCCCTGCCAGGCAACGGGCAGCCAGGGTACGCTGTCTGGTGTGATCGACAGGCCCAGTCCAAGGAAGAAGCCAAAGCTGAAAACGGCAATCAACAAGGTTCGCTTCGAGCCAATGAGATCGTCCAACACGCCGCCCGCCAGAGAGCTGAAGAACCCCATGGACAACATGGCGACGGCATAGAACATAACTTGCACCGGACCCCAGCCAAAAACGCCAGCTGCATAGACCGCTACAAAAGCGAAGATGGCCGTCATGCCATCGTAATAGACCGTCCGGGCCAAGAGAAAGAGCACGACATTCCGATAGTGCCCAAGCTGCCCCAATGTTTTGCCCAGGCCCCGCAGCCCATGGTCCAGCGCTTCTTTTGTGCGCAGCCCGGATTTGGGCATGTCACTGGTGTAGAGAAACAACGGGATAATGAAGACCAACAGCCATAAAGCGGATACCGGCGCCATGATGCGTTGACGAGCGTCATCGCCAATGCCCAGAGCCGGAACCTCAGGTATCTGGAAGAAGAAAAACCAAACCGCAAAGGCCGCGACCGCCCCAAGATAACTAAGCGCCAATCCTGTGCCGGATAGAATTCCGACGCGGCGTTCGCTGACAATGGACGGCAACATGGCATTGTGGAGCACGCCCGCAATCTCAGCTGATACGGCAGCAATAATGTAGGCCCCGATGGCCAAAGGTATCGCGAAGCTCAAGCCCGGTTCCGCAAACCAGAGAAGACTGAGGGCAACAATCGAAATGCCGCCGAAGAGAGCAATGCCAGGCTTGCGCGGGCCAGCTGCATCGGAAAGGGCCCCCAGAATTGGGCTGGAGATGGCGATCATCAATCCGGCAGCGCTGACCGCATAGCCCCACATGGCTTGCCCGCGGACATTGTCCCCCACTAACACTTGTTGGAAGTAGGGCGAGAAGATGAACATTATAAAGGTAATAAAGAATGGCCCGTAGGCGAACTCATAGATGGCCCAACCGAATAGGCCTTTGCGGGACGCGGTCGCATGGCCAGTCATGGAGGTGCGGGCTAGCGCCTCCGGGGCAGAATCATCGATTTGTGTCACCGGGAAATCCCTCAACTGATTTCTCGTCAGTTTACACAAGGTCCCCCATTTTGCACGTTCAATGTTCGGTGAACCGCATTGCCAGCAAAAAAAAGGACTTTAGAGCATCGAGAGGCGGATTCCGCTTGGCGCCGGGAGAATCTGTGATACACGGGAATCTGTTGTTGGGCGTTCGACCTTTCGATCACTTCAACGTAATGGCGTCGTAGGGGAATCAAGGACTTCTGGCCTTGTTCGTTGAGAGACGCATTTGATTTTTGGGCACGTACTACCGAATTATTTGACCGGGGTGCGGAGTTTTAGAGGGAGTAGAGACATGAGCAAAGCAGAATTCATTGAAGGTGTAGCCAAGCGCGGCAAGCTGTCCAAGGCAGAGGCCAAGCGGGTTGTTGAGCTGGTATTCGACGAGATCGAAGCAGGCCTCAAGCGTTCCAAGAAGGAAGGCAAATACACCATCGGCACATTCGGTACTTTCGCTGTTTCCAAACGGAAAGCACGCATGGGCCGCAATCCGCAGACCGGCGAAGCCATCAAAATCAAGGCTTCGAAATCCCTACGCTTCAAGCCGTCTTCAAACCTGAAGGCCGCGGCTGGCTGCTAAGGCAGGTTTCGCGAACGTAATATTGGGAGGGCGCTTGGTTCCGATACGTCGGGGCCCCGCGCCCTCTTTTTTTGGGGCGCAAGGAAACAATGCGCCTCTTTCTTTTGGCGAATCTGGAGAAGCCTTGCTAGGCTTGGGCTCCACCAGTCCCAGGGGCCGATCTTTCATGAGCGCCTATTCCTTCTTTGCCCAACAAAAGGCTCCATGCCCGCCCTTCGATGAGGGGCGCGGGGAGGCCTTTGCGGATAGTTTGAAGTCCCACGCGCTTTTGTCCGATAGTACGGCAGGCCCAACCCTCATCTCTCTTGCTGGCCATAGCCCGTTTCTGGCCCGAGCCATGGAGCGGGATGCGGATGATCTGGCGCTCTACCTGAAAGATGCGCCAGATATTGCCTTTGAAAGCTTCCTCACTCAAACCGAAATTCAGATCGCCGGAGCAAAATCTGCGACAGAAATAAAACCCCTTGTGCGCAAGGCCCGGCGTATGGCCGCTCAACTGATCGCGCTGGCTGACCACACGAGCCAATGGACCGTGAGCCAGGTCACCGACGCTCTCACACGATTTGGAGATATGGTCACCTCTGGCACTGTTCGCTGTTTGCTCCGAGAGGCCCAAAACAAAGGTAAGTTCACATCGCGAGATGATAGCGATCCGGCAAAGGGCTGCGGCATCGCCATTCTTGCCATGGGTAAATTCGGATCGGGTGAGCTCAATTATTCCAGCGACATCGACATTGTGGTGTTCTTCGATCCTGAGCGATTGGGTCAGTGTACGGAGGAACCGGCAAAATTTGCGATCAAGCTCACGCGTGACCTTGTTGCATGTCTGCATGAACCCACCAAGGATGGGTATGTCTTCCGCGTCGATCTGCGCCTGCGCCCCGATGCGGGTTCCACGCAAGTGGCCATCTCTTTTGATGCGGCAGAGGCCTATTACGAAGGCATGGGGCAGAACTGGGAACGGGCGGCCTATATCAAGGCGCGCCCGGTGGCCGGAGACATTGAGGCGGGGTATGACATGCTCGCCCGCCTCAAACCCTTTATCTGGCGTAAGTATCTGGATTTTGCCTCCATTGAGGATATTCATTCCATCCTGCGGCAGATCCATTCTCATGGCCGGCACCACGGGATCGATGTGGAAGGTCATGACGTCAAACTTGGCCTGGGCGGCATCCGGGAAATTGAATTTTTTGTACAGACCCAACAGTTGATCCTCGGGGGGCGAGATCCTGAACTGCGCGGCTCACGCACCATTGAGATGCTGAATGTACTGGGAGAGCTTGGCTCCATCGAGCCTGATGCGGTTCGCGACATGACCCACGCTTACGGCTTTCTTCGCCATGTGGAACACCGTCTGCAGATGGTGGAAGATCAACAAACCCATCAAATGCCAAAAGATCCAGCAGAGGTGGCTCGCATTGCTTCTTTTTGCGGGTTTAAGGATGAAGCTGATTTCCGCGAAACCCTTTTGCTTCACCTTAAGGCCGTACATCATCACTCCCGTGCCTTGTTCAAGGAATCTCATGAACTGGGCGAGGGCGGTGGCTCACTGGTTTTCACTGGCGTTGATGATGATCCTGAAACGCTTGAGACGCTGCAGCGTCTTGGCTTTGATCGGGTCAGTGACATCATTAGCGCCATTCGCAAGTGGCACCATGGGCGGATCCGCGCAACTCGGGCAGGGCGCAGCCGGGCGCATTTGACCGCGATCATGCCTCAGCTGTTGCGTGCCCTTGCGGACACCGCTGATCCGGATCGGGCCTTTTGGCGCTTTGATGATTTCCTCGCAGGACTACCTGCCGGGGTGCAGCTCTTTGCCTTGCTGGACGCCCATCCAGAACTACTTGAATTTCTGGCTGAGATTTTGGGCACTGCCCCGCGTCTGTCTAACTATTTAGCGCGTCATGCTCATGTTCTGGATGCGCTTCTTGATCCTGGCTTTCTGGATGGCCTGCCAAGCCCAAAGGAAGTTGATGCCGAATTTGATGAGGTCATTACCTCCTCCATGGATCTCGAAGGGGTAATGAATGCCACCCGCCGCCTGACCCGGGAGATCGGTTTTCGCATCGGTGTACAGCTTCTGCGCGGGGCAACTGATTCAGAATCCGCCGGCGCTGCCTATACCGCCTCCGCACAAGCGGCGCTGACACATATCCTGCGCGCAGTCAGAACGGAGTTTGAAATCGCCCACGGCAAAATCCAGGGCGGCAGCCTTGCCATTCTTGCTCTGGGCAAGCTGGGCAGCGGGGAGATGACGGCCACATCAGACGTGGATTTAATCTTCGTTTATGACAGCCCGTCCAAGAGCGAGAGCGGCGGTGATGTAATGTCAGATGGCGCGCGGCCCCTTGCTGCGACCACTTATTACATCCGTCTGGGGCAACGTTTGGTGAACGCTATCACCGCGCTTACCGAAGAAGGCAAGCTGTTCGAGGTAGACATGCGCTTGCGTCCGTCCGGCAACAAAGGCCCTCTGGCCACGAAACTGGAGGCCTTTGCCAACTATCACGCCGAGAACGCCTGGACCTGGGAGCGCATGGCACTGACCCGGGCGCGGGTGGTTTCCGCCCCTGCAGAATTGCAGTCGCAGATTGAAACCATCATTGGGGCAGCCCTGACCCGCCCGCGGGATCAGGCAAGCATAAGACGCGATGTGGCCGAGATGCGTAACCGCCTGGAAGGAGAGTTCGGCACCACCAATTGCTGGGACGTAAAATATGTCCGCGGCGGGTTGGTGGATCTGGAGTTTATGACGCAAGGCCTACAGCTGCTTCATGGGGCCAGCCATCCTGAGGTGCTGAGCTATTCCACCACAAGGGCGCTCTCCCGGATCATGGGGGCAGGGGTGATTGACCCGGAGGCGGGCTTGGCTCTGCGCGAGGCGCTGGAGCTCTTTCAAGGGCTCGACCATGTGCTGCGTTTGGCCGTAGAGGGCACCTTTGATCCAGGGACTGCGCCCATAGCCCTCAAGAAATTGTTGGCCCGCAATACCGCTGGAGAGTTTGCCGATTTGGAGAGCCGCCTTATCGCCGCACAACGAGAAGTTAAGGCCCAGTTCGAGCACCTGTTTTCAGTAGAGGCTTAAATCCCCCAAAGCCGTTCCGAGTGTCACCCAAAGGCCACTTTTGAAGGCGCTGAGGAGCTAAGCCTCTGGTCTGGGACACTATTTTCCAGGCCAGCGATATTTCTTCTTGCGCTTGGGGGCAGATAGCTATATTTCGCGCCATCGCAAAAGGAACAAGGCCGGTGAGCCCGCAGTCCCCCTGCGATATGAGCGAGTTCAAACTCTTTTGAAATTTATTTGGACGGGGGGCCCCCGATGGCTGACACCTATTCAAAAATGACGGCACAAGATCAGGCTGCCGCGCTTGCAGCGCGCAGTGATCGACACCTCATTCCAGCTGGCAATTCGAATGCGCAAAAACCGCAATTGGACATCGTGCAAGATGAGCCGGAGCAAAAAGATTATTGGATCACGCGCGAGGGTTTGACCTTCGCTGGCGTGCATCTGATTGTGGATATGTGGGAAGCCTCAGGCCTCGATAATGAAGCCCTGGTTCAGGATGCTCTGGCGCAAGCCGCCGAGGAGGCGAGTGCGACGTTACTCCATCTTCATACCCATAAGTTTCATGAAGGCGGCGGCATTTCCGGCGTAGCGGTTCTCGCCGAAAGTCACATCTCAGTTCACACTTGGCCAGAGCGTGCGTTCGCGGCCTTTGACGTCTTCATGTGCGGGGATGCGCGCCCGGTGGATGCCATTGCAGCGCTGAAGCGTGCTTTCAAGCCTGGCCACATGAATGTTGTGGAACACAAGCGCGGCATCGCGCTCTAACCCCATGACCACGAAGATCCTCAACTATCTCCGCGACACGCAACCCGCCACCCCTTGCCTGGTGGTGGATCTGGATGTCGTGCGCGAACGCTATCAGGCGCTCACCAATGCCTTGCCCCTTGCGGCAGTGCACTATGCGGTCAAAGCGAACCCGGCACCGGAAGTCATCAAAGTGCTCAAGGATGAGGGCGCTAATTTCGATGTGGCGAGCCCCGCAGAAGTTGATCTGTGTCTCGGGCTGGGTGTTGACCCTGCACGTGTTTCCTACGGCAACACCATCAAGAAGCCCCGCGACATCGCTCATGCCTATGAGTGCGGCGTGCGGGTCTTTGCATTTGACAGTGAAGCAGAGCTTGAGAAGATCGCACGCGTGGCGCCGGGCGCTGCTGTGATCTGCCGCATTCTCGTTTCCAACAATGGTGCGGACTGGCCACTATCGCGCAAGTTTGGCTGTGCCTCAGAGATGGCATTTGATCTTCTTATCAGAGCACGCGCTCTTGGCCTTGAGCCCATGGGGGTTGCCTTTCACGTCGGCTCCCAGCAGAAAAATCCCGAAGCCTGGGACGCTGCCGTTGAAGCTTCCTCCCAGCTCTTCGCCGAGCTGGAAGCAACGGGCATCACGCTTAGCACCATCAATATCGGAGGCGGTCTGCCTGCACGCTATAGCGAAGATGTGGCTGAGATCGGCACCTACGCCAATGCCGTCATGAGCGCCATGACCAGGCATTTCGGCAATTACTTGCCTGCCATGATTGTTGAGCCCGGGCGTTTCCTTGTGGGGGATGCGGGCATCATCCATGCGGAAGTCGTGCTGGTTTCCAAGAAAGCTTATGAGGATGACGCCCGCTGGGTCTATCTTGATATTGGCCGCTTTAACGGATTGGCCGAAACTGAAGGCGAGGCCATCCGCTATCCCATCCGCTCTGATATGGGATCAGGGGCGGATGATTATGTCGCCAAAGGCCCGGTCATATTGGCGGGTCCATCCTGTGACAGTGTCGATATTCTCTATGAGAAAACGCCTTATGATCTGCCCTTGGATCTGGAAGCTGGCGACACGGTGCAAATCTTTGCCGCTGGCGCTTACACCACGACCTATTCATCCGTGGGCTTTAATGGCATCGCGCCTTTGGCCGCGCATTACATCTAAGATTTGTTGGTCAGCCGCTCCAACCAGGCAGGTAGTTTGAACGCTGCGTTGTGCAGGTCAGGAGTGTAATAATCCGTGTGGAAATCAGCTTCGCTGAAAAGTTTTTTCAATCGTACTTCATCTGATTGTCCAAGCACTGAGCCATTGGAGGCCCAGGTGAGAGCCATGATACCGCCCACGTAAGTTGGCGTCACAGTTGAATAAGTTCCTGTACGCTTAAAGGCGCGGGTCAGCTGCGGTAATGTGTCGGCCAGCTCATCAGGCTGATAGAACGGTGCGCCGTTTTGAAAGACTGCCACACCGGCTGGCGTCAAGGCAGCAGAGACCGCCTCGTAGAATGCATCGGCGAACAGGACCTGCGCCGGGCCGATCGGGTCTGGCCGGTCGGCGATGATAAGGTCGTAAGACCCTTTGGCTTTGGGTTGCTTGAGAAACTCGAATGCGTCGGCCACATGAACCTTGAAGCGTTCATCAGCAAAGGCGGCAGCATTGAGATCTGCAAAGTGCTCCTTGCAAAGTTCGATCACGCGCCCATCAATCTCTGCCATATCCACTTGCATAACCGACTTGTGCTTGAGGATTTCCTCAGCCACCGCACCATCGCCGCCCCCAACGATCATCACCCGAGCAGGCACACTCCCGTTGGCCAGGAGGTCAAAGGCAGGAACATGGGTCAGCATCTCAGAATAGCTGGCTTCATCACGAGTGGTGATCTGAACGATATCGTCCAGCGCCATAATGCGTCCGTTGGTTTCCGTATCGAAAATCTTCACATCCTGAAACTTGGTCTGCTCATGAACCAACAGATCAGTGACCTCAAAGGTCTGGGCAAAGCCTGCATGGAGGGATTCCGAAAAGGTTAAAGGCATGGCGCGGGTTCTCGGTTCAAGTGATCAGCTATTTGGCTGTTCCTATAGGAAAGCCAGATGCCTCTGTAAATGGGGCGCCTATCTATCTGAACTGAAAGGGAAAAATATGGCGCGACGGATTTGTTGTCTATGCCCGTTAGAGAGACATGTAGGGTTTTAGGGGCTCAATCACACGAGTTTAGACGGAGATTTTTGAAATGAGATCAGGAACGGTTTTGGCAATGGCTCTTGCTGCCGCAATGAGTTCTGGGATGGCCACGGCAGCTCACGCCGAAGAAAGCGAGCACCATGCGCGCGCGGCGGAGCATTTTGCGGAGCTGGATGCTGACGGCAACGGCATCTTTTCCCGCGATGAGGCTGAAGAGCAAGCTGCACAGCGCTTCTCAGAGGCCGACACTGATGGCAATGGTAGCCTGTCGGAAGAAGAAGCGATTGCCATGCATGAGGCACGACGGGAAGAACGCCACGAGGCCCGTCAGGCACGTCGCGAGGAACGTCGAGAAGAACGCCGCGAGGGCAGTCATCATGCTGAACGCTTTACCCAGCATGCGGGTGAAGATGGCATTATTGACATGTCAGAGTTTAGCGAACACGCCCTGCAACGCTTTGAAGGGGCCGATCTGGATGAAAACGGGTCGGTCACGGCAACAGAGATGCGCCTTGCGATGAGGGCAATGCATGGCAGGCGAGGCGAGCACCGTGGCGGCCCTCGTGGTCACCATGATGATGACTAGCCTCGAGTGCAGCGGTTCTGTTCTTGCTGGTTTTGCGCCATATGGGTCATTGACCCAATCCCGGGGCCGTGTAGCCTATAGCCCCTCAGCGTAAAGAGAGCTTGAGGTGTATCAAAGATCTGGAGACGACTACGTGCAGGCAGGGCGCAGCCCAAAACCTGAAACTGTTTCTCTCGCCGCGGCTGTTGACGATCCGGACACGGATCTTCTGGCCGCGGTGGCTTTGGGTAATCCGCAGGCCTCGCGAAAGCTTGTGGATCGGCACTTGCCAAAGATGATTGCGGTTGCCCGGCGAATGCTGGGTAATCAGGCCGATGCCGAAGAAATAGCGCAGGAAGTCTTTCTGCGAGTTTGGAAGCAGGTACCCAAGTGGCAGCCGGGGCGGGCCAAGTTTGAAACCTGGATGTACAGGGTCGCGACCAATCTCTGCTATGATCGCTTGCGCAAGAAGCGCGAAGTCACAGGCGAAGATGTTCCAGAGCTTGCCGAT
>JAJFIL010000185.1 GCA_021774965.1 Alphaproteobacteria bacterium
CCGCGATTTTGCTATCGATCTGCTTGTTGTACGCCGCATTCATGGGCATGCGCCAGTTGGCTTCATCCTCTGCGTAACCAGCAACGGAAAGGCCTTTGGCAATCTCATCAGAATTTGAAAACACGCCGGCATGTTCATGGCCCAGGGCAATCATGATCGCGCCGGTCAAGGTCGCCAAATTGATCATGAACCGGGGCTTGAAGCGATCCTGCGTATACCAAAGCGCATCGGCGAGAACCAGCCGGCATTCCGCATCGGTGTTCAGGACCGCAATGGTCTGACCCGACATGGATTTCACCACATCACCAGGACGTTGAGCATTGTTGCCAGGCATGTTCTCGACCAGCGCCACGACGCCCACCACATTGACTTTGGCTTTCCGCGCGGCAAGTGCGTGCATGAGGCCGGTGACTGCTGCGGCCCCGCCCATGTCGCCCTTCATGTCTTCCATGCCTGCGCCGGGCTTCAGCGAGATGCCGCCAGAGTCAAACGTAAGGCCCTTGCCCACAAACGCGAGGACTTCAGAATTGTGCTCACCTTTTGTGTTGGTGTCGCCGTTCCATTCCATGATGGCCAGGCCGCTTTCATAGACACTGCCCTGCCCCACGCCGAGCAACGCGCCCATGCCGAGCTTTTCCATTTGCTTTTCGCCGAGCACCTGAACTTTTACGCCCAGTTTCGAGAGAGACTTGCAGCGCTTGGCAAACTCTTCCGGGTGAAGATGGTTTGGCGGCTCGTTGACCAGATCGCGGGCGGTGAAGACACCATCGGCTACCGCCGCCATATCGGCCCACAATTTATCCGCGGCAGGTTTCTTGTCACAGCCAAAGACAAGCGCCGTGCCTTGGCCGCCGTCTTTCTTTTTGCCAACCGTTTTGTATTGGTCAAACTTGTAGCTGCGCAGCTTGGCACCCAGGGCGGCGTGTGCGGCCATCTGATTTCCGTCCAGTTTGACCCCTGCGATGCGCTCAAAAAGGCAATTTGCGTCCCGGCCCTGACCGGTGGAAAGAGAGGCAAAAGCATTCGCCGAGGCATTTTCCACTGTGGTCGCCGTCACCTCTTTGGGAGCCCCCAAACCGGCCACAACGATTCGATTCAGCTCCGATCCGGCCGGCGTGACGATTTCCATCGTCTTTTCAGCGGCTCCCTTGAAGTTTTTTGCTTCAAAAGCTCGTGTCAGCGCCCCGTCCAATTGCTTGTCCAGCGCCTTGCCCAAAGCACCCAATGTAGGGCCCTCATAGGCCGAAAGAACTAAAATGCCCGAAGCGGGTAGGCTTGCGGCTTTAAAACTGATATCCATGATGTTTCCCCGTTTTCTGCGGTTTTTTGGGCAAGGGAGAGCCTCCCCTGCCTTAATTTCGACGTGCTTTCGCGTTGTTTCCCTGCGGAGTTGATCGCTGACCACCCCCGGCCGGGCAAATGAGTTCCGGCGGCTCATACGTGCCAAAGAGGTATGGCGCCAGATTTGGCCCTAGCTTAAGGGCTTTGCGCCCAAAGGTAAATTGAGAGAAAATCAAAACGCGGGAAATAGATTCGGTGGTCAGCCGGATACGCGTAAAGCCCGGTCGGTCCCGGCCGGGTTCATTAGTAATCTGTAGGTAGTTAGGCGGATGATGACGCGCCTTGGGCGTTACATGCTGCGTCAGATGGCTGTGCCGATGGTGTTTGCAACACTCGGCATGACGGCTGTGATTTGGTTGACGCAATCACTGGACATGATCGACCTCGTGGTGAACCGCGGTCAGTCAGCGATGGTGTTTGCCAAATTGTCCATCCTGATCATGCCTTTCATCCTGACCAATGTGCTGCCCATCGCCATCTTTGTGGCTGTTCTTTATGGCCTCCACCGCATGCACGAAGACAGCGAACTGACCGTGATGAGCGCCTCGGGCCTGTCGCGCTGGGGCCTTATGTGGCCCGTGGTGGTTTTCGGTGGTGTCGCCACCTTGTTTGCCTTTCTGCTCAACCTGTATCTGGTGCCTGCTGGCTACCGGAACATGAAGGATATGGTCTATGAGATCCGGGAGGATCTGGCAGGGCTCTTGCTGCGCGAAGGCGAATTTATCACCCCCGCCGATGGGGTCACCGTCTATATCGGCTCGGCCCCTCCGGGAGGGGATCTTCATGATCTGATGGTCCACAACAATCGCGACCCGGAAAACCCGCTGACGTATCTTGCCCGGCGCGGCGCTTTCCTGCGCACAGAATCCGGCCCCCGTTTGTTGATGGAGAACGGCACTATCCTGCACCGGGACATGGAGAACAACAATGTCGCCCTGCTGCAATTTGAGAGCTACACTTTCGATCTCAGCCAGTTCATTGAGCCGCGAGGCCCCCACAGCCGTGATTTGAGCGAGCGCTATCTCGGGGAGCTTTTGAACCCTGACCTAAGCCGCAGGTGGGATCGACGAAACATTGAACGTATGCGGGCTGAGGCTCATAACCGACTTTCCAGTCCATTGTACAATTTAGCCCTGGCACTAATCCCTTTTGCGGCGGTGGTCTGCGGTGTCTTTAATCGACGTGGTTACGCGGGACGTTTGGCAGTAGCCATGGCTGCCGGGATTGGTGTGCGCTTGGCAGGATTTGGCGTGCAGGCGCTTGCCGCAACGAACACTGCGCTCATGCCTTTGCTTTACGCAATCCCTCTTGTTGCGATTTTGTTCTGTATCCTGATGATCGGAGGCTGGCTGCCCAACTGGTTTGGCCGCAAGCCTCTGAGTGAAGGCGAGATCAACGATATCATGGCGGAGGGAGCATAACATGGCCATGTCGTTTACCCTCTCGCGCTATATCGGCAGAACCTTCGCCATACGCACTGCCATCGTGATGGGCGGTTTGCTCGTATTGTTGTTCCTTGGGGACGCTGTGGAAATGCTGCGCCAGCACGCCTCTCGCGACACCATTACCCCCATGACCGGCGTGGGCCTGAGCTTGCTCAAGCTGCCCAATCTGGCCGAAAAAGCTCTACCCATCGCCGTTCTTGTTGGGGCCATGTGGGCATTCACCTCCCTGAACCGCCAAAAGGAATTGGTAGTGGCTCGCGCGTCCGGGGTCTCAGCCTGGCAGTTCCTTGCACCAGCTCTTGCCCTCGCCTTTGCCGCCGGCAGCTTTGTCGTGGTTGTTTACAATCCTGTTTCGGCCACCATGTTCTCTCGTTACGCCCGGCTGGAAGCACAATTACTGCGCGGGCAGACCAGCCAGATTTCGGTTTCTGAAACCGGACTATGGTTGCGGCAGGCGGATCAAGGGGACCAATCCGTCGTTCATGCCTTACGCATTGATGACCGCGGCGAAGTTCTTCTGGAACTCGAAGACGTCATGATTATCACCTTTGAAGGCACGCAAGACTTTTCCGCTCACGTTTATGCAGATAGCGCGCGTCTGGAAGAGCCCGTATGGCGCCTTGAAAACGCCTGGATCACACCGGCCGTGGGCTCCCCCAGTTTCGAGGAAACCCATACCATTCCCACCAGCCTCACCCGCGATCAAATCCGCGAAAGCTTTGCCTCACCGGAAACCTTGTCCGTCTGGCAGTTGCCCCAGTTCATCGCTCAAGCCGAAGAAGCAGGCCTCAGCGCCGCCCGGCACAAGGTCCATTGGTATTCAATCTTGGCAACGCCAGCGCTTTTCATTGCCATGGTGCTGATCGCCGCAAGCTTCAGCTTGCGAACCGCGCGCCTGACGGGCTTTGTCGGTCTGACGGCAGCTGCGGCGGGAACAGGCTTTGCCCTGTTCTTTCTTGGCGACATTACCGCCGCCATGGGGCAATCGGGCGTATTGCCTGCACCTGTTGCGGCATGGGCGCCCACACTGGTCGCGCTTCTGTTTGGCATCACGGTCCTCCTGCATCTGGAGGATGGTTAAGCACCCATGACGCATCGAGGTTACAATCACTTGAAGCTTTTGCTGATCACCGCTGCGTCCGCGTTGGCGCTTATCTACGCGGCACCGGCCATGGCCGATATCCCCACGGTCGAGGACGTTTTAGGTGAGCCTGACGAACAAGTGCTGATGCAGGCCGATAATCTGTCCTATGACGGCTCCACCGGAATTGTCAGCGCCACGGGCCACGTTGAGGCAAACTACAGCGGCCGCATCCTCATGGCCGATCAGGTTACCTATAACGAGGTCACCGGTGAAGTTATTGCCATTGGCAATGTAAGCATCACCCAGCCAACCGGCGAAGTCTTATTCGCGGATTATGTTCAGCTTACTGATGAGCTTGGCGAAGGCATCGTTGAGAATTTGCGCTTCCTGTTGGCCAACGATGCGCAGCTTGCAGCTACGCGCGGCACTCGTACGGGCGGCACGCGGACAGAGCTGGAACAAGCGGTTTTTTCCCCTTGTGAAGAATGCGAACGCATTGGCGAGCGGTTGTGGCAGATCACGGCCTTCCGCGTTACACATGACCAAGAACGTCAACGCATTGTCTATCGTGATGCGCGTTTTGAGATCTTTGGTGTTCCGGTGGCCTATTTTCCATATCTGGCCCACCCGGATCCATCGGTGGAGCGTCAGTCGGGTTTCCTGGCCCCGGGCATCGGGAATACGACCGAGCTGGGGAACTGGGTTGAAGTTCCTTACTATTTTGCCCTGGCCCCCAACTATGACCTGACCATTGCACCGATGATCACCACCAGTGAAGGCGTCGTGGTGAAGTCAGAATTTCGTCATCGCGTCCACGCGGGCGAATATGAATTGGATGGCAGTGTCACATTTGCTGCCCGGCGCAATGATGACAATAAGGAACTCAGCGGGCACACATTCCGCGGGCACCTCTTTGCAGACGGGGCCTTTGAATTTGCTGAGAACTGGGAATGGGGTTTTGACCTGGAACTGGTGAGTGATGACACCTACCTCAAGCGCTATGACATCAGCAACCGTGACCGGCTGACCAATAACCTGTTTGCCCGGCGCATTTCAGGACGTGACTACACCTCGTTTGATTCCTACTATTTCATCGGCTTGCGCGAAGAGGATGATGAAGGACAAACGCCAATTGTCCCGGCTCTGTTTGAACACAGGGAGATCATCGACCGGCGCTACTTTGGCGGCCAGGTTGGCTTTAACGTCAACAGCCTTGTCCTGGCGCGGACAGAGGGGGCGGATACCGCCCGTATCTCTGCTGAGCTCACATGGGACCGCACTCATGTTTCTGATTTGGGGCAAGTCTATTCTCTTTTCCTCAGCAACCGAACAGATCTCTATTACGTCCGGAATGTTGCCGAGACCCCGGGCCGACCCGATGGGGATGAGGTGGTGATGCGCGCGCTGCCCTTGGCAGCTGTCGAGTGGAGTTGGCCATTTGTCCGGCAAAACGGAAGCGTTCGACAAATCATTGAACCTATCGTGCAAGTGGTGGCGACACCGTATGGCGGCAATCCTTCGGATATTCCAAACGAAGACAGCGCCAGTTTTGAGTTCGATGAGACCAATCTCTTTAGCTACAATAAATTCCCTGGACTTGATCGTTGGGAAGAAGGTCCACGTGTAAACGCTGGTGTCCGGTTGGCAGCGCAGACCATCGGCGGGGGTTCAGGCTCTATCGTGCTGGGTCAGAGCTATCGCTTCCGGGATGACCCAACCTTTGAGCAAGGTTCTGGTCTTGAAAGTGAACGTTCGGATTTTGTCGGACGCATTGACCTCAGGCCTGGGCGTTACCTCGACCTCATTCATCGCTTCCGCCTGGACCGGGATGATCTTCATTTCCGTCGTAACGAAGTAGCGCTGTTGGCAGGCACGGAGGACTACAACCTGGAAGTGGGGTATGTGGCCTTGGAGGATGTTCTGATCCCTAATCCTGAGCCCGACCCCAATTTATTCCTTGGCCCTGGTTTTGGCCCAATCCCTTATGACGAAGAAATCCTTGGTGATCGGGAGGAAATCAACGTCAAATCTCATATTTCCATTACTAATAATTGGGCCTTCGAAGCCGGTGCCCGCCGAAACCTTGAAGACAACATCATGATCAGCAGTTTCGCGGGATTGGTCTACCACGACCGGTGTACAGACCTGGAAATCTCCTACCGCAGGCGCTTCACACGAGACCGTGATATTGAGCCTTCAACGGCCATAATGCTGCAAGTTCGGCTCCATTCGCTTGGTCATTAGGGAGCAGATCGGCGCTGGATATGGCCAAGAGTTGCCAAAGATGGGGCATTTACGCCCGGAATTGGCTCCCAGACTTGCGTATGAGGCCTAAATGGGTATCTTCTCGCAAGAGTTTGGTGGGGCACTTGATGGGGTACAGCGGGCCGTCTGATTGGCCGTTCACATCGTGTCATAATATCCGGCAATCAGAGCCGGAATAGAAACGGAACAATGATGCTTTCCAGTTTTCGTCGATTTATCAGCGCAGCAGTTATTCTTGCCGCCACCATTGGCATGGGCGCAACCCTGCCCGCCTCTGCGCAGGATACACAGCGCATTGCCGCGACCGTCAATAACTCAGTGATCTCGGCTTACGATGTCGAGCAACGCGTCAATCTGATCTTGTTCTCCTCTGGCCTTGAGCGGACGGACCAGAATCGCATGCGTTACCGCCCTCGCGTTCTGCGCCAGCTCATTGATGAGCAGTTGCAGCTTCAGGAAGCCGCAAAATACGAAGTGACAATCACGCCTGATGAAATGCAGGAATCATTATCGCAGATTGCTGGCCGCAATGAGATGAATGTTGAGCAGTTGTTTGAATTTTTGCGGGGGTCCGGGGTGAACCCCATGACGCTAAATTCGCAGATCCAAAGCGACATCGTCTGGGGGCAGATCGTCTCTGGCCTGTTCCGCCCTCAGGTCAGCATCAGCGAAGAAGAGATTGATTTTGTGCTGGACCGTATCCGTCGCAGCGTCAATCAGCCGGAATACGAAGTATCCGAAATTTTCCTGAGCGTGGATAATCCCAACGAAGAAGATCAGGTTCGCCAGGGGGCCGAGCGACTTATTGCGCAAATCCGCCAAGGGGCAAACTTTGGTGCCGTGGCACGTCAGTTCAGCCAAAACCCTTCTGCTGCCAATGGCGGGGATCTGGGATGGGTACAGGATGGACAGCTGCCGGATGATCTCAACGAAACGCTACGCCGTCTGACGCCTGGGCAGTTCTCTCTGCCGACACGCTCCACCGGCGGTTATTACATTATGGCCTTGCGCAATCGGCGTATTGCAGGGGCTACAGATCCTGAGTTGATTAACCTGACCCTGCGCCAGATTGTGGTGACAGTGGACAGCACATTTACGGAAGCGCAAATACGCCAGGCCGGTGAAATGGCTTTCCGCGTTTCAGAGACAGTC
>JAJFIL010000186.1 GCA_021774965.1 Alphaproteobacteria bacterium
TGCCCGATATTTTCTCCCAATACGATCCAGCCGCGCACCTGATCCCAGACGCCGAGCTTTTGAAGTGCCTGCATGGCCGCCCGGCCATAAGGAGCGGTTTTGGGGCTGGCCATTGAAAGGAAATTAAAATTTTTATTTTGAAAAATTTTCGCTCCTTCTCCCTGCACCTGTTTGGCATCCGGGCTCCACAAAGTGAGCTGACCAATGGCATAGGTGAAGCGCGAACCGGGAACCGCAAATCCCTCTTCTTCCAATAAGCGTGGACGCAAAGCATCGGCGGCCAAGAGCAGGTCAAAGGGAGCGTCGTTTTTTATCTGGGCATACAGTTTGCCCGTGGAACCGGGAATCACCATCACCCGGTGGCCTGTCTCCTCCTCGAAGCTCCGTGAAATATCTTTCAGCGGATTGATAAAATTGGAAGCCACCGCCACATGGACTTCCTCCGTCTGAGCGGGAGAACCCAACCCGCTAAGCAGAAACAGCATTGCCAGTAAAATGAAACGCATTCCACCTCCAAAAAAAAAATCAGACCTAAACGTTATATAGCAATAAGCATAACGGACTGCAAGGCTAGATTCAATAAAATATAACGATGTGTCAATAAAAGGGGTGTGGACCCGGTCAAAATTATTGATGAGTTATAATCCGGCTATCAAATATTTTAGCAGGAGGGCCATTGTATGGGAATTCAGAGAAGACGATGGACAGATGATTTTCGAGAAAATATTGATTTATGGAAAGAAAATTTTAGGGGATTATTGACCTCCAATGAATATGAATTGGTTCGTATAGGTTTGATCTTATTTTTTGGGGTCTTTTTAATACTTACTATTTTGAATTGGGGGTTTGGAGGAGCTGACTGGGCTGGAATTCGCACCGAAGCCCATGGCATGTTAATGGATATTTTAATTTTTGGCATTTTACTTACATGGTTCGAACGGGTGAGGAGCAGAAAAGATAAAATTAAGAACTACCACGAACAATTGAAAGATTTTAGGCACTGGGCATCTGAAGAAGGTGTTCTACGTAAAGTTGGAATATTGCAACGGTTGAACGAAATGGAAGCACCATTAGCAAATTTAAAAGGCACTTATCTTTCTGGTGCCCACTTCCCAGATGCAAATCTAAGAGAGGCCGATCTGGAAATGGCTCTATTTAAAGGTGCCTTCCTCCCGAACGCTAATTTTGAATTTTCCGACCTCGTTGGAGCTAATTTCGAAAAAGCCAACCTCCTATCTGCAAATTTCCAGAGTTCTAACCTCCAAGCGGCCATTCTTGATGAGGCCCTTCTGTTGAGAGCCAATCTAAACGGATCCATTCTTATGCAGGCCCAGCTTCGAATGGCCAAACTGAGCGAAGCCAGTTTGCGCGAAGCCAACCTGTACTTAGCCGATCTGGAGGGGGCCGATCTGAGAAATGCTAATCTGGAAATGGCCGATCTGCGCGGGGCAAAAATGAATTGGGCCGATATCAGCCAAGCTAATCTACAAGGTGTCAAAAACCTTACTTGCGAACAAATAGAATATGCCGAAATTAGCAAGGAAACAAAACTCCCGAATTACATGGAGAAAATCTGGAATGAGGATGCCCAAAAATATAACTGCAAAATGGTGAAGCCGGATGAAGAAACTGAAGGCTAGGGACAGGGGTTTTCACTATTGTCATGCTGAGCCTGTCGAAGCATGAGCCCTATCAACCCTTCGACAAGCTCAGGGTGACAACTTAAAACAACTCAAAAACTTTTCCAGCAACCTATTGATTGACCCAAATGGGTTCTCAATTTTTCGGCAGGTAAATCGAAAAGGTACTGCCCTTGCCCAGAGCGCTCTCCGCTCTCACGGAACCCTGATGGACCTGGGCGATATGTTTGACGATGGCAAGGCCGAGGCCCGTCCCTCCCAGATCGCGGCTACGGGCCTGATCCACTCTATAGAACCGCTCGAACAGACGCGGCAAATGTTCTTTACTGATGCCACTCCCCCAATCCTGCACCCGGATAGTGATTTCCCCATTGTGTTGTTCGCCCACAACCTGCACCCGTTTTTCCAGCCCGCTGTATTTGACGGCGTTGTCCACCAGATTGACGACCGCTTGTTCGATCAGTTGACGATTGATTTTTACCGTAAGATCGCCCTCGCAAATCAACTCGATGCTGGTTTTCTCATTTTCGGCCCGACTGGCACAGGCCTGAATAGCAGACTGCAACACCCCTTTTAATTCCACATCTTCCATTTGGATGACATATTGATCAGAATCCTGCTCCAGCTTCGACAGGCTGAGTAGGTCGTCCACAATCGCATTCAACCGATCCACCTGCCGCCCGATGATCTCCAGAAATCGATGCGCGTCTTTTTGATTGTTGATCGCGCCTTTCATGAGGGTGTCCACAAACCCCTTGATGGCCGTGATCGGGGTCTTGATTTCATGCGAGACATTGGCGACAAAATCGCGGCGCATATTCTCCAATCGCCTGAGCCTCGTCACATCGTTCAAGACGATCAACGCGCCGATTCGGTTGTCACTGGCGTCTTTCAAAACGGTGCCACGCGCTTGCAGGTTGCGCTCTTGGCTACCTCGCAAAACAAAATCCGTCTCCACCACTTCCCGGCTGTTCAGGGCTTTTTTCACAAATTGTTGAAGCTCGTTATTGCGAACTAACTCTTGAATGCTCTTCCTCTTAAAATTCTTAACATCGACGCCAATCAATTTTGCCGCCGCCTGGTTCATGCTGATAAAACGCTCCGCCGTATCCACGGCAAACACGCCTTCGACCATGCTGAAGAGCACGGCTTCGCGTTCGTTGCGCTCTTCAGTGATGCCGCGGATGCGGTAGTCCAGTTGTCGCGCCATTTGATTGAGAGCTTCTCCCAGCCCGGCAATTTCAAGCGACCCGGTTACAGGAATCTTCCCTGGAACGCCCCCTTGGGCAAATTTTTCAGCGGCCACTTTCATCAGTTCCAGAGGCCGGCTGATACGCCGGGAAACAACGAGACTGATGACCGCCGCAAACAGCGCCACGGCCAAGGCTCCCCAGGCAATTTTGATCTCAATCGACCGAAGCGCGTTGTCTATGAAGGTGATCGGAAGAGACGTGCGCACGGCACCAATAATCTCCCCTTTGCTCTTAACCGGAACGGCCAGATACATCATTTTTTTCTGAAGCGTGTGACTGAAACGGACCGACATGCCCCGGTTACCGGCAAGAGCCTCTTTAATTTCCGTGCGGTCTGCATGGTTGTCCATGCGTGCCGGGTCTTCGTGGGAATCGCCAAGAACTTCGCCAGACGGTTGAATCAGGGTCACACGCATGAAAGCGCTCCGGCCCACTTCCTTGCTCAATGAATCGAGAGTTGATTTGTTGGGACCCGAAAATTGATCGGCAACCAGACGTTCCACCAGGTGGGCACGAACTTCAAGATCTATCGAGGTTCGTTCATAGTAAAAGTCTTGCAGGGAATTTAAGGAGTACCATCCAACGGATACTAAAGCGATCAGAGTAATCAACAGATAAGTAGGGTAAAGTTGCCACAGGAGCCTTTTATTACTCATAATTACTCCTTGAACCGGTAGCCCACTCCGCGCACCGTCTCAATGCGTCCCGATGCAGACGCCAGTTTTTTCCGCAAACCCACAACTTGAAAATCAACAGAACGCTCCGTGACCGCATAATCGTCCCCGCGGACGGCTTCCACGATTTGATAACGGGTGAATACCCAACCAGGCCGGCCCGCAAGAAATTGGAGAATACTGAATTCGGTGAATGTCAGGGAAATGGACTTACCCTCTACCAGCACTTCATGGCGACCGGGATGGATTTCCAGTTCAGGAAACCGCAAGACCTCTTCCTCTTGAGGAGGGCCGCTTTTGCTTCTCCTCAAAACGGCGCGGACCCTGGTCACAAATATTTTCAAGTTGAAAGGCTTGGTCACATAATCATCCGCACCGTGTTCCAGGCCCGTGATAATGTCCGACTCATCGCCCTTGGCGGTGAGCATGATGATGGGGATATGCGCCGTCTCCGCATCCTGCTTCATCCTGCGGCAGACTTCCAGCCCATCCACTCCAGGCAACATCAAATCCAGCACCATCAGATC
>JAJFIL010000187.1 GCA_021774965.1 Alphaproteobacteria bacterium
CGTTTGGGTGGCACAGGCCGTTTTGGCAAATGCTCCGCCCCCGGCATTTCCTCTTGCTGGTGCTTTTGTCCGGCGTGTTCCTGGCCTTTCAATATTATCTGGGCAGCGGGGCCGCACCGATTGTGGAGGGGGTCTATTCTCAAGATCAGCTGATGATCGGACTGCCCATCGTCTTTGCCTGGCTGGTGATTGAGGTGGGCTTGGTGGAGGAGTTTTTCTTCCGCGGGGTGGTGCAGTCCCGCCTGGCCATATTTTTTCGCAATGAATGGGCCGCATTGTTTCTTGCCTCCCTATTGTTTGCGCTGGCCCATGTGCCGGGTCTTGTGCTGCGCGGGGACGAGGCGGGCGATCCCATCACCACCACGGCCAACGCGATCCTTGTTCTCTCGGCAGCCAGTCTCGCTTTTGGCTATATCTGGATGCGGACCAAGAACCTCTTGATCTTGATCATGCTCCACGCTGCAGCAGACCTCCTGCCCAATTATGCGGGTCTCTCAGCGACTTTGGGGCTTGGCTAAAAGCCCTTATTTCACCAATCTGCGAACCTGTGCTACCTCCTGTGCCGCAACAATCAAGGATACCCCCATGTCGGTGCTTCAGTCGGCCATCAACACCCGCTCAGACAGTTTCAAAGCCAATCAAGCTGCCATGGAGGCTCTGGTGGCGGAGCTCAAGTCGCGGCTTGCGGAGGCCTCCTTGGGCGGCTCGGAAAAATCGCGGGAGCGTCATGTGGGACGGGGCAAATTACTGCCCCGCGAACGCGTGCAGCGCCTCCTGGATCCTGGCACGCCGTTTCTGGAACTTTCTCCCCTGGCGGCCAATGACATGCACGGGGGCGACATCCATGGCGCCTCCATGATCACCGGGGTAGGGCGCATCAATGGCACCGAATGTGTGATCGTCTGCAATGACGCCACCATCAAGGGCGGCACTTACTATCCCGAGACCGTGAAAAAGCACCTGCGCGCCCAAGAGATCGCGGCGGAGAATAACCTGCCGTGCGTCTATCTGGTGGATTCAGGCGGGGCGAACCTTCCCAATCAGGCAAACATCTTTCCGGACCGGGAACACTTCGGGCGTATTTTCTTCAATCAAGCCAACATGTCCGCCGCGGGCATCCCACAAATCGCCGCTGTCATGGGCAGCTGTACGGCGGGGGGCGCCTATGTGCCCGCCATGTCGGATGAGACGGTCATCGTGCGCAATCAGGGCACCATTTTTTTGGCCGGGCCTCCCTTGGTGAAAGCTGCCACCGGGGAGGTGGTATCCGCCGAAGACCTGGGCGGAGCAGACGTGCACACCAAAGTCTCCGGCGTCGCAGATCACTACGCGGAAAACGACGATCATGCATTGGCTCAAGTGCGCCAGATCGTCAGCCACCTTAATCGCGAGAAATTCGTGAATGTGAAAATGGCAGAACCCGAAGAACCGCTCTATGATCCCGCGGAACTCGACGGCGTGGTGCCGCCAACCCTTTCCACTCAATACGACGTACGGGAAGTAATCGCGCGCATCGTGGATGGATCACGTTTGGATGAGTTCAAGAAAAACTACGGCACCACAGTGGTCACCGGCTTTGCCCATATCTGGGGCTATCCAGTCGGCATTGTCGCCAACAACGGCATTCTGTTTTCCGAAAGTGCGCAGAAGGTTGCGCACTTTGTGGAGCTCTGCTCTCAACGGGGAATTCCTTTGCTGTTTTTGCAAAACATCTCCGGCTTCATGGTTGGTCAGAAATATGAGAGCGGCGGCATCGCCAAGGATGGCGCGAAAATGGTCACCGCCGTGGCGTGCGCGAAAGTGCCCAAGATCACGGTGATCATCGGCGGCAGTTTCGGGGCAGGGAACTACGGCATGTGCGGTCGAGCGTACTCCCCGCGATTTTTGTTCAGCTGGCCCAACTCAAGGATTTCTGTCATGGGCGGCGAACAGGCAGCATCCGTGCTCGCCACCGTGAAACGCGACGGCATGGAAAAGCGCGGTGAGGAATGGTCCGCCGAGGCCGAAGAAGAATTCAAGAACCCCATTCGGGCAAGCTACGAGACCGAAGGCAGCCCCTACTTCGCCACCGCGCGCCTCTGGGACGACGGCATCATCGCACCATCTGATACCCGCCGGGTTTTGGCGCTGGCGCTCTCAGCCGCGCTTAATGCGCCAGTGGAAGAAACCAAGTTCGGCGTGTTCAGGATGTGATGGGCTTTTCCGTCATTCCGGGGCGGCGATAGCCGAACCCGGAATCTCGCCGGCCAATGTGCTCACGCAAAACCCCCGATCAACGACTGAAAGTAAACTGAACCAATTGGTGTGGAAAGCCAGGTCAATGCACACAGATTCAAAACTACAGTTCCCCAGAACACAATGCGGAACGGCTGTTTCCTTGTCTTGTGCCTCAGTACTTGCTGCGCGATGAGGGCACCCGGCCATCCTCCGGCCAGGGCCAAGGTGTGCAGAAAGCTCTCAGAGGTTCGCCATGTGTCCTGTTGGGCGGCATTCTTGTCGAGAGCATAGATCGCAAATGCAAATAAGCTGAGGCCTAGATAGCCCCCCAAAATAGGTGCTGGAAAATCGAAAAGAGCTACAGCTACCGCGACGGTCGTTAGGAAGGCGATAGCAAGGGCAAATGAGAAGGTTCGTTCAAATGAATGCATCATTTGAGAAGCCTATTTGCCCGTAGATACCAAGGCAACCCTGCCCTGACAGCCTTGATAGCCGAACCCGGAATGACCATCTGGATACCTTGACACACATCACTTCCCCCGCGCCTCGCCGCACGCTAGACTAGCCGCCAAACATCCATCTCGCGCCAAGCCGCACCAAGGAGCAGTCCCCATGTCTGACGAAACCCCCGTTCTTTTTGATGCCACCCGCGCCGGCGTCGGCGTGATCACTCTGAACCGTCCTGAGAAACACAACGCCTTTAACCCGGATGTGATCGAGCATCTGACGACTCTGTTTGAAGAACTCCGGGGCCAGGACGGCATCCGCATGGTCTTCCTCAAAGGTGCAGGCAAGAGCTTTTCCGCTGGTGCCGATCTGGACTGGATGCGCCACGCGGCGGACTGGACCCATGATGACAATCAGAAAGATGCGGCGGCCTTGGCAGAAATGCTGCACAAGCTACATTCCCTGCCCATGCCCACCATCGCCCTGGTGGATGGCCACGCCATAGCGGGCGGCATGGGGCTGGTATCCGCTTGCGATATTGTGGTGGCAACCAAAAAGGCCCAGTTTGGCCTCTCCGAAGTGCACCTGGGCCTGACCCCGGCCACCATATCTCCGTACGTGATTGAGGCGGTAGGCCCGCGCATGGCTCGAGCCTTGTTTGTGACTGGCGAGCGTTTCGATGTGGCCTTTGGGGAAAAAATCGGGCTTGTCCATTATGCGGTGGAAGACGCCGACGCCTTGGCGGAAATGGAAGAATACCTCGCCAAACTCATCTTCAAGGGCGCGCCGGGGGCCATTACGGATGCCAAGAAACTGGTGGACGAAGTGATGTGGCGGGAGATGGACAGCCACATGCGCCATGACACCGCCAAACGCATCGCGGACCGCCGCGCTTCCGACGAAGGGAAGGAAGGTCTCAGCGCCTATCTTGAGAAGCGCAAACCCAAATGGGCGGAATAGGGGTCAGCTTTTCATAGCTCAAGGGAATTCGTCATTCCGGGGCCTCGCGAAGCAGGGAACCCGGGATCTCGCTGCTCCAGATTCCGGGTTCAAACACTTCGTGTTTGCCCCGGAATGACATAATGTGACGGTGGCGCAGGGCATGACCCATCTGGTAATCACCGCGCACAAAGGCTAAAAGGCCCCCATGTTTAGATCTGTCCTTATCGCCAATCGGGGAGAAATTGCCCGCCGTGTCATGCATAGTGCCAAGGCGCTGGGCATGCGCACCATTGCTGTTTATTCCGAAGTGGACGCTGACGCCCTCCACGTGGCTGAAGCTGACCAAGCCTATTTGCTGGGCCCGGCTCCGGCCAATGAAAGCTATCTCTGCGGGGACAAGATCCTCGAGATCGCCAAGGATGCGGGCGCGGAATGCATTCACCCGGGTTATGGTTTTTTGTCCGAAAATGCCGATTTCGCCGAGGCTTGCGAGGCCGCTGGCATCACCTTTGTGGGCCCCTCGGCAGAGGCCATCCGCGCCATGGGTCTTAAAGATGCTGCCAAGCGCCTGATGGAAGACGCAAAAGTTCCTGTGGTGCCCGGCTATCACGGTGATCATCAGGATGCAGAGTTTCTGGCAAGAGAAGCCGCAAGGATTGGCTACCCGGTTCTGATCAAGGCGATTGCAGGCGGTGGTGGCAAGGGCATGCGCCGGGTAGACGATGCAAAAGACTTCGCCAAGGCCCTGGAAGGGGCCTCCCGCGAGGGAGCGCGCAGCTTTGGTGACGGGCGCGTGCTCATCGAGAAATATATCGAACAGCCTCGTCACATTGAAATTCAGGTCTTCGCCGATAGCCACGGCAACGCCGTGCATCTTTATGAGCGCGATTGCTCGCTCCAGCGCCGTCACCAGAAGGTCGTCGAAGAAGCCCCCGCACCGGGCATGACCGACGAAGTGCGTGAGGCCATGGGGGCGGCTGCCATTGCTGCGGCACAGGCCGTGGACTATCGCGGGGCAGGGACGGTGGAATTCATCGTGGATGCCTCAAGCGGTCTGAAGGCCGACGGCTTTTACTTCATGGAAATGAACACCCGCCTTCAGGTGGAACACCCCGTGACTGAAGAAATCACCGGGCAAGATCTGGTGGAATGGCAATTCCGTGTGGCCGCAGGGGAAGAGCTTCCTGCCGATCAACATGAACTGCACATCGAAGGTCATGCCGTTGAGGTTCGTCTGTATGCGGAGAACCCGGCCAAGAAGTTTCTACCCTCCACCGGCACGCTACACCGCCTGAAATTCCCCAATGAGGATGGCCACATCCGTATTGAAACGGGCGTGACGGAAGGCGATGAGGTTTCCGTCTATTATGACCCCATGATCGCCAAGATCATTGCGTGGGATACGACCCGCGACCGGGCGCTCAATCGCCTTGAGGCGGGACTGCATGCCCTGGAAGTCGTGGGCGTTAAATCAAACGCACCGTTTTTGGCAAAAATTGTCACGCACCCAGCGTTCCGCAATGGCGATCTGGACACGGGCTTTATTGAACAACACCTGGATGCCCTTGTGCCTCAGGATGAAAAGCCCGGCGCGGTGGAAAAAGCTCTCGCCGCAACGGCGCTTCTATGCCACCGCCAGGGGGAGGCGGAGATCCGCGCCATGGGCTCCAGCGAACCTGCGTCCCCGTGGGAAGCATTGGACGGTTTCCGCGTCGGTGGCTTTTCCGAGGAAACCCTGAAGTTCTCCGGTGAACACGGATTTGAGGTTGCCGCCCGCTATGCCGATGGAGAGATCAGCTTGCTCATTGATGGTGTCGCTCACGAAGTAGAAGGCGAGCTTTCCGACGAAGGCTTGGCTGCCGTGATCGACGGAGTGCACTATTCGGCAGGCGTTCTCTGGATGGCCAACCGGTTGGTGCTCATGCACGGGGGGCGGTCTTATGATTTGCCTCTGGAAAACCCGTTGGCGCCAGTTCTTGTTGATGAGGGGAATGCTGCAGGCCTTGTTGCTCCTATGCCGGGCAAAATCGTCTCCGTCCTCGCAGGTGCAGGTGACAAGGTCAGGCGCGGGCAACCTATCATTGTGCTCGAGGCCATGAAAATGGAGCACACCCTGTCTGCACCCTCGGATTTGAAGATTGATCAGATCAAAGTGGCCCCCGGTGACCAGGTGGACGATGGTGCTTCTGTGGTCACTTTTCTGAGCCCATAGCGGAACTTTTCTTGCATTGCCCTTGGCACTGTCCCGGTTTGCGGCTAGATCAGGCGCAGGCGGGTTATGATTAACGATAAAAAGAACCGCGAGGGGTTTTCCGATGGCTTTTCTGCGCCGCGCTGTGATTGCAGCGATTGCGATATTTTCCAGTGTCTCGGTCCAGGCCGCAGAGCTTCCGGCCCTGCTGGATATGGCATTGAGTCGCGGGGAAGCTGCGAATTCTGTGCGCTGGGGCTTTACGCAAAACTTTGAGAATGCCAACGCCAATCTGACCATGCGGTTCTCGCCTGCAGAGGAGAGTGGCAACTGGTCGCTGTTGGCGCCAACCTCCCTGAACCACAGCGAATCCCGTGTCTATGATGCCATGTCTGATCTGGTGGATGATCCGGACCCGGATTCAGATCTTACCTATGAGCAGTTGCGCACCGCCATTGGCGGGCAACAGGTCAGAGTGCTGGAAGATAGCCCCACGCATACGGTCTATGGCTTTGCGCCTTTGCCTTGGGATGATGTGGAGGAAGACGAAGAAGCGTTTATCCAGCACATGTTGGCAGAGCTGACCGTGGACAAATCGGGCGCCTACATCTCCCGCATTCGCATGTACGCCCCAGAAACCTTCCGTGCCATGATGGTGGCGCGTATTGACAGCTTCGAGCAGGAAATGATCTTCGCGCTGGAGCCGCACACGGGTCTTCCTCTAATGGTCTCATTGTCGCAAAACATTGAGGGCCGCGCCATGATGCAGAATATCAACCGCTGGCGGGTGGAACGGTTCAGTGATTTTGTGCCTCATGGAAATGTTGCTCGGGCCGCCTCCTGCACCATTGAGATTTGCAATCCGGAGTTCCTGGCCGCCGAATGACCCTCAATCTCCTGAAACTTTGTGTTGGCGTTGAAAAGGTCGAGGAATTGGTCGACTGGCAATCGGGCTGGCGCAAGCAGGGGGGCATGGATGGCAAGGGCCGTGTCTGGCACACAACGCGCATGGTGCCAAAGCGAAAAGACGAATTGGTTCAGGGTGGATCACTCTACTGGGTCGTCAAAGGGCACATTCTGGTTCGTCAGCTGATTACCGAGGTGGAGCCCTTTACGGACGACGGCGGCATTCGGCGCTGCCATTTGGTTCTGCACAAGGATCTGATCCTGACGGAACCCAGAAAGAAGAGGCCCTTTCAGGGCTGGCGTTACCTTAAAGGCGAAGAAGCGCCGCGGGATATCGGGCCGGTCGGGAAATCAGACGGAGTGGGCCAAATGCCGCCTCAATTACGTGCTGAACTTGCTGAATTGGGATTACTGTAAGGTTTTCCAGAGAGAAGACTGTAGTTAAGGGCACGGTTGCCCGGCTTCTTGGGGAAGAAGTTTTGCGTTTATGGTGGGGAAGACTACGTGACAATTGAAACTGTATCGACCACGGCGGAAACTGCCGTGACAGACAAGCGCGGGCTAGAGCAACTAACCGCTGGTGGGCTTGGGCTATTGGTCTGCGGCCTGGTGACGGCGGTCATCTGGTTTTTTGCGATTAACTCTATTACTGGGACAGATGAGTTTGCGACAGGGGCACTGGCCGAAAAACAAGAATGTGAGGCGGCATCGACCTATGGCGTCACCGAACATAGGCCCTGCGCAACGCCTTAAATTCTAGTAGGCACCGCGTGAATAATTATATAGCATCCCCGCACTAGGATCATTCCGATCCTATAACCCAACCTATGGAGGGACATTTGATGATTGCGATAACACTCCCTCAGGTGGGCCTCTAAGAGCCTTTGGGCTTTTCCCTGCCTGACACGTTCCTGCTTCGCATGCGATTGCTGCGATGGCCGGGTCTTGTGCAACAAACTCAGGCAGAACAATGACCAACAGCTCTATAGCTTTGGCTGATCTTGGATGGTCGGCACATTTCATGATGCAAGTCGATGGGCACGAACTGGAACAGTTTCTTCCCGCGCGGCTTTCGCAAATCCATCGAAATCGCATTGAGGCTCTTAGCCCTCAAGGCGCACTAACGCTCACAACCAAACATCAAGACAGCACCGGAGAATTCGCGGTGGGTGATTGGGTGTTGGTCAACCCGGAGGCTCAAATTGAGCATCGATTGGATCGGCTGACGTTGCTCAAAAGAAAAGCCGCCGGTGTTGAAGCCAAGGTTCAGTACATCGGGGCCAATATCGATGTCCTCTTCATCACCACATCGTGCAACAAGGACTTCAATATCGCCCGCCTTGAACGCTACCTCATTCTTGCGCGCGGGGCAGGGATACAGCCGGTGATCATCCTGACAAAAGCAGACCTGGCATCTGATCCTCAAGACTTTGAGGCCAAGGCACAGAAACTGGACCAGATGATGCCGATCCTCACATTGGATGCCAGGGACACAACTCAGGTGGACAGTTTGTTGGATTGGTGGCGACCGGGGCAGACGGCTGCCTTGCTGGGTTCGTCCGGTGTGGGCAAGACCACCCTGCTCAATACGCTTGCGGGAGTCGAGGAATCTACCGCCGGCATTCGCGAAGACGATGCCAAGGGGCGGCATACAACAACGGCCCGCGGGCTTTATGCCATCAAGGACCAAAGGTGGTTGATCGATACGCCGGGCATGCGGGAGCTTGGGCTTTATGATGCAGCGACAGGGGTGGAGGCTGTTTTTGCCGATGTCTTGGAGCTGGCACTGCAGTGCAAGTTCTCAGATTGTCAGCATGATGAGGAACCCGGATGCGCCATTCAGGGGGCTATTGGCACCGGTGAGTTAGATCCGGGCCGTCTGAAACGCTGGCAGAAACTGGAACGCGAGGAGAGGCGCAACAGCGAGACCATCGCAGAGTCCCGGGAGCGCCGCCGCAAGTTCGCAAAACATGTCAGATCAGTCCATGTGCAGAAAAAGATTCTGGACGGGCATGGGGATCGGTGAGGGGGCGATGGTTCGTCCCCCCTCATATCTCCAAATCAATATTGTCGATTAGTCTTGTGGTGCCGAGCTTTGCGGCGGCAAGAATGCGGGCCCGTCGTGACGTGTTGGACAATGGCGCAAGCGTATCCGCATCGCGTACTTCGAGATAATCGATGGGATCAAAGCCTGCCGCGCGTAAAATGCTGAGGCCAAGGTCTCGGGCAGCATCAATCGTTGCGCCGGATTTCATTTGATCGTGCACAGCCTTTAGCGCTGCGCTGAGTTGCACGGCGCGGGCGCGTTCGTCTTCGGTGAGATAAACGTTGCGCGACGACATGGCCAAGCCATCGGCTTCCCGGCCTGTCGCTCCGCCGATGATCTCAACCGGCAGGCTCAGGTCTCGCACAAGCTTTTTGATCACCTGCAGTTGCTGATAGTCTTTCTCGCCAAAGATGGCGACGTCCGGGGCCACCTGACACAGAAGTTTTGCTACCACGGTGGCTACGCCGCCAAAGAAGTGAGGTCGGTGATCGGTCTCCAATCCTTCGGAGACGCCGCCCACATTGATCTGCAAGTCATACCCTTCTGGATACATCTCCGCAGCGTTAGGCCCGAAGATCAGATCGCTCGGGCGCTTTGCCAGTTTGGCGGCATCATCTGGCTCAGTGCGAGGGTAGGCCTCCAGATCCTCTTCCGGCGCGAACTGGGTTGGGTTCACAAAGATGGAAACCACCACCTTGTCTGCGTGTTGTGCTGCCAGATCCACCAAGGATAAATGACCCTCGTGAAGGGCTCCCATGGTGGGGACAAAGCCAATGCGCAAGCCCGCAGCACGCCAGGCGCTTACCGTCTCGCGCAAATCCGCGACGGTGCGAGCAACCGGGATTTTGTAAGTGGATTGATCAAGGGGCATGGGGTTTTCCTGGAAGGGGTAGAGGGGGTGGATAATTCTTGCGGCAGCGCACCATAGTCGGCCATGAAATCTGCGGCAATGGGGCTTGTTTAGCCATGAAATTGCGGGGTCGGGGAGTTTGGCAAATTCGCTTGATCCGCAGGAGATTTTTCGGTCAAAGTCCGGCTATGACACAAGATATTGCCTCACGCACCAGCGATACATTCCGTGCCCAGCGCGCTGATCTCTACCTTGCCGATGAGACGGCCCTGGCGGAAAAACTGATCTCCGCCGCCCGGCTTTCCCCCGAAGAACGTGCGCAGACCGATGCCTTGGCGCGCCGTCTGACGGATGCCATCCGGTCTGGCCGCACAAAGGAAGGCGGTATCGACGCTTTCTTGCAGGAATACTCTCTCTCGTCTGAAGAGGGCGTGGTGCTCATGTGTCTGGCGGAGGCCTTGTTGCGCATTCCCGATGGCGCCACAGCGGACAATTTGATCCGCGACAAGATCGGCTCTGCGGATTGGGATGCCCATGTGGGCAAATCAGACTCGCTGTTCGTGAACGCTTCCACATGGGGGCTGATGCTCACTGGGCGCGTGGTCAATCTACATGAGAAGACCTTTGAGAGCGTCACTGGCTTTCTCAAGAAGATGGTCAACAAGTCGGGCGAACCCATCATTCGCAGCTCCATGCTTCAGGCCATGCGCATCATGGGTAAGCAGTTCGTCCTCGGGCGGACGATGAAGGAAGCCCTCAAGGAGGGAAAATCCGAAGAGGCGCGGGGTGTGCGGTTCTCATTCGATATGCTGGGGGAGGGCGCACATACCCAACGTGACGCAGATCGATATTTCGAAGCCTATCGCAAGGCGGTGGCAGAACTGGGCGAAGTGCGTCCGCATAACGGTAGCGACGACATTTTCGCGCGGCCTTCGATCTCCGTAAAACTCTCCGCCATCCACCCGCGCTATGAAGACGCCAAGCGGGAGCGGGTGCTTGAAGAACTTGTGCCGCGTTTGGCACAATTAGCCGTGGAATCTCGCGCGCTGAGCCTGGGCCTTACGGTGGACGCGGAAGAAACCGAACGCCTGGAGATTTCGCTCGAGGTCTTTGCCGCCGTGCTGGCCGATGAGCGCCTGGCAGGTTGGAACGGACTTGGTCTTGCGGTGCAAGCCTACCAGAAACGCGCGACAGCGGTAATTGATGGTTTGGCAGAGCTGGCGCGCAAGCATGGTCGCCGTCTGCCGGTGCGCCTGGTCAAGGGGGCCTATTGGGACACGGAAGTTAAACATGCGCAGGTTGAGGGCCACGAAGGCTATCCGGTCTTTACCCGCAAAGTAATGACCGATGTTTCCTACATTGCGTGCGCGCGTAAACTGCTTGACGATCCGGCATCGTTCTATCCTCAATTCGCAACTCACAACGCCCATACGGTAGGTGCGATACGCGCGATCGCGTCACCGAACACGAAGTATGAAATGCAACGCCTCCACGGTATGGGCGAGGCGCTCTACGAAGAAATGCTCACTAATGGTTTTGACGCGGACAATCCGGAGGGCGGGGATCATGTGCCGCTGCGCATCTATGCGCCGGTGGGCAGCCATGAGGACCTGTTGGCCTATCTGGTGCGGCGCTTGCTCGAAAATGGGGCGAACACTTCGTTCGTGAACCGCCTGGCCGATGATGATGCTCCCATCGAGGAGATCATTGGGGACCCCATGGAGAAGGCGGCAAGCCTTAAATCTAAACCTCATCCGCGCATCCCGACGCCGCATAATCTTTACCTGCCGCGCAAGAACTCCAAAGGCGTGCTGCTGACTGACGCCACGGCTCGCGAGCCGTTTATGGCGGGAGCTCTGAAGTCGGTGGCTGAGCCCATAACCGAAAGTGCGATCATCGGCGGGGAGAATGATACCTCCGGCGCGGAACACACCATCACCAATCCTGCCGACCGCCGCGAGCTGGTGGGACATATCACCGAAGCCTCCGTCGAGGCGCTCGAGCGCGCCATCTCCCTGTCCGATA
>JAJFIL010000188.1 GCA_021774965.1 Alphaproteobacteria bacterium
CGGATATAGATCATGCCGTTGATAGAAGATGAGCCGCCCAGCCCCTTGCCCCGAGGCCAGTACATTCTGCGACCACCAAGGGTTTCCTCGCCTTCGGTCTCATAATACCAATTGTGCTTGTTCCGAGTGCTGAGCATCTGCCCCACGCCGGCAGGCATGTGAATCAGGGAGCTTTTGTCCTCGGGACCCGCCTCCAGCAGTAACACTCTGTTAGCACTGTCTTCACTGAGGCGATTTGCCAGAACACAGCCAGCACTACCGGCGCCAATGATGATGAAGTCGTATTCGGCCATGGAAAACCTCTGATCCGTATCTTTGAACGAGAAAACCCGCGCTCACTCTAGTGATCCTGACCGCCTTGGCAATGCCGCCGCCCTAAACTTTGCGTTTACTGCCATGGGGTAAGCTTTTGGAAACAGGGCTTCTGAGGCGAGACAATCATGCCTGAAACGGCAAGTAGTATAGTACGGGATGCAGCAGGTCGGCTGACCAGTCACTTGAAAGCCGCAGCCGCGCTTCTCAAGGATAAACGCCGCCACCGCCGCATCGCGATTCCTCTGATCGTCAAAATGTTGTTGGAAGACGGCAGCGAAGAAGAAGCCATTATCCGGGACATTTCCGCAGGGGGAGCAGCGCTTTTGAGCAATGCCCGCCCCAAGCCCGGCAGCAAGGTCATCATCTATATCGAAGACATCGGACGTCTGGAAGCCAACGCTATCCGCGAACATCCGCATGGCTTCGCCGTGGGCTTTAACTGCTCCAAAGCCAAGCGAGAGAAGGTGGTCGACAAGTTGACCTGGTTGGCGAACAAGGCCCGCCTGGGCCTCTCCGAAGAAGGCCTCACCATGGAGGGGGTCAGCGGGCAAAAAACCCATTTGGTCCTGTCTACCGGGGTCAGCCTGGATTGCCAGATCGTTGGCCTGTCGCTCAATGGAGCATCGCTTCATGTGGCACCGCGTCCCACCATCGGGTCAGACGTTGTTCTGGGCCGTATGAAAGGCATTGTGACACACCACCTCCCCGAAGGTGTTGGCGTTGAGTTTACCGGCGCAAACGCGATCTCTGCCTAACAATACACCCAAGATGTGATAGGCCTGTGCGGGTCAGATAAACCACGCGCAGGTTCTGCATATGGATGCCGTCAAATCTCAGTATGAAGCCTATCCCTACCCCGCTCGCGATCCGGCGGAAGAAGACAAACGCCTGGTGACGGGCTCGCCCAGTAGCATTGCCGAGATCGATCATTATCTCTTTGCGGGCCGCCGTGACTGGTCTCAGCCTTTCCGCGTCCTGGTGGCCGGAGGCGGCACAGGTGATGGGCTGATCATGATTGCCCAACAACTGGCCGATGTGGGATGTCCGGCGGAAATCACCTATCTGGACCTGTCCGAGGCCAGCCGCGCTATTGCAGAGGCGCGCGCCAAACGCCGGGGCCTGAGCAATATACGCTTTGAGACGGCATCTCTGTTGGATGCTAAGGACTATGGCCCGTTCGATTACATCGATTGCTGCGGTGTCCTGCATCATTTGCCGGATCCAGATGCAGGTTTCGCTGCTCTAAAATTAGCCCTCGCTCCGGGTGGCGGCATAGGCATCATGGTCTATGGCACCGTGGGGCGCAGCGGTGTTTATGACGCGCAGGCGATGCTGCGTGCCCTCCGGAAAGAGGATGAGCCCGCCAAATCTCAGGTCGAAACAGCAAAGCATCTTCTAAAGGCCCTGCCCGACAGCAACCAGTTCCGCCGCAATCCTTTTCTGAGCGATCATACGGACAACGATGCCGGACTCTTTGATCTTCTTCTCCATTCCCAAGACCGCGCCTATCTGGTGCCTGAGATTTATGAGGCCCTTGGCAAGGCGGGTTTGAGCCTTGTGAGTTTCGTTGCTCCCATGAACTATGACACGGACTTTCTGGTCAGCGATGCAAAACTAAAAGCGCGGCTGACACGCCTCTCCCGGCCCGAGCGGGAAGCGTTTGCCGAATTGCTCACCGGCAATCTACGCAAGCACGTATTTTATTGTGTGCCGGAAGACCCACCGGAACGGGTTGCTCAATTTGGCGAAGACATGATCCCGGTGCTTCACGACCTGGACCTTGATACCATCGTGAAATCGATTGCAGGCGGCAAGCCCATAAAAGGCCGTCGTGAGGGATTGAAGATTGAAGTTCCCATGCCGCCTCTGGCTGCAGAAGTTCTGCCCCTTTGCGATGGCAAACGCAGCTTTGAAGAAATCCGGCAAATGATGGAACCCCTGCCAGGGCGCGACACCTTCTATGACCAAATGCGTCACGCCTATAGAGGCCTTAATGGGCTGAACATGATGTTGTTGCGGCAAGGTGCTGAATAGAGCCTCTACTTGCCCTTCCAGTCCGGCTTGCGCTTTTGAGCAAAGGCCATGGGGCCTTCCACAAAATCCTCGCTCTTGATCATGGCATGAACAGCCTCGTAGCGGTGATTGATGGCCTCTTCCAAATCAGCCCGATCAAGCCCGTCATAGACTGCCTCCTTGGACGCGCGAATGGACATTGGGGAACATTCCAAAGTCATCTCGGCCCAGCGGCGTGCCTCTGCCATAAGCTCTGCCTGCGGAACAACTTCGTTTACAAACCCCAATGCCTTGCCTTCCGTCGCCGGCACACGGCGGCCCGTAAGGATCATGCCCAAGGCATGTTTAACCGGGATCTGCCGCGGTAGACGGTGAAGGCCTCCGGCCAATGCGGCAAGACCCACTTTGGGTTCCGGCAAGGCGAACATGGCGTTGTCCGATGCAATGATAAGGTCGCACGCCAGCGCAATCTCAAACCCGCCGCCCATGGCAACGCCATTGACCGCAGCAATCACAGGCTTGTTGAGATCATAGCGTGAGGTGAGGCCCGCAAACCCTGAAGCCGGGATTTCCATCTTTCCGCCTGAGGCCTGAAACTTAAGATCATTTCCTGCGCTAAAGGCTCTATCGCCTGCCCCAGTGATGATGGCGACCCATTGCTCAGGGTTGGCAGCAAAATCGTCAAAGACCTTTGCCAGCTCAAAGTTCGCCGCAGGATGAAGGGAGTTCATCACCTCGGGCCGATTGATGGTGACAATCAGAAGGTGACCAAGGGATTCGGTGGTGCAGAAATCATAATCGCTCACGGGGGGATACTCCTTTTAGAGGGATTGGCGAGCCTTTTAGAGAGATTAGCGAGAAAGGAGACTAGTTGAATACGTCATCTTCGTCGAACACACTTTGGCGGCGCACCCGGCGAGGTTCAGGTTCATCGACAAGCTCTTCCTGACGTGCCGCCCGCTGGGCCGCAAGGGCTGCCTGAGCTTCCGGGCTCAACGCGCGCAAAAACTCGTATTGCCGCGCATCACTCACAATAGGTGACATATCATCCGCCAGCGGAACAAAAAGAGCGCCCAACCCCAGGTTTGTCAGTTGCATATCAAGATAGCCAATGGCGACGGCATCGGAAACCACCGCTGCTTGCGCATGACCCTGATGATCGACGAGCTCGCCATCGAGGGAAAACACCTGGCCCGAAGTATCGATGAACCAGCCTCTTATGCCAGGCCCCGTGGCACTCAGCTCCAACTGCATGCCGCGCGCCGTACCAACGCCTGCATAATTACCCGGGAATGCTTCGCTGCTGAAGACCTCATCGCCGCCAGCATCAACGCTGCGATCTACAACATCAGGTACCCGAGCCGATGGATCGTGGAGAGAAGCCGTCTCATAGGTTTCATTGTAGGAAGGGCCTGTATCATCCAACAATCCAAGTGCGCGTTGCTGCGCTTCAAGGTCTTCGGCTTTAGGGTCAAAGTCTGGATCAAGACTTGGGTCTTGCTCATAAGGGACCGCATTGGTGTATTCAACCGGGGCCTCCTCAGAAGCCCTCTCTTCAGCAGACTGTGGCTCCGCATCCGGATCAAATATTTCCACCGAAGCCAGGCTATCCTCTGCGGGGTCAATCATGGCAACTTCGATATCATTCCCCGCCTCAACAGAGGGTGACAGCATTGGGGAAGGCTGCGGCTCAACAGCCGCTGCATCAGCGACCTGTGGAGACAGACGTGGGCTGGCGTGGGGCGTGCCCTCCGGAGCAGCAGATTCTGTCACGGGCCTGTCCAGACCAAATATTTCCACGCCGGAGATATCAATATCATCCTGGTTGAGCGCTTGCAGATAGGCTTCTGCTTCAGCAAAGGCATCCAAGGGCGGCTCGAAGCTTTCAACGCGCTCGGGCTCCCGATTGGCAATGGGATCAGAGGTGGTATCAAGCGCGCCAAGCGCCGCTGCGTTTTGTGTATCCTCCGCTAACGGATCAATAAGTTTAGCGTCTGCGATATCAAGCACACCTTCGTCTTCGCCGCCGAAGAAAGAATTACTGTCAGCGCTCAGGCCCTCATAAGAAGGCGCGTCTGGTGCAGAGGCAACACCCGCAGGGCGAGGCGCAGGCCGTGCTGTAGGCTCCTGAACAGGATCCACCTCGGGAATTGTCTCGGCCTGTGGAGTTGTCATTGGAGCCGCCATCGGCGTTCCAAATACTGGCGCTGACCCTTCGCCAAAAATTTCCACGTCAGAGATATCGACCTCATCTTCGCTCAGCGGCCTGAACAAAGGTCCGGCCTCATCGCGGAGGGCGGGTTCTTCCGTATCCCGGTCTTCGGCTTGAGCCACAACAATTTCGCGGCGCGGAGCCGGCTCCGGGCGAGGTGCCGGACTTGCGTGAGTATCAGGATTTGCGCGGACGACGCGGCCGAGAGTGGGCGTATCTTCTTCGGCCAGGACAATGCCTCGGCGGCTCTGAAGATCACGAGCATTGGCAGACCCAGCCACGGCAATCGCCATCAGCCCTGCAATCATGCCTGTGGACAAGACACGTCTCATGTTCTGCAAAATCCCGGCACCAATACCCCATCAAGGCCCTTTTTGAGCCCCTTTGATCGGAGCGTAGCCTTCCTGTCAGGCAACGTCCACAGCCCTGAACGTGCTGGCTAAGCTTCTGAAATCAACTGTGTTTTGCACACCGCAGTCTGGCGCTGGAGCTGGCATCACGGCGCTTCGCCTCTATCCTTATGGTAAACGCAAAGCCTGGGGTGCCCTGCCCCAATCCTAGTCGATGCGCTTCAGGCCCGCGGCAAAGCGTTTCCAGTTCGCTGTGTAATGATCCGCAGACAGACGGATCATGGCGATCTGATCCTCGCTCAATTGCCTGATAACTTTGCCCGGTGCCCCCAAGACCATTGAATTATCGGGAATATCTTTGCCCTCGGCGATCAAAGTATTGGCCCCGATCAGGCAGTTCTTTCCAATTTTGGTATTGTTCAAAATGATGCTGCCAATGCCGATCAGGCTATTGTCCCCAATCGTACACCCATGGAGCATGACTTTGTGGCCCACGGTCACGTCCCGCCCGATGCTCAAGGGAGAGCCCTCATCTGAGTGCAGGACGGAGGCATCCTGAATATTGGTGTTCTCGCCGATGGTGATGGGATCATTATCGCCCCGGATCACAGCCCCGAACCAGACGCTTGCATTCTTGGCCATTGCAACGTTGCCCATGACCTGCGCATCAGGCGCAATCCAGAAGTCACCCTCTTCCGGCAATTGCGGCCTTACCCCGTCCAATTCATAAAGAGCCACGGCACTTCTCCCTGCTTATGAGCACATCTGGCTCCTGTTTATCGGCATATTTAGGCCTCGACTTAGCCACATTGGCTTCCTATCTCAAGATGATAGCTGATTTTCGGGGTTTTTATGACGACAGATGCTTCTGCCCAACCTATCCAGGCCGTTCTGGACACCACCCTGGCACGCCAGATCGTGGTGGATGGTATTCGGCGCTATATCCAATCCCGCCGAGACCGTATTGACGGCTTTGTCGAGCGCCACTTTTCCGTCTCCGGTGCCTGGAGCCTGAACAAGCGCGGCTTTGGCCTGGATGTGGTCAAAGCCCCTCTCAACACGCTTTTGGTAGCCCCCACCCTGGCTATGGCTGGCGCAGGCGTCTTGGCGCGCAAGGCCAAGCGTCCGGAGCTGGCGCAAAAGCTTTCCAACACCAATCTATTCTTCAAGACCGATGTCTCACGCGAGCTGGAATGGCTGATCTATACAGAGCTGTTCGAGCTGCCCTTTGAGCATGAGACCGACAAGGACCGCTCCTTTTCCGGCGATGCCTTGGCCCGGGTCATCCTGAGCGATGCGCGGCTTATCTCCCAGATCGAACCCATGGTCATGGCCTCCGCTCAGGAAGCGGCCAAACCGGGCGGCAGGGCCTGGCTCGATGAAACACTCATCGCTTATCTGGGCAGCCGTGCTGCCACTATGGAACTTTCAACGCTTGTAATGTGCCTTTCCACTGGCGCCGCCCTGACCCAACAGCTCACACCGGGGCTGATTTCGCTGGGGCCTGCGGTTTCTCACGCAGCCCAAGCCGCTATCGCTGCAAAATCCCTGACCGGCGCAGGCATTGCCGCAGGGTCTGTCCCCCCAGCCGCTGCAGTGGCCGCAGGCGGCACGGCGGCACTGGTTGCAGGTGCATCGGTGTTGAGCGCGGTATCTGGCGCTGTGACCGACCCTATCCAACAGAAACTGGGCGTTCATCAGCGCCGTCTGCATCAGGTTCTGGATCTTATGGAAGAAGCCTTCATTGTCGGTGAGCGCGCACCATTTATTGTTGCAGATCAATATGTTGGACGGGTCATGGACCTTGCGGACATTACGATGGCGCTGTGGCACGCACGCCTCGTTTAACAACCATATGAGCGCAACGGCTTTTACATAGGAGGCGAAAAGCCTCACAATCATCTGAAACGGTGCTGGCGCGGGGTTTTGCTGGTTCGTGAGGGCGTAAGAAGCGCCCGGGAGGGGATGCCATGTTTCGGCTGTTGATAGTGGTCGCATTTCTGGGATTGATAGGCATTGGCGCTTATCTGATCGAGCCCGGCATGGAACTTACCCCGGAACAAGCCGTCCGGTACGACCTTCAACAAACCACCTCCACCGAAGACCTGAGCAATCGCATCAATACATCCCTTGAAGAAGGCGACTATGACAGCGCCGTGATGTATTCGGAGATTGCCGAGTTCGCAGGATTTGCCCTTTCTCCCGAAGCTGCCGACGCCATGCATCAGGCCAGCGGGATTACGGCTACCATTGGCCGAACCACAGGCGATTTAGTTGGCGGTTTTTTCACAGGCGAAGCAACCAGCGTGGCCGGGCTTTCCGGCGCAGTTGCCTCGGACCTTACCGTTATCGGAGATGTGCGCGATATCTCCAACCAGGCACCCAAGATGCTTGCTGGCGAGCCTTATAGTGAAATCATTCTTGGCCTTTCTGTTGTCGGCGTTGGAGTAACTGGAGCGACGGTCGCAACCGGCGGCGGCGGTCTGCCCGGACGTATCGGTGTGACATTGCTCAAAGTTGCGGCAAAGACGGGGTCGCTGACCGCAGATTTCTCTCGCACCCTCACCCGCATGGTGGGGGATGCCGTAAATTTCCCGGGCCTGCGCCAAACATTGCGGTCCGTCAGCCTGACCGATAGCGCGGCCACAAGAGAGGCCGTCACAGTTTATGCCCGCAGCATCAACACGGCTGAGCTGGCCCCCGTTGTTGCGCGCATGAATGACATCCGCGGCAATGCAGGTGCGGCGGAAACTGTCCGCCTCATGCGCTATGTTGATAACACAGAAGATCTTGAAGATATCGCCGGGATGAGCGCCGCTCTGGGGCGCAAGACCCGCGGCGTTGCAGAGATCACGGGTAAGTCAAGCCTGCGTGCCTTCAAGACCACATTGAATATTGTGGAGTTCATCATCCGCAATATTATCGCATTCTTGTCCTGGTTAGGTTCGCTGATTCTGTTTGCTTTTGGCCGCAGGATCGTACGCCGCAGATAATAATCCGTAACCGGATGATTCGCACCATTAACCTTTCGCTAACCAACACGCCTCACGCTTTTCTTCATTGACCGGCTGGTCAATCTGAAAAAACGCGCGTACGCTTTTGCATGCGAAGCGTTGATTCGAAACCGCTCAGTTAAGAGAGGTGCAGAGTGCTTTTACGCCAATTTGTGCGGACATCAGTAACGTTGCAAAAAGCTGCCCCAGGATCGGGCGCCCTGCCTCTCGACGACGCTTCTTTCATCAAAAACTACCGTTTTAAATCCTCTAACAAAGGAGAATTCCTCTATGGGAAAGCGAGCCCCTCGGCGTAACAGTCGCAATGCGTATCAACACGAGGCGAAGGAAAAACGAGGCAAGCTACATGCGGTCAATCCCAACTTGATGGGATGGGATCCGATTTCAAACGACAAACGCGATCAAAGCTTTGTGCGTCACGTTCGCCCCGCTAGTGACGGACAACGCAAACTTCTCAAAGCCATGGAAGATCATCATCTGGTCTTGACGGTTGGTCCCGCTGGCACAGGCAAGACCTATCTCGCCGTGGCCCAGGCCGTCGAAGCATTGGAGGAAGGCAAAGTCGCGCGCGTGGTTCTCTCCCGCCCCGCTATTGAGGCCGGTGAGAGCCTGGGTTTCCTGCCGGGGGATATGGAAGACAAACTGGCACCCTATCTTCGCCCCCTCTATGACGCGCTGAATGAGCGATTGGGCGGCAAGCGGCTGAGGCAACTCATGCATGACGGCACCATTGAAATCGCCCCCATCGGCTTTATGCGCGGGCGCACCTTGAACAACGCATTCATTGTTATTGATGAGGCGCAGAACTGCACTTACGGACAGCTCAAGATGTTGCTCACAAGGCTGGGGTGGAACTCCACCATGGTGCTAACCGGCGATCCGGATCAAAGCGATCTGCTGCCGGAGATATCAGGCCTCAAAGAGGTTTCCATGCGGCTGGAGACCTTGCCCAACGTTGCCGTGGTGCGGCTTGAGGATAGAGACATCGTGCGCCACCCGTTGGTTGCGCAGATGCTGACGGTGTTGTGAGGCTCCTCTTTCGCTCACGCCATCAAGGAAATTAATTTCCACTGGTCGAAGCCAATGGTCGAGTGCACACGGGTTCTGAACAGCCCAAAAAAACGCTACTGCAATCGGCCCGAATCCGGGATGCTGTCAGACAATAGCGAAATGGGAACTTCCGAAACAAACAAGGAGAAAGTGAAATGGGTGACAAAGGAAAAAGAGACAAAGGCAAGAAGGAAGTAAAGAAAGAGGCCAAGCTTAATCTAAAGGAAAAACGAAAACAGAAAAAAGAAAAGAAGAAAGCCCAGTAACTCTGCTCGTTTGCCAGCAGTGCGAGCCTGGCACAAACAAAAAAGGCGTCTCGCGAGAGACGCCCTATTGATTTTCGGTGCCAGCGATTTAGATGGTCGTCGTGATGGCCTGAATGGCGACAAACACGCCCAAGACGGCGCAGCCCATATAGGTAATATAGCCGCGCATCCGGGCCGAGCTGCCTGTGGGGCGTACGAAGATGGAACTGAGCGCATCGCCAAGATACATGCCGTCCCGTCTGAGGAACTGATAGGCGGTATAGAATGTCAAAACCGCGGCAGACCAGAAAAAGGCATTGGCCGGGCTTAGACCACCCAGCTCGAAAGCCAGAAAGACAATTGCCAGACCAGTGGCAGCGAGAATGTTGGCGAGCTTCCAGCTCATACGATGACTCCTCAAATGGTGCAGCGCACATACTCACTATCCCGCGCTGAGCCTAAGATTTAGTAATGATGACGCAGACGTCAAGTTTATTTCTGATCCCTTTTTTGTGATCGTTAACGATGGAGATCAACCTGCCCCTTGCTCTGGCGGCTTCATTTTTCTAGCGTCTGGCGAATTTGCCAGCCAGCCTGAGGGGCCTTCATTCGTGTCAGACCAATCAAATCAAGATGTTAAGGGCCGAACAGCCCTTGTTACGGGCTCAACAAGCGGGATCGGACTTGGTGTCGCCAAGGCGCTTGTGGCAGCGGGCGCAAACGTCATGGTAAATGGTCGCACCCCAAAAGGGGACGTGAGCGCCATCCTGGATGAAATCCGTGGGGCTGGCGATGGACAGGTGGACTATGTTTCCGCCGATCTCTCCCAAGCCACAGAAGTGGCCCGCCTTGTTGAGGAGACGACAACACGCCTGGGGGCACCCGATATTCTGGTCAATAACGCAGGTGTTCAGCACGTCTCCCCGCTTGAGGATTTCCCGGCAGAGAAATGGGAGCTGATCATCTCTCTCAACCTTTCGGCAGCCTTTCATTCCACCAAGGCCTGTCTGGGTCATATGAAAACCCAAGGCTGGGGGCGGATCATCAATGTCTCGTCCGCCCACGGGATTGTCGCCTCTCCCTTCAAGTCTGCCTATGTGGCCGCCAAGCATGGGCTAAACGGGTTGACCAAAGTCACAGCACTGGAAGCAGCGGAAACCGGCGTGACCTGCAATGCCATCTGTCCTGGTTATGTCTGGACACCTCTGGTCGCAAAGCAGATCGATGATCAGGCGAAAAGCCACAATATTCCCAAGGAAGATGTGATCCGCGACATCATTCTTAAACCACAACCCAATAAACAGTTCGCGACGGTTGAGGAGATTGGCGCTTTGACTGTCTTTTTGTGCGGGATGGGCGGCAGGTCGATAACCGGTGCCAGCTTGCCGGTTGATGGTGGATGGACTGCACACTAAGCTTACGATGCGCAGAAGCGCTCGTTAATTTGCGTACGGAGAAAGCATGAGTAATTACGACGAAGAGGTCAAAGAGGACAGCCCCTGGACCTACCCGCTGATCATAATCGGCATTACACTGCTATTGTCGGTAGGCGTCTTTTATTATTACTTTGGTCCTTCCCTGTCAGATATCAGGGGCGATACGCCGGAAGCGTCTGCCCGCACTGCAAGCATTCATATGGCAATCGGGGGCACCAATTTTGTGATCCCGGAAAACCACACCCAATTCCCCCGGGCTCGGCGTGGGGGCCCGCGTGATAGCGTTGCTCTCTATGCTCTCTTTCCCACCTTTGAGGCCTACACGGTCCGCAATGATCATCACTTCATTGAGAACGGCCCCGAAAACCCCATCAACTATTTTCAGATCGAAATCTCGCGTCTGCCCATGTCCGAGACCGAGCGCGTTGATCTCATCTACCGTGAACGCTTGAGCGATGCGCCCAGCGAGGAAACTGACTTTGGCTTGACCCGGCATGAGTTTGCCGACGGCACTGCCTATGAAGATCAGGATCTATTCCTTGCAACCAGTGATGATGGCCAGATGATTGCATTTATCTGCACCCAGCTGACCAACCAGGTGCCCAGCCCCAATTGTCGGCGCGAGATGATCCTGCCTGATGGCCTGGTGCTCAGTTATCGTTTCAAACAGCACTACCTGCCGCAGTGGCAGCAGATCGATACTGGCTTGCAGAGACTGGTCACAAACTTCCGCAGCCCCCTGAACTAGCAGGTCAGTAAGCAACGAAATCTATGTGTGGATCTGAGGCTTGTGCCTAGAGCCCATTCATAAAACATGGAATTGGCTCTAGATTTATTCGCTCACGCTAGCGCGTAAGAACGCGCAGCTCCGCAATATGCGTAATGGCGCAAAGAGGGGCGGTGCAAAAGCACCGGACCGCAGTCGCGGCCTGAAGCGCGCACATGAATTGTGAACGCGCTCTAGTCGATGCTTGGCAGATCAAAGTCTAGGATTGTCATCTGGAGATGAAAGGACAATTCGCCTTCATCCTCATCCTTGTAGATGATGCCAATAAACTCATCGCCAATGTGAACTTCGACGCTGTCGTCCTTTTGGACGCGGGCGTGGATATTGATGGTGTCTAGTTTGAAAAGCCCGCGCAGGTACTTTTCCAGTTTGGCGATTTCTAAACGTGTCAAGGCATGCCCCTCCAAGGCAAGGTGATGCGATTAATTGCCGCTAACGCTTACCGTCCGCGACGCTTTCTGGCAAGGTACTGTTGGTCCTGAATTTCATCTATTTGCCAAGGAGCATCCCCCATGAAAACAGAACTTTTTGGATTTGGTGCGGTTGCCGCCGCGCTTATTGGTGGCCTGCTCCTGGCGAAGTCTGTGGGGTTTGGCGGAGCAGAACCCGGACAGGATCCCGCAGCACAATTAGGCCATGCAATGGTGGGAGCTATTGTCGTTGAACAAGCCTGGGCGGCAGAGACCATCGGAGATCAAGGGCGCACCGCCGCCTATATGACGATCCAAAACGGATCCGGTGGTGAAGAGCGCTTGATGGTGGCGCACGTTGAGGGCGCCGCTCGCACTTCTATCCATCGCACGGTGACAGAAGACAACATCACCCGGATGGACCACATCAATGCCTTGATCATTCAGCCGGAGGGATCTGCACATCTTTCCCCTGGGGGCACGCACATCATGATCATGGGACTGGAAGGCCCACTGGCGGCAGGAGACAGCGTCACCCTGAGCCTGGGATTTCTTGAAGCTGGCGATGTGACCTTCGAGGTCCCTGTTCGGGCCCGGATGGACATGATGGATCACAGCGGTCACTAGAAGCGACCTTTGGCAGCGGCCTTTAGCAACCGCCAGGCATTTCTAGAACTCGTGCTTGTTGCCGGTCATGCGCGCCATCAACATGCCAACACCTACGAAAATCAAGCAGAGCCCGCCCAGGATGATGAGAATTCCGCTTGGGTTTGGAACCTCGCCAAAGAGCCCGCGCACGCTTCCGATATCGGAGGCATAGAGGAGCGCAAAGAAAACAACAGCCGCGCTGATGCCGTAGGAAAAGCTTCTGAGGTGTTTGAATACAGCCATATCAGTCCCCCTGAGTTGCACCCCAGAAGCGTTGCTGATTCGAACCTCAGCTACAAGATAGAAGAAAACTCAGCAAATCACCCAGAAACGGCTAGATCCCATCACCCAGGAACCCTGGCGCATCGGAGTTGATCAACTGATTCATGGACCGAGAAGGCTGATCGCATTCTTCGCAAGCCACGGTTTTTGCAGGAACCCCCGCAACTGTGCATCTGGCGGGTACGGACTGGAGCACAACACTGCCCGATGCGACGCGAGCTGATTCGCCAATTTCAATATTGCCCAGAACCTTTGCGCCCGCCCCAATCAATACGCCACGACGCACCTTGGGATGCCGGTCACCCTGTTCCTTGCCCGTGCCGCCAAGGGTCACTCCATGTAGCAAGGACACATCGTCTTCGACCACAGCAGTTTCGCCGATCACGACCCCGGTTGCATGGTCGATCATCACGCCGCGGCCGATCTTGGCGGCGGGATGAATATCCACGCCAAATTTCTCTGAGCTGAGGCTTTGAAAGAAAAGCGCCATGCCCTCTCGGCCCTCTTTCCACAACCAATGGGCAATGCGGTAGGTCTGAAGCGCATGAAAGCCTTTGAAGTACAAAAGCACCTGCACAAAAGAGCGGCAGGCCGGGTCGCGATCAAATACCGCTGACATATCCGCGCGGACCGCTTCGCCGATGGAGCGATCTGCTTCATAGGCTTCATCGATCAATTGCCGTGCCGACATGGGCGTTAAATCGCCGCCACCGATTTTGTGGGAGAGGTGATAGCTAAGCGCACCACTGAGCCTCTCATGGTTGAGGATCGTGGCATGAAGATAGCTCGCCAGCATGGGCTCGGCCTCGGCCAGAGCCGCTGCCTGGGTGCGGGTTGCGGCCCAAACCGGATCGACTGTGGCAAGTTCTGGAGCTGATTTCTGCATGGGATCCAGTTCATCCTCTTCCTTCGGTACGGGATATTATCAGATTTCCCGTTTCCGTGCTGGTTACATGAAAATAGACCTAAGAAGCCAACAAGGTGAACGCAATAGGCAAATCCCCTGTGAATGCCCCTTTTTGGCCGAAAACCTTGCTTCTACAGCCGTCATTTGCCCATATGGTGAACGAAAATCAAGGAGAGCCCACATGAGTGCCCAGATCGGTGACCAGATCGGTGAATGGACGACCCTTCGCCCGGACCTGTTTTCCCCTGAAAAAATCGATGAGGAAACCAAAGCCGTCATCGAAATGGTGGAAGCGGTCATGGAGACCCTGCCGCCAACGGAAACCCAAGTGCCGGCTCAAATCCGAGAGGATCGCGCCAAAGGCGGCGGTGCCCTGCCCGCACCTCCCAAATCGGAGATGGCAGTAGAGCGCACCATCAAGGGCCCCGCTGGAGACATCACCTTGCGCGTTCTTGCGCCGGAAAATCCTGACGGGGTTTATCTCTATTTCCACGGCGGCGGTTGGACCCTTGGCACCGCAGATGGACAGGACCCTCTTCTGGAAGCCATCGCCAAACACGCCAACCTTGCCTGCGTCAGTGTCGAATATCGCCTGGCCCCGGAAGACCCCTACCCTGCGGGCCCTGATGATTGTGAAGCAGCAGCCCTGTGGTTGGTGGAAAACGCCAGGGCAGAATTTGGCACCGACAGATTGATCATCGGCGGGGCATCAGCTGGCGCGCATCTTTCCGCAGTCACTTTGTTACGCCTCCGCGACAAACATCAGCTCTCGCCCTTTTGTGGGGTGGATCTCACCTACGGCGCTTATGATATGAACATGACGCCTTCGACCCGGAACTGGGGGGAGCGCAAATTGATCCTCTCAACACCCTTGGTGCAGTGGTTTGCGGACAATTTCCTGCCGCCAGAAAAATACAATGCAAAGGCTCGGAGGCATCCGGACATCTCACCGATCTATGCTGATCTTGCTGGCCTGCCGCCCGCGCATTTCATCGTCGGCACCATGGATCCGTTGTTGGATGATACCTTGTTCATGTACGGACGCTGGATTGCTTCTGGCAATGATGCGACCCTGGCCATCGCGCCGGGCGGCATACACGGGTTCAATGCGTTTCCATCAAAACTGACCACAGAGTTCAATGCCAAACTGCTTGAATTCCTCAACACCATTGGCAAGTAATACTCCGTAGACGGACCTAAGATATGAGCAAGCTGCCTCCTATACCCACTTTTGGCGAAGAGCTGGAACCTCACCACGCCTCAGCGGAAACTCTTGCGCTTCTGGCCCGGCGGCGGTCCACCGTCGCCAATAATATGGCAGAGCCGGGCCCTACGCCGGAGCAAATCGATGATCTGCTGCGCATCGCCACCCGCGTGCCGGATCATGGCAAGCTTGCCCCCTGGCGGTTCGTATTATTTGAGGGTGAGGCCCGCGCGGATTTTGGTAAAATTCTGCGCAAGGTCTTTGCCGCCAACAATCCAGACGCCCCAGACGATCTACTGGATTTCGAAGAAAAGCGTTTTGTGCGTGCGCCAACCGTCCTGGCCGTGATTTCCTCGGTAACCGAAAAACACAAAGTGCCGGTGTGGGAGCAACAACTTTCAGCAGGCGCTGTTTGCCAAAGCCTGTTAATCGCGGCCAATGCCATGGGCTTTGCTGCGCAATGGATTTCCGAATGGTATGCCTATGACCAGTCCATCAAGGATACAATGGGACTAAAATCCGGAGAACGCATCGCTGGGTGGATTTATATAGGTACAGCGACCGAACGCCCGCGAGAACGTCCGCGGCCTGTTCGCGAAAATCTTGTCTCACGCTGGAAGAGCTAGCCTCTTCCACGATAAGGCGCGACACCTGCGTCTGGAACATGCACGCCAGCTGGCACATCTCCGGTTTGATAAAACACATCAATGGGAATGCCGCCCCTTGGATACCAATAGCCACCAATGCGCAGCCACTTGGGCTCCAGAGTTTCGATCAGGCGTTTGGCAATGCCCACGGTACAGTCTTCATGGAAAGCGCCATGATTGCGGAAACTGTGGAAATAGAGCTTCAAGGACTTGCTCTCCACCAGATAGGGACCCGGCACATAGTCGATCACCAAATGGGCAAAATCCGGCTGCCCCGTGACCGGACAAAGCGAGGTAAACTCCGGGCAGGTAAAGCGCGCAACGTAATCCACATCATCGTGGGGATTATCGATGCGCTCCAGTTTCGCTTCCGCAGGGGAAGCTGGAATGGCCGAGCTTCCGCCCAGTTGCGCAAGCCCCTCACCGTCTTTATTCGCCATGGCCCTTCGATGCTCCAGCCGTTAATGTCAGGTGGCAAATCTATACCCCAAAGGATGAGGAAAAAGCGAGATGGCGGGCGAAGTTCATCAGGCGACAAAAGGCGCAATCGCCGAAATCACCTTCGATAACCCCAAAAAACGCAATGCCATGTCCCTTTCCATGTGGCAAAGCCTGGGAAAAATAGTGCGTCAATACGATTTTGATCCGGAGATTAGAGTGATCGTGCTCCGCGGCGCGGGCGAGAATGCCTTTGTGTCAGGCGCGGACATTTCCGAGTTTGAGGAGAGTAGACGGGACAGCCGCGGGGCCCAGTCCTATGAAGACGCCACCCAGCATGCGCTGGATTCCATCCGCATTTGCTCCAAGCCAACTGTCGCTCTTACCCATGGCTATTGTTTCGGGGCAGGCCTTGCCATCGCGGCCACTTGCGATCTTCGATATGCCCAAGGTGATGCAAAATTCTCCATTCCCGCCGCCAAATTGGGATTTGGCTATGCCACGCACTTGATGGCGGACCTGATCCAGGTTGTCAGCCCTGCACGCGCGAAGGAAATCCTGCTCACGGCGAAGGTCTATGACGCTGCCCAGGCAAAAGAAATGGGATTGATCCACGATGTATTCGCCGGTGCTGAGTTTGAAGACCAAACAGATAAGCTGATCAATACCATCGCAGGCAATGCGCCGCTGACCATGCGCGCTGCCAAACTGGTCATCACTGCGCTAACCGAACACAAACATTCCGGCGCTCTTACGGACGCAGATCGTGCCGTGCAGACCTGCTTTACCAGCCAGGATGCCGCCGAGGGGCGCAAAGCCTTTGCCGAGAAACGCAAACCCGAATTTACCGGACACTAATCGCAAGACATCACGGAGAGAGACATGAACTTCACAGATAAGGTTGCCATCATTACCGGTTCTACCAGCGGCATTGGCGAAGCAACGCTTCTTCAGATGGCGCGCGGCGGGGCCCGCGTTGTTATGAATTACGCAAGTAATCAGGAAGCCGCCCATGCTGCTGAAGCGCGAGCAAGAGACGCTGGCGCTGATCTGATTTGCGTTCAAGGCAATGTGGCAAAGGACGAGGATTGCAAAAAGCTTGTTCAGGTCGCTCTCGATAAATGGGGACGCCTGGACATTGTGGTCAACAATGCAGGCACCACGAAATTCGCAGCCCATGATGATCTGGACGCACTTCAAGCCGAAGATTTTCAGAACATCTATGGGGTCAATGTCGTCGGCCCGTTTCAGATGATTCGTGCTGCATTAGAGCCCATGAAGGCGCAAGGCGCCGGCTCCGTGGTGAACGTCTCTTCGATAGCAGGCGTTGCGGGTATCGGCTCATCTGTTGCCTATGCCGCGTCCAAGGGCGCGCTCAATACCATGACCTTGTCCTTGGCTCGAGCGCTGGGGCCTGAGGTGCGGATCAACGCGGTCTGCCCTGGCTTTGTGGGCACGCCATGGTTCCGGGATCGCTTTGGCCAGGAAACTTTCGATACCATCGTCAAGCGCATGGAAGACACCACGCCGCTCAAGAAGGCAGGCACCCCTGAAAGCGTGGCCGAGGCCATCTGCTTTTTTGCTTCCGATGCAAGCGGATTTGTGACCGGGGAGACACTGCTTATCGATGCAGGCTCCCATCTGGACATGACAAGTCTTTCCCAGCGCTAGAAAACCCCCGTATTTACCAGTTCTCGGGGGCCCAACTGCGCTTGACGGCCTATGGCAGACAAGCAACACCCGTTGCGCAAAGAGCATCAATTGCGACCTGTGCAATTGCGGCAGCCCCTGCCCCGGGTCTAGCCTTGGAGGTGACGGGGCGATACCTGACCATCTTCGGGGGATACTGGAAGAGGCCATGAAGCCTATTGCCGAACCTGCCGTAAAGCGCGTTGTCGCTTTTTTCGACGGACGGAATTTGCGTAAATCCTCTCGATCGGCCTTTGGCCATCGGGACTATGAGAACACGCATCCGCTCAAGCTGGCGCGCCTAATCTGTGCGCGCAAAGGCTGGCAGCTGGGCACCGTCAATTTCTATATCGGAGTTCCGGGCAAAGGCCGCCGCGTGGCGGGAGAGACCCGTGATGACTGGATCACCCGCGCTGCCTTGTGGAAAGACGAAGGGGTCAATGTCTTTACCCGAGACCTTGCCTGCAACAACAAGGAAAAAGGCATCGATGTGCGCATCGCGCTGGATGTTGCTCGCGGCGTGCGCAACGAGGATTTCGATATCGCGCTGATCTTCAGCCAGGATCAGGATTTCCAGGAAGTCGTAAAAGAAGTCCGCGACATGAGCCAGCAGGACAACCGCTGGCTCAAGACCGCTTCCGCCTATCCTCTCCGTCAGGATGACAAAAACTGCCGCGGGGTGGATGGTGCCGATTTTGCCATTCCCATGGACCGAGGCACCGTTGCCCGCTGTCTGGATACCTGGATCGAACGACCGGATACCTTGGAAGAAGTGAAAAAGCGGTTTCATCACTTTGTGTTGGGTTTGCCGCATTTCAGCGTGCGCGGCACCAGCCAATGGGCCTTCGGCACAGCCGCGACCCTGTATCTCGCCGCCCTGATTGCCACCTTTGGCTACCTTACTTTTGGTGACATCGCCCACGCGCGGCAGGTGCGCGCCGAGCCTGTCATCGCCTCAGAGGCTGTCATTATGCAGGTTCCGCCCAATGCAGGGAACGCGGTTCTCTGGCCTTATTATTGGTCGGGCACGTTCTCGCAAGGCCTCGCGAAACTGAGGCATCACTAGCGCCTATTCAGCGACCTAGTTAGAGCCCGCTCGCATTGTCCAAATGGCAGCGATGAAAAACCCTTTTGCGCGCGGCAAAATGGTCAGGGCCAGGATCAGCACCGCAGGAAATATAATGCTGATCAATGCGATCGTGGAAAGAGTGGTATCCATCACCAGCGAGACAAGCGGGAACGCAATCAGATGGCCGGTCAGCAAGATGGTAAGCCAGGCAGGCCCATCATCAGCACGGATGTCTATCCAAGCCTCATCACACACCTCGCAGTGATCCACCTGTTTCAGATAGCTCTTGAAAAGTTTGCCCTTGCCACAGTTGGGGCAGCGACCGCGCAGGGCACGCCATACTGACGGCCAAAACGCCCGTTCCGCTTGTTCTGACATCTTTAACCTAACCGACCTGGTTTATTCTTGTTCCCACACAAATGGTGAGTTGAAGACTTCATACCAAGCTCGCCCCCAGATGAGAATGCGTGAGAACACCGCAGGCCTATTCCAGGTCAACTAGTGGTGCAGCCCTTGGCATAAGGGACCATGGAAGAGATTTCCAGCCAAACGGATTTGCCCCTTTTTCTTGCAGGCAAAACCGTGTAACTCCTCTTCCTGGGCCCCCTTGGCGGAATTGGTAGACGCACAGGACTTAAAATCCTGAGCTCGTAAGGGCGTCCCGGTTCAAGTCCGGGAGGGGGCACCATCCTGCTTTGCTCTTTGAGCTTCACAGGATAAATCCTCCGTAGCTTTGGCGAAGGAGGACAGGCCCGGTTTCCCCAGATTACGATATCGCCTGTTTTCGCGGCGCGAAGCAGGGTGCCCTTCGTAGCTTTAGCGGAGTAGGGCTATTTTTCGCGAAAGATGTTATTCTGAAAATGGCTTCATGTAAGTGGCCATGTCGAAGTAATCGCGCCAGACCTTGATCTTGCCGCCTTCCATCTGGAACACACCGCAACAGGGCAGATCGACAGCGATGTCACCGACCCTGGTGCGGTCAAGTCGTTCGGCGACGACCACATCCCCCTCCCCCATTAGGGTGAGTACATCCCAATCGGTTTGGGTCCAGTCCTTGATGAAACCGGCAATGAAGCCTTTCAGGTTCTCATGGCCCGATACCGGATCAAACGGCATGTTGTGGTAGGTGCCATCTTCGGTAAAATACGCCACCAGCTCGTCTGCATCCAGCCGAGACCAGGCCTCGATGAAGCTTTTTATGATTGCAACATTATCTGACATTTCAGGTTCCTCTGACTTTTGTTTTGTTGGAATTCGAGTTAACTGGGCTCAACCACAATACGAACAATGCCTTCACCCTTGCGGGCAAGCGTGCCAAGGGCCTCATTAATTTCGCTCAAAGGGAATTTGGCGGAAACGGAGCGGCTCAAATCAAGCTCTCCCGCTTCGATATGAGCGAAGAGGTCTTCGATATCGGCCTTGTCCATACCAAATGATCCGAGGACGGATTGTTCCATCCCGACAAAGCGAATAAGGGGCGGAAGCGTTGCCCGCTCCATGCCCACGCCCACGAATACCGCACGACCCGTCTTGCCCAAAACACGCAACGCGGTTTCTGCCGTCTTGGCCGCGCCCACAAATTCAAGAGCAATATCTACGCCCGAGCGCCCGAAGGCTGCCTTGATCGCTTTGGCCGGGTCTTCTGCCGCGGCATCAATGGCAAGATCTGCACCCAGGTCCAAAGCCCGCTCAAGGGCCTGTTTCTGCACATCAATGGCAACGATTTTGCCCGCTCCCATCATCTTGGCCAACATAATGGCGTGGGTGCCAAGTCCGCCGCAGCCCACCACTGCAACGCTTTCCCCGGGCTGAAGCTGGCCGCGCCCGCGCAAAGCATGGAACGGGGTGGAGACACCGTCAGTCACGATGGCCGCAATATCAAAGGGCACACCGTCTGGGATTCTGATCAAAGTATGCGCCGGTGCGGTGATGTATTTCGCGAGGCCCCCGTCTCGCGCCATGCCGTAGACTTTTGATCGGTCACACAGGCTTTCCCGACCTGCCATGCAATAGCTGCACTCCCCACAACTGGCCGCGGGGAACAGGGCCACACGATCTCCGATGGCAAAACCTGCCGCGCCCTCCCCCAGTGCAGCAATCGTGCCTGCAGATTCGTGGCCTAAGGTGATGGGCGTGTGCGCCACGGGGATGTCACCCTCGACCGCCAAGTGAATGTCCGTGCCGCACAGCCCGCAGGCCGCAACCTCCACCAGAACCTCGCCGGGTCCTGGTTTCGGCACGGGCACGCTTTCCACCTTGAGCGGTTGGCCAGCCTCATAGAGCCGCGCTGCAAGCATTTCACTCATGGCCTGTATCCTTCCTCACTAACCCAATAGCGCTTTGGTGAGCATGTCGCACACTGTGGCAAGATCGCGCTCTGTTGGGTGCACCTTGCTGTGAAGGTTCTCCCGTGAATCTCTCAAAACCATCAGTCCAAGGAAGGTTGCCCACACCATGTCCGCCATCAGGCGACCATCGTTGCGCCCGGTAATGTCCTCCAGCAGCTTTGCGAGCCTTTGAAAGTTCTCACCAGAGTCTCGCACAATCTCGGCTTGAAGTTCGTCTGAAATTTCGGCAAGGGCGTTGGGCCGGGCAAGATAGGCAAAGACCACGAAGTATTCCGGGTGTTCGTCCTTCATTTTCTTAAAGAACTGCCACAATCGGGAAAGCTTCTTCTCTGGCGTTAATTTCAATCCGGATATGCGTTCAAGACCTACACTCCAGGAGCTGATACTTTCAAACAGTAAGGAGACGATGATCTCGTCCTTGTTCTTGAAGTAAAAGAACAGGGTGGCTTCGGAAAGCTCACAGCGTTCCGCGATCTGTTTGCTGGTGGTGCCGTTGAACCCGCGTTCAAGCAGAAGGCTGCGCGTTGCATCCAACACCGATGATTTACGTGCTTCTCGTTCCCGAGCTCGCCGTTCTGCTACGCCCATTTTAAACTCCTAACTGCCGCGCGATGGTCTCGCGCTGAATTTCACTTGTCCCCTCGCCCAGCTCCAGAACCTTACAGTCTCGATAGAACCGTTGCGCCGCACTTTCTTTCATAAAACCTTGCGCTCCGCAAAGGTGAAGTGCGCGTTCGCAAATCTCGGTGCAGGCCTCACTGGCAAATAGTTTGGCCATGGAGGCTTGCTTGTCGTGCGGCAAACCACCATCCACCAGCCGCGCGGTATGAAGCGTTAGCTGCCAGGCCGCTTCCAGTTTTGTAGCCATATCAGCAAGGGTAAAGCGTACGAATTGTTGCTTGAGCAGAGGCCGCCCGAACTGCACCCGGTTGGTGCAATACTCATGAGCTTCTTCCATGGCCGCGGTGCCAAGCCCCACTGCGAGCCCTGCACTGGCAATTCGGCCAAGGGTCAGCACCAGTAGCGCCTGGAAAAACCCGCCCTCTTCGGGGCCAAGGCGCGCCGCCTCTGGAATGCGGCAATCTTCAAAGACAATTTCCGCCATTTCAGATGCGCCCATGCCAAGTTTCTTGAGAGATGCGTTCACCGTTACACCGGGAGTGTCCGCATCCACAATAAAAAGGGATAGTCCGCGCAACCCGGCATCTGGATCGGTGGACGCCACCACAATCATGAAATCTGCAAAGGGCGAATTGGTAATGTACATTTTTGAGCCATTAAGAACGTAGTCATTCCCATCGCGTGTGGCACGGGTCTGAACAGACGACACATCCGCCCCTGCATTTGGTTCGGCATAGGCCCAACAGCCAACCTTCTCCCCCTTCATGGCACCGGGGAGGTAGGCGCGCTTCTGATCTTCATTGCCCAAATGCAAAAGAGCAGAACTAGCCAAAGCGGTGTGAACGTAAAGCCCAAGACAGATGGCCGCCGACCCCTTTGACAACTCGGCACACAGGATGGCATAGAGCACGGAACCACCGCCCGAGCCGCCATATTCCTCCGGGAACGAAATACCCAGCCAGCCCAGCTCACCAAACTTCTTGAACAGCTCCTTGGGGTAGGTTTCCTCCAGATCCCACTTGGTGGCGAAGGGCGTGATTTCCTTTGCGGTGAACGCCCGCACGGTTTCCTGAAACTGCTGCGCATCACTGTCTAGAAGCGGATCATTCATTTGGTCTGTCCCATCCATGCCATCTTGAGCTTATTGCCCTTTGAATTTGGGCGCACGTCGTTCCATGAACGCTGCGACCCCTTCCTTGTGATCTTCACTTTGCAGGCATTGGACTTGCGCAAAAATCTCATAGTCAAACTCCCCCGCCATATCGTTATCCAACGAACGCCGGATGGCGCGTTTGGTAAAGGCCGTCGTACGCGGCGCACCAGCTGCCAATTGCTGCGCAAGCTCATCTACCGCCGTATCAAGTTCTGCCTCAGGCACCAATCGCGAGATGAGCCCGATGCGTTCGGCCTCTTCGGCTTCCACAAAACGCGCGGTCATCATCATGTCCGTAGCCCGGCCCAGTCCCACAAGTCGGGGAAGAAAATAGCCAGCGGACATATCACAGCCCGCCAGAGCCAGCTTCACAAAGGGCGTGCAATAGCGCGAGCCCACAGCGCCTACGCGGAAATCTGATGCCAAGGCAAGGCCCAGGCCCCCGCCCACCACATTGCCGTGACAGCGCGCGATCACTGGTTTGTCCAGCGAGACAATGGCACGGATGGGATCCAGATAATGATCAACGATCTCTTCCCATTCCGCAGGCGTGCGGTCGACCATCTGACCGATGTCTGCGCCGGCGCAGAACACCCGCCCCCCCCCTTTCAGAAGAATGGCGCGCGTGGCGGCGTCGGTCTTGGCACCTTCCAAGGCGTCGGTCAGCGCGTCGAGCAACTCAAAATCAATGGCGTTGAGCTTGTCCGGTCGGTTGAGCGTCAGGGTCAGAACCCCATCCGCGTTCTCACACAAAAGTTTTTCAGTCATGATTTCCTCGGCCGGATGGCGTAGATGAACGTTCCTTCAAAAACCGTCAGCCCATCGCCATCCTGAATGGCAACATCAATGGGCAGGTCTGCGCGGGAAGCCTCTTTGAAGGTGTTGCTCGCCGCACCTGCAGCGGTCTCGTCAACCTCAGCAATGCCCCGGACATTGCCTTCCGCGCGCCTTGTATATTTGATGTTCGCCTCACGCAGCAGAATAAACGCGCCAAGGCCTTGTGCGACAGAATCCGCTGCCACCCCGGCAACCGTCTCGGCCAATGTATAAAGCGCGCCAGCGTGAAGCGTGCCCACGTAATTGTGGATTTCCAGACGGTCTAACAGTTCCATCTCAAAACGGACAGGACCTTCCTCAGTCACATCGATTCGGTGCCAGACCACGTAAGGAATGCTTTCAAGAAGCGCTGCGACACCCATCAATCAAGATCCAGTTTGAAGGCACGGATAAGATTATCCCGCACCACTTTGCGATAGATCTCTTCCGAGACACCCAAATCTTCGAGTTCCGTCAGGGTACGGTCGAAAGAAAGGAGCGGGTAGTCCGTTGCCCAGATCACTTTGTCTTGACCCCAGGATTTCACATAATCAACAAAGTTTTGCGGCCATTGGCGAGGACCCCGCGCGGAGGTTTCCACGTAAACATTGGGGTGTTTCCACGCCAATGTCATCATCTCATCATGCCAAGGCTGGCCCAAATGGCAGCCAATGATGGTAAGGTCCGGGAACGCCAGCGCCACTTCATCCAGATAGATAGGCCGCCCGCATTCTGACGGCAGCAGCGGCCCGGTGTGGCCCACTTGCAGTGCCACGGGCACGCCAAGCTCGGAGCATTTCATATAGACCGGCCAATAGTGTTTGTCATTTGGCGCAAGTCCCGTCATGCCGTCGCCGTACATGTAGGGTTCCAGCCGGACGCAGCACATGCCGAGTTCCTTGACGATGTATTCTACATCGGCGGCCACCTTCATGGGTTTGTCCATGACATTGACCGTACCTGCCGGGATGAATCGATCAGGATATTTCTTGGCGAGGGCCGAGACTTCCTCGTTGGTCATCACCGGATCGCCCTTGTAATAGAAGGACGAGAGGATGATCTTATCGACGCCTGCAGCATCCATTTCCGCGATCATGTCTTCGACCGGCTGGCCTTCCGTCATGATCTTGGGCGAACGATATTTGTTGAAGATGTGTTTGAACTCTTCAGGCCAGCGCGTGGCCCCTTCCGGGCTTACATAGGTTGCCCATGCATCAATAGCGATCTTTGTCCGTGTCATGACTAGTTTCTCCTGGCAAAATTTATCTTGGAAGTTTCAAAATTTCTCGGGTGTCGTCGGGACTGGCAATAGGTGCGCCCAACTCATTGAGAATGCGCACCGCCTTCTCCACAATCTCAGCATTTGAAGACGCCAGCTTGCCGGGCCTGATGTAGACGTTGTCTTCAAGACCTACGCGCACGTGGCCGCCCATAGCCACCACCGCGCCCAACATGCGGAAGTGATTTCGAGCCCCGATAGCGGAGACCAACCACTCGGTCTTTGACGGCAGGCCCTCCACCATGAACAGCAGGTTCTTGACCGTTGCTTTGGTGGTCTCGCCGGGAATGCCCATGACGATATTGGCCAACAGTGGCTCATCAAACACGCCGCGTTCATGAAGGGCGGCCAAATTGTTGAGCATGCCGGAGTGATAGATCTCAAGTTCCGGTCGCACTTGGTTTTCCTGAAAGATGCGCGCCACGCGCTCAAGGTCCCGGTGTGAGGAAAACAGCGGCACAAAACGATCGCCCTTCCACTCCCCAGCCTGCTCGTCATAGCGCCCCAGCAAGCTGCCCCCGCCAACACTGTAAGAGGCAATGTCCGGTTTAAGCTCCGGCACGACTTTTATGCGATCTTCAAGAGGCAGACCGGCAATGGCACCGCCCGTGGTGAGATTGATCACCGCCTTACAGCCTGCTTCCTTGAGACCCTCAACGATAGTGCGGAAGGTTTCAACATCGCTTGCCGCTTTGCCGTTTTTGTCGCGCGCATGGATATGAAGAATGGACGCTCCCGCTCTCCAGGCCGCCAGACCCGCCTCGATAATTTCTGCGGGCTGCTCCGGTAACGCAGGGTTTGCTTCCTTACCCTGCTGGGCACCGGTTAGAGCACAAGTGATGATCGTTTTGGACATGGTTACTCTCCCTTGAACTCGGCTTTGCGTTTATCCACGAAGGACTGCATGCCTTCGGTCTGGTCTTTGGTCAGCCAGTTGAGGCCTACGGTGTTGATGGAATAATCGATGGCCGATTCAATATCCGTGGTGATCCACTTGTGGATGATCTCTTTTTGGGTTTCCAGCGCGAAGGGGCTTTTGCTCGCAAGGGTCTCACAAACCTTGGCAACAGCATCCCCATGCTGATCAACTGGATGGATGGATTGAACCAGCCCACGCCGTTCGGCCTTTTCCGCATCCCAAAACTCGCCCAGGAAACAAAGCTCCCGTGTGCCTTGGATGCCAACCGCGATAGGCAAAAGTGCTGCCTCCACGATGGCGGGAATGCCGCGATGGATATTGGGAAGTCCGAAGCGGGAGCGATCTGTCGCGATCATGAAATCGCATGACAGCGCAAGCTCGAGCCCTGCCCCGAGACAGAGCCCGTCGATGGAGGCCACAACAGGTTTTTTGACCTTGCGCAAAGCCAGAAAGACTTTGTGCAGAAGTTGCCCCATCCCGCGAGAGCCAAAGGCATCCATATCTTTCACGTAAGCCACATCAATCCCGGCGGAGAACGCACGGTCACCTGCTGCATCAATGCAGATGACGCGGACATTCGCATCTGCATCCGCCTCATCGACCGCCGCATGGATCTCTTCCAGCATCTCACCGCTAAGGGCGTTGAGCACGTCTGGGCGGTTCAGGGTGATGTGGAAGATTGGGCCTTCCGCTCTGCAAAGGATGTTTGTCATCTCCATGGGTTATTTCCCTTTGAATTTTGGTTTGCGTTTTTCAACAAACGCGGCGACGCCTTCCTTTGCGTCTTCGCTTTGGCGCAAGGGTTCGGCGTGAAACTGTTCCAGTCGCAGAGCGTCATCCAGCGGCAAGGTAAGACCCTGATAGGCCGCATCCCGCGCCGCGCGAACGGCCAGGGGCCCATTGGCAGCAATGAGTTCTGCGATGCGCGCGGCCTCAACGAGCAACTCATCCTGCGGCACCACATGGCTCACAAGGCCCCAACGCAGCGCAGCGTCGGCATCAATGGCAGCTCCGGAAAGGATCATCTCCAGCGCCACCCCAAAAGGCATGCTGCGCGGAAGACGTTGGGTGCCGCCTGCGCCCGGCAGGATGCCTCGCTTAACCTCCGGCAGGCCGAATGTTGCGTGCGGAACGGCAATGCGAATATCGCAGGCCAAGGCAATCTCCAACCCGCCTGCGAGACAGTGACCATTGATGGCAGCGATCACGGGCTTACGCGGATCGAGGTTTCTGGTGACACCTCCAATGCCGGGTTCGAGCTCGCCAACCTCGCGCCGCTCGATGGGCGTCATGGATTTATAATAGTCACCTATCTCTTTGATATCCGCGCCTGCGCAGAAGGATTTGCCCCCGGCGCCTGTGAGGATAGCCACGCGCGCCTCATCATCAGCGGCAAACGCATGCCAGACCTCGATGAGCCGCTCCCGCATTTCTCCGTTGAGGGCGTTGCGGGTCTCGGGCCGGTCTATGGTGACGGTGAGGGTGCCTGCTTCTGTCTTGGTACGGATGGTCATGAGGAGCTCCCCACAAGTTCAAAGCCCTTAAGTTCCGTCTTGGCAGGGTCGCTGGCCACTGGCCCAAAGGCTGCGATCACTTGCGCACCACAGGCAAGGCCCGCCGGGGACGCAAGAAGATGATGAACAAAGCCGCTGTCAGCGCCCTCAAGAGCGATATAGCCAAAGATGCCCCGCCCTGGCACTTCCGTCCAATATTGTAATGTGCCTTTGGGGCCTACGTCACGAGGCTCAAGCTCCTCCTCATTGCAATGAGGGCAGAAGGATCTTGCTGGCACCAAAACCACATTGCAGGACCCGCAGTATGATCCGAGGATAGCCTCACGTTCCTTGATGGCAGCAAGCGCGGCACTGCCTGCTTTTCCAGCGGCAAAGGTAAAGGGTAGTTTTATGGTTCCCCCACGGATCATTCGCACACCTCAAAGTGTTCGATATCATCCATGGCACCGTTCGCATCATCGCGCCACACAGCACGCACACGAAGGCCGACGCGCAATTTCTCTGGATCGCACTCGGCCAGATAATGGTTCAACGTGGTGTCGGCTCCGTCCAGGCGAATGAGCCCCATGCCATACGGCGCATCGCGCATCTTGCCGGTGCGACCATCAACAATGGGCAGATACATAACGGTCCAGGCTTCGAGTACACCTTCGTCTTTCACCGGCACCCATTCTTCCATGCGCACACAACAGCGCCCACAGAAAGGCCGCGGTGGCAAATAGTGCCGCTCACACTTCGGGCACTTGAGAGCCGAGATGCGGTGTTCCTTAAGTTCCGCGCAAAATTTTTCCATGGCAGCGCCGGACGCATAACGCCAGGTAAGATCCATCTCGTGAGTGACAGCTTCAATAGTGCTCATGCCGCCCCCCGCAGAACCATGGCATCGGCCCAGGCATAAACGCCGTAACCGGTGGCCAAGGCCGTGTTCACATTTGCAACTTGATAGTCCCCCGCGCGCCCGAGAATTTGTTTGGCAGCTTCCGCCACGCGGATCACACCGGTAGCGCCCACCGGGTTGGCGCACAACACACCGCCGGAGGGATTAACAGGCAAAGCACCGCCGATTTCCGTTTCACCGCTTTCAATAAGCTCGCCCGCTCGGCCTTCTTCACAAAAACCAAGGGCTTCGTACCAGGCCAGTTCGGTATAGGTGGTGGGCTCGTAAATCTCCGCCACATCAAAGTCTTTATAGGGATCTGTAATGCCTGCCTTGGCGTAAACTTCCTTCGCCGCATCGCGCAAAGTTTCCATGGTGATCAAACGGCGCTCAATATCGCCAATGTAAGGCTGTTGGTGCCGTGTGGCTGCTGCCTCAATCCAGGCTGGGCGATCACAGTGAGCATTTGCAAAATCTTCCGCCGCAACAACGATGGCACAGGCCCCGTCTGATTGTGGGCACATGTCCATCAGACGAAGCGGATGGGCCAGCATACGCGAGGACAAGACATCGCCCACGGTCACCTCCGCATCATTCAAATGAGCGTGAGGGTTAAGCGCTGCATTGCGCCGGGCCTTTACGGCTACGCGGGCAGCATGTTCTTCCGACACATTGCGCTCGGCCATATATTGCGAAATCGACAGCGCAAAATTCCCCAGCGCGCCAGAGGCAACAGCACGATCCCAAAATGGATCCACCAAGGCCATGCCTGCCTGGGTGTGACCTTCGGAGTGTTTTTCAAACCCTACCACGAGCACCACATCATAAAGCCCTGAGGCCACCTGATGATATCCGGCGATACAGGCGCTGGTGCCGGAGGTGCCACCGGTGGCCACTTTCATGCACGGCTTGCCTGCAGCAAAGGCCCCTTCGCCGACCCAAAGTTCGGGAAAGGCACGGCCTTCGAACAATTCCATGTTGGAGATCACAACGGCATCAAGCGCGTCCGGCTCAATGCCTGCGTCTTTGAGGGCTGCGGCAGAGGCCTCTCGCACCAATTCGGCCTGGCTGACATCATTGCGCATGCGGGCGTGATGAGTTTGGCCTGTCCCAATTATGCCTACACGGCTCATAATGCACTCCTCTCGAGAAGCATCACTGCCTGGCCTTGTCCCGCAGGGCCCCAGGCTCCATGGGCAAGCGTACGGGCACAACTCTCATGACCTCGCATATGGGAGACACAGGCAACAAGGCGCGAAAGTCCCGCTGCGATCGGCACATAGCCCTCAAAAAGCCCGCCTTGAGGAGCGATAAGGCACCCCCCCTCAATACCAGCTGCCTTGAGCACAAGTTCCTCTTCATGCGGATAAAGTGCGCAAGGCTCAATGAGATCAATCCCGAGATCTTTCCGGTCAATACCGGCGCGTGCGTAGGCCCTGTCGCAGGCACGAGCAAGACCGCTCGCCTTGGCAAGATCTCTGTCCCCAAGATTGTGCGCTTCCAGATCATGGCCCAGCCCAGCCACACAAATTTTGTCTTTATCGCGCCCTGCAACGCCTCGCCGTAAAATCACGGCGCATGCACCATCTGCCAGCGGTGCCGCCATGCCTTTGCGCAGGGGCAAGGCGCGTGCCGCAGAAGACAGAATATTGCGAGCGGTCATGTTGGATCCGCTTGCGTTGCGACGCCGCGCCGCAGTTTTCGCCCAACGCGCTTCTGCTCCATCATCCTCACGCGCCATGGCTGCTGCCTGAAGCCCGGCGCAGCTGCGAAAATCAAGGCCCATGGACTGAGCAAAGACAGGCTCCATCGCCCACAGCGTGATGTCTTCGTAGTTTGAGAGAGAGGGTTTGGCATGGGCCACCACAAGGACCGTTTCATAGGCCCCAGCCATAACTTGCGCGGCCCCATGGATTGCGGCACAGAGCCCATCT